>VFZP01000026.1 GCA_016871115.1 Acidobacteriota bacterium
AAGCGCCGGCAACGCGAACTGGCTTCGCTGCAACGGAAAGCTGCCCAGCTTGGTTTCCGCATCCAGCCTGCCGCTTAATCGAATCAATCGGTTACGGGGGAGTTTCTGGAGAGGGCGAAATCGCCTTGCCGTCCACCAGCGCCCGCTGCACCGATTCGTAGTCGCTTGGCACGGTGAGGAAAATCTTTGAACCGAGCGCCGTTTCAATCGCCTCGCGGCTCAGTCCGGCGTCCGGGCTGAAGCGGTTGATTACCAGTTTAATCTTGCGTACCGGATGTGTTCCATCTGGAGATGGTTGATCGCGCGCTAGGCCGCCCGCAACGCCGTCAGTTCGTTGGTGCTGATCAGGATGACTTCATCGGCCGCCGAGGCCCGGTCTAGGTTCCACTTGCCGTAAGCCGACCCCATGCCGAGCGTGATTTTGCCACACAACTGGCGGCAGAACTGCAAGATGGACGTGGGGTCTGGGAGTTCGCCCTGCGCGGCGCTTTCCGGCGATAGCAAAACGTCAATCCCGCCACTTTGGCTGACGATACCGCGCCACAAATCAGCGTCCAGGGTGGATGCGCGGCTGAGCGCATCGACAAAACTGTAGCTGGATTTGAGCTTCAGCAGAAACGACTGCGTGCCGGTCATAGGGTCAAGGTCGGCCAGCAAGACACGTTCTGCTCCCGCCTTCTTCATTTGGAGGGCCAGATTGGTAGCAATCGTAATCGCCCCACAAGCGCCCTTCACGGGCATCACGGCACAGATGCGTCCGGAGCCCCGCTGCGAGTCAACCAGTTTCAGCCGGTCAAACACAGGTTCAACCTGTTTGGGCGAGAGCGGGCGGATGAGGAACTCGGCGGCGCCTTGACGCAGGCAAGTGAGGATCAGATCGGGGTTGCTGGCCGGGAGAATGGAGACAATCTGCAGTGAGCGTTCGGCTGCGATCAACTCGGCCATGCCGGCCAGAGCTTCCTCGCGCTGCTTGCCGATCTCGACAAAACACAACCACGGTTGGTGCTTGCCCACCAGCTCGGAGGCTTCCTTGCGCGACGGATAGGAAGACACCTCAACAACTTTTGCAAGCGGCATGAGCTGGCTGATGTACGCAGCCAAATCCGAGTTGACCTGCCTGTCTTGGCAGAGTACCAAGATGCTCTTATCCTGCAAGCTATGCTCTCACAAAAAGCGCCTAGACCTATGGCCTAGTTAAATGCCAGCGCCCGAAACCCAGTCTCAGTAGGTTTCATCGGCTGTTTGTGAAAAAAAGTTGAGAGCTTTCCCCTGCTCATCGGACTAGTCGTGGTAGGAGGCCGTCGGCCCATGACTAGCCGCGTTGTACGCTCGCCAAAAATTGATAACGAATCAGATAATCCAACTCAATAAATACCCCAAAGACGCGTGGAAGTCCTCCCGACTGGAGCTGGAAGAAAACGAAATGAATTCATCTGGTAGCAAGAAGAGGGTTGTGATCTGCGAAACGCAACCTGTCACGGCCGAGGGGATTCGCGCCGCGTTGGGGCCTTGCGAAGACCTGGAATTCTCGGGCGTGGTCGATTCGTTGGGCGCGGCGAGCGATCAACTTCGCCGTGAGCAGCCTGAACTGCTGCTCGTTGACAAATCCTTCGGCGCCCAAGCCGTATTACAGTGGCTCGCTGAGATCCGCGGGCCGCTCGGCACGACGGGAGTGATCATCTGGGGTTCGGCGATCACCGAACCCGAAGCGCGGCGCCTGTTGCAAATGGGCGCCAAAGGTATTCTGCGCAAATCGGCAGACCTCGCTACGCTGGTAGGCTGTCTGCGCGCCGTGGCGGCGGGCGCCAATTGGATGGAAGATGCCCTATTCCGCGACGCGCCGCGTCCGGAAACGTACTCACGCAGCGAGCTGACACCCCGTGAGCAGGAGGTGCTCGATCTGGTGGAAGCCGGGATGAAGAATCGCGAGATTGCGCGCGAGCTGGGCATCCGCCCGGGCACGGTGAAGATCCACCTCAAGCACATCTTTGAAAAGACCGGCGTCCGCGGGCGCTACGGCTTGGCGCTGAACCAACTGCACGGGCGCGTGGCGGCATCCGGCGTCGGCCGGCCCATCCTTACACCCCTGGGGCCGGTGGAAACGTCGGCGGCGGCGCAGGTCATGATGCTGCCGGCGATGGCGGCAATCCGGTAGCGTTTAGGCGAGTTCTCTCTGTCAAAAAGGCAGGCGGGCAAATCCCCCCGCCTTTGACCGTTTTAGCCGCAGGACTGGGCATGATCCAGAAAACCCGTTCAACCTCCCGGAGGAGCGCGTCGGGCTTCTTGCTGCTGCTGCAGGTCCGCCGAGCAGACCTTGCGCGTGCACAACACGCCGCCGCCTGAGGTCTCCGCGCACACGGCGCCGGACAGGCTGAGCGACGGGCCGCCCGCTTCCTGGCAAGCCTCGGCGGCCAGCGCGGGGAACTGCGCCTTGCCGTCGGCGGCCGCGGCGGGCGTCAAACCCTGGGCCTCGCAGGCATCGCGGTTCTCGCAGAGATTGAAGCGCACGAGGAAGCTGTCGGTGTAACGCGACAGGTCCGGCTGGAAGGTTCCGGTTGTGCCCAGCCGCCGCGACGTGGTGGAGCCCACCATGTAGATGTTGCCGCGCGTGTCGGGGGCCACGTGATAGCCGACGTCCGGCGCGTCGCCGCCCAAGTAGCTCGAGTACAGCAGCGCGGGCGAGGCGGCATTGGAGAAGTCCACCATCGCCAGGAACGCATCGATGGCGCCGCCCGAGCGCGTCTGCAACGCACCGCCGTGCGTGGGAAAGTTCGCCGAATCCGTATAACCGGTGAGCGAGAGCCGGTTGCCCGAGCCGAGCGCAAGGCCATACGCCAGATCGGTGCCGCTGCCGCCAAGGTAGGTGGCGTAGGAAATCAACTGGCTGGCCTGCGCGGCTGAGGGATTGAGGCGCATCAGGAAGCCGTCGGCGCTGCCGGACTTGGTGGCTTGAATCGCCGTTCCGGCCAGCGGGAGGTCGTTTGAAAACGTGTAGCCGGCGAGGTAGATGTTGCCCGCGGCGTCGGCTACGGCGGCATAGGCTAGGTCCGCATCGGATCCACCGATATAGGTGGCATACCGCAGACCGTCCAGGCCCGAGCGCGACAGATCGGCGCGCGCATAGAAGAGGTCGCCACGCCCGGCGTACTCGGTGCGGTAGGCGCCGGCCGTAGCCGGAAAGTCGCTCGACATGGTGTAGCCGGTGAGATGCACGAGGCCCTGCGCGTCCACTATGATCCCGGTGGCCACGTCGGTGCTGGTGCCGCCGATGAAGGTGGAGTAGCTCAGCGGCGTGGTCGAGTCCGGCTGGAAGCGCGCAAAGAATGCGTCATAGCCGCCGCGGTTGGCCGGCTGAAACGAGCCGCCGGCGTAGGTGAAGCCTTCACCCGACGTACCGTAGCCGGCAATGTACGGGCGGTTCTGCGCGTCCAAAGTGATGGCCAAGCCGAAGTCGCGCTGGTTGCCGCCGAAAAACGTCGAGTACCACAGAGCGTCAGTACCCTGCTGCGTGCGGCTGAGGCGCACGACAAACGCGTCCGTGTCGCCTTGCAGCGAGCTCTGCGCAGGCGTGCCAGCGAGCGGGAAGTTGGACGACATGGTGCTGCCGGTAAGATACAGGAAGCCATCCGAGGAAAGCACCATCGCCGTGGCTCTGTCCTCGAGGTCGCCGCCAAAATAGGTGGACCAGACAAGCGAATCCTGCCCGGAGACGTTGGGGTTGAACTTCGCCACGAAGATATCGGAGCTGCCGATGCGGGCGCCTGTGTAGGGCGTGCCGGCAAGAGGCAGGGTCGAGGAGGAAGTGTAGCCCGCCACCCACACCTGGTTCTGGCTGTCCACGGCCACCGCTGTCGCCACGTCCATCGCGTCGCCGCCAAAATACGTTGCCACCAGCACGGGGTCAATCAACATCTCGCGCGACGCATCGTAGCTGCCCATGACAAACCCCACGCGGTCGCCGCCCAGTAGCCGGTAGCGGGCTTCCACTTGCGTGCGCACTCCGTCTGGCGAATCTTGATAGGCAAACGGCAGCGGCTGGCGAACCTCGCCTGCGGGTGTGGCCACCACCAGCGTGCCATCTGCATCGATGGAAAGCGACGTAGCGCCGGTGAAGGCAAAATCGATGATGCGCGGATCGGCGCCCGCGGCAACGATGAAGTCGTACTCCAGCTTGCGGCCCGTGCCTTTATAGAGCAGATCGATACCCGGGTACACGCCGCGATAGGCAACCGACTGGTAGCTTGCCACCTTGTCGCGCCAGGCTTTCCGGTCGCGCCCCAACATGTACGTTGCGCCGCCGGCCAGTTTTTGGAGAGGCTCGACGCGCGGATCCTCTGAGGCCGCCGCGCCTGCCGGGCGCAGCCGCAAACCGCCGCCCAGGCGCGCTTCGCCGCCATCGAAGAGGCTCACGCTGTGCTCGCCGAATCGCGTCGCAAAACGAACCGCGCCGGGCCACTGCCCTTGGTTCTCTTCAAAGCGCAGCGGAAGCTGGCCGAGAAAATCAGAAGCGCTGGGAGCCGTGGCGGCGGCCATCGCGGATGTGACGATGAGGGGAAAAAAGACAAAAGTCGGCTTCATGGCAACTGCTGCTGTGAGGATAAGCCCCGAAAAGCTCCTCTTAGTGTAACGCAGCGGCGGCTCGCCTGGTTTCGCCCTTGCGACGGACGAGCCACCGGCACGGGAGATTCACTTCTGTTACTTCAACTTGTCGCCGATGGCGTCGGCTGCGCCCGCCTTGGTTTTGCCGTAAGCTGCTTCGGCCAAGTCAGCCGCGCCGCCTGCGAGGCCCTTGGCGCCGTCGATTGCATCGCCGGCTTTGTCGGCCACCGCTTCGGCGGCATCGCCCGCTACGTCTTTTACCTTCTCGAACGCGTCGCCAGCCTTGTCGGCCACCGCTTCGGCGGCGTCGCCCGCTACATCTTCCACCTTGTCAAACGCATCGCCGGCCGCGTCGCCAACCTTGCCGGCAATATCCTTCTACTTGCTACTTGTCGAACATCGCAGATTCCTCCTTGAGCAATCGAAAAACGGACTCTGGATGATGGAGCGAAGTCCATCCTGGAGATACCAGCCGCGCCTTTCGGGCGCAAGCCGAAACGGGAAAATATTTGCTTTGTTTGTATAGTGTTACGTGGGAAATTGTAGCACTCGGAGCGAAACTGTGCTAAAGTCCTAGGTGGAAGCGTGCGCGGGGCGGCTGTGCCCAATCGTGTGCGCCCCATCCACAACTACGAATTCTACACGCATAGCTGTAAGTTTTCCAGGAGGTCTCCCATATGGCGCTGAAGCTGCGCCCGCTTTACGACCGGCTCGTCGTAAAGCGGCTCGAAGAAGATGACAAGACTGCCAGTGGCATCATCATCCCCGATTCTGCCAAAGAAAAGCCCCAAAAGGGTGAGGTCGTGGCGGCTGGCAAAGGTAAGAAAACCGACGACGGCAAGATTATTGCGCTCGACGTGAAGGCCGGCGACAAGATTCTGTTCGGCAAGTACTCGGGCAACGAGATCAAGATGGACGGCGAGGAATACCTCATCCTGCGCGAGGATGAAGTGCTCGCGATCCTCAACTAACAGGGCCGGACGAGAAAGATCAAGAGGAGTTTAAAACAAGATGCCCGCAAAGCAGATTGTATATAGCGAAAGTTCCCGCCAGGCGATCCTGCGCGGTGTGAATCAGTTGGCCGACGCGGTCAAAGTGACGCTCGGACCCAAGGGCCGGAACGTGGTCCTGGAGAAGAAGTTCGGCGGTCCGACGATTACCAAGGACGGCGTGACCGTGGCCAAGGAAATCGAGCTGAAGGATCCGCTGGAGAACATGGGCGCGCAGATGGTGCGCGAAGTGGCCTCCAAGACCTCGGACGTGGCCGGTGACGGCACCACGACCGCGACGATCCTGGCGCAGTCAATCTTCCGCGAAGGCGTGAAGGCTGTGGCCGCGGGCGCAAACCCGATGGCCCTCAAGCGCGGCACCGAAATCGCCGTGGAGAAGGTTGTGGAGAAGGTCCGCGGGGCGGCCAAGCCGGTGTCGGGCGACATGATCGCTCAGGTGGGCACCATTTCGGCCAACGGCGACTCTACCATCGGCAACATCATCGCCGAAGCGATGAAGAAGGTCGGCAAGGACGGCGTCATCACGGTGGAAGAAGCCAAGACGATGACCACCGAACTGCAGACCGTCGACGGCATGCAGTTTGACCGTGGCTACCTCTCGCCCTACTTCATCTCCGATCCGGACCGCATGGAAGCCGTGATCGAGGATCCCTACATCCTGATCCACGAAAAGAAGATCAGCAACATGAAGGACCTGCTGCCGCTGCTCGAGCAGATCGCCCGCGGCGGCAAGCCGCTCCTGATCATCGCTGAGGAAGTGGAAGGCGAAGCGCTGGCCACTCTCGTGGTGAACAAGCTCCGCGGCACGCTGAGCGCCTGCGCCGTCAAGGCTCCGGGCTTCGGCGACCGCCGTAAGGCCATGCTCGAAGACATTGCCATCCTCACCGGCGGCAAGGCGATCTTCGAAGAAACCGGCATCAAGCTGGAAGGCGTGCAGCTCGGCGACCTCGGCCGCGCCAAGCGCGTCACGGTTGACAAGGACAACACCACCATCGTCGACGGCTCGGGTAAGCAGAAGGAAATCGAGGGCCGCATCAAGCAGCTCCGCGCGCAGATCGACGAAACCACGTCGGACTACGACCGTGAGAAGCTGCAGGAACGGCTGGCGAAGCTCGCCGGCGGCGTCGCGGTCATCAAGGTGGGCGCTGCCACCGAGACCGAAATGAAGGAAAAGAAGGCACGCGTCGAAGACGCGCTGCACGCCACGCGCGCGGCCGTGGAAGAGGGCATCGTCGCCGGCGGCGGCGTGGCTCTGCTTCGCGCCTCGACGGTGCTGGCGGACCTCAAGCTGAGTGGCGACGAGCAGATCGGGGTGGACATCATCCGCCGCGCCTGCGAAGAGCCGGCTCGCCAGATCGCGGGCAACGCGGGCTTTGAGGGTGCGATCGTGACCGAAAAGATCCGCACGAACAAGGACAACTTCGGCTTCAACGCCGCCTCTGGCGTCTACGAAGACCTGGTGGCCTCGGGCGTGATCGATCCGGCCAAGGTGACGCGCTCGGCCCTGCAGAACGCGAGCTCGATCGCAGCGCTGATGCTGACGACCGAAGCGATGATCTGCGAGATCCCCGAGAAGAAGGCGCCGGAAGCCGGCGGTGGCCATGGCGGCCACGGCGGGCCCGGAGGGATGGACTACTAAGAACAGGTAGTTCGGGATTGAGTATGAAGAGGCCGCCCCTTACCGGGGGCGGCCTTTTTTTTTAGACACAAGGTGCAATCTTATTCCTCGCTGCCCTCTGTTGTATGCTCGACATCCAACCCGCTACCCTCGAAATCAGGGAGACATCTATGGCCGAGTTTGACCGCATCACGCAACAGCCAGACATGATGGGCGGCAAGCCTTGCATCCGGGGCATGCGCGTCACGGTGGGAATGGTGGTTGGCATGGTGGGTACCGGTCACAGCATCGAGGCGATCCCGGCCGACTACCCATACCTTGAACGCGAGGACATTTTGCAGGCGCTCCGCTACGCCGCGTGGCGTGCGGATGACCGAGAGGTGCTACTGGCCGCCGGATGAAGATCCGCATCGACATGAACCTGGCGCCTCGTTGGTGATGGTTCTTGCGAGTCCAACATCGTATCGATCCACTGGTCCAGCGTGGGCCGGCCGGCGGCGCCCGATCCCGAGATTATGGACTACACTCGCCAAAGCGACTGCGTGATCCTCACCCAAGACCTGGACTCTGGCACGATCCTTGCGGTCACTCATGGCTCAAAACCAAGCGTCATCCAGATCCGATTTGAGGATGTGAGCCCGGAAGCAGCGGCGTCTAGCGTTATTGCTGCCATCGAGCTGATGACCGCAGAACTTGCGAGAGGTGCCCTGGTCACGGTGGACCCGCGGCGGACGCGGCTCCGCTACTTGCCCCTGACTCCACGGCCCGATTCGTCGGACTAACTGGCAGTTCAGTGCTCACGGCCATCGCCGACCTCGGCCGCGCCAAGCGCGTCACGGTGGACAAAGACAACACCACCATCGTCGACGGCGGCGGCAAGCAGAAGGGCCGCATCAAGCAGCTCCGCGCGCAGATCGACGAAACCACGTCGGACTACGATCGCGAGAAACTGCAGGAGCGGCTGGCCAAGCTCGCCGGCGGCGTCGCGGTCATCAAGGGGGGCGCTGCCACCGAGCCTGAAATGAGGGGAAAGAAGGCACGCGTGGAAGACGCGCAGCACGCCACGCGCGCGGCCGTGGCAGAGGGCATCGTCACCGGGGGCGGCTTTTTTGCGTCCGATGAGGTCACCACGAGTCGCCCGAATTCGTGAAGGAGTACGAGGTGAAGCCATGAAGCTGTTGCCGTTGTTGTCGATGAGCGCGCTTTGCGCTGCCATCGCGCAGGTTCCCGACACGGTGTTTCTCGAGGAACTCACCTGGGCCGAGTGCCGCGATGCGCTGAAGGCAGGCAAGACCACTGTGATCGTGCCGACCGGCGGCAACGAGCAGAACGGACCGCATATGGTGCTCGGAAAGCACAATTTCCGGATCCGCTACACGTCGAACCTCATCGCGCGGCACGTGGGCAACACACTCGTGGCTCCAGTGATGTCGTATGTCCCGGGAGGCAGAATCGACCCTCCCGAAGGCCACATGCGCATGGCCGGTACCATCTCGATTCCGGACGACGTGTTCCGGAAGGTGCTCGAATCGACCGCCCGGAGTCTCGCCCAGCACGGATTCCGCGATATCGTGTTCATCGGCGACAGCGGACCGAATCAGCCCGGCATGAAAGCCGTCGCGGAGATGCTCAACCATGAGTGGCCGAAGTCCGGCGCGCGCGTCCACTTCATTCCGGAGTACTACTCGAAGACCGATTTCGACGAGTGGCTTCTGAAGCAGGGCGAGACGAAGGCGGACATCGGCACGCACGCGGGGATCAAGGACACGGCGCTGCTGCTCGGGGTCAACCCGAAACTCGTGCGCAAGGGCAAGATCAAGAAAGGTGGCGGATTCCAAGGATCGGGTGTCGACGGGAATCCGGAGCGGGCCAGCGTGGCTTACGGAAAGAAAGGGATCGAATTGCTGGTGAACGACACCGCGCAACGGATTCGGGCGGCGATCCTGGATTCACGGCGGTAGCGCCGGACCGGGTTCCGTTCGCGCTTCTTTTTCGCCCCTGGGCTACAATCAAACCCAAGGGGTCCCATGCCAAATCGCTCCGTTCGCACTCTGCTTCTTCTCGCCGCCGCTGCGCTCCAGGCCCAGAACCCGGTGGTCTCCGGCCGCGTGCTCGACGCCCCCGAAGCCGCCGTTCCCACCGCCCGCGTGGAGATGATCAACCGTAACACCGGCGTCCGCTCAGAAACCGGCACCAACGCCGAGGGCACGCGCGGCCGCGAGGTGATTGCCGCGGCCAGTTGCCCGCGCACCGCGCCACCCGGGTTCGCCGTGGTGTGCAGGTTCAGATAGTAGCCTTCGGGGTTGGCGAGCAGCCCGTTCACCTCAGCAGGCCTGGCCCAACACAAAACGCAAGACCAAGACGCATCCACCACCACCGCAATAGCTACGGTCGTGGGGCCGGCACGACGGCCGGCTTTGGGGGCGGGAAATGGCTTCCCGGTTTGCAGTGTAGCGGGCCGGACCAAAGGTTTTCGGGAAGTGAGAGCGTAAGTGATTGAGGCGCGGGGAAATCGAGTTGTGCGCGGCGCGTGATCGTACTGGCGCCGCGGCCGGAGGAGGGGCGCCCCTACGAACTCACCATCCCCGCCATCGGGCTCGACGCGCTTGCGTACAGCTTCTTCGGCATGCGGCCGGACTCAAACGCGAGGCGCCCCGCGATGACGGCGTGCTTCATTGCTTCGGCCATCTTCACCGCGTCATCGGCGGCGGCGATGGCGGTGTTCATCAGAATGCCATCGTAGCCGAGCTCCATCGCCACCGTTGCGTCCGAAGCGGTGCCCACGCCCGCATCGACAATCAGCGGCACTTCTGTGATCATCTCGCGGAGGATGCGGAGGTTCGTCATGTTCTGGATGCCGAGGCCGGAGCCGATGGGCGCGGCGAGCGGCATCACGGCGGCGGCGCCGGCATCGACGAGGCGTCGCGCGTTGATTAGGTCGTCCGTGGTATAGGGCAGCACCACGAAGCCTTCCTTGGCCAGCACGCGCGTGGCTTCGAGGAGCCCGGCGTTGTCCGGGAATAGCGTCTTTTCATCGCCGATCACTTCGAGCTTCACCCAATTCGACAGCCCCACTTCGCGGCCGAGCCGCGCCGTGCGGATCGCTTCATCCGCCGTGTAGCAGGCGGCGGTGTTGGGGAGCAGGAAGTATTTGTCCGTGGGGATGTGATCGAGCAGCGACTCGGTACGGCGATCGAGATTCACGCGGCGCACAGCCACCGTCACCACTTCCGCGCCCGACGCCTTGTGGCAACGGGCCATCTCCTGATTGCTGCGGTATTTCCCGGTGCCGACCAACAGGCGCGAATGAAACGTGCGGCCGGCAATCGTCAACGATGCACTCATAGCTCCATGCTACGGCGTTTGCTTCGGCGGCGCGGCGGCAGCCGGAGGCTTAGGGGACTGCTTCGGTTCTTCGGCGGCGGGCGGACGGGAGCGGCGTGTGCGCACGGCCGGCTTGGCGGTGACGAGTTCAAGGAACGCCTCCTTCACCTTCTCCGGATCCGCCGGCGCGAGCAGTTGTTGATGACGCCCGCCTGCGCCCGGCGTGAAGCGCACTTCGTTGCCGCTTACCGAAAGCGTGCCAGCCTCAGAGACACCGAACAGCTTGTCCTCCTCGCGCACCGCGAACAACACCGCAGCCATGTCGGTGGACGAAGTATCGTAGGACATCGTGCCCGCAGCGCGATAAGCGTCCACCAGCGGATGGCCGGGCGCGGCGGCCCATGCAAAATCGGTCTCGATGCTCGCGCCAGGATACGGCACCCCGGCCGCCGCTTCGGCGGGCACGTACACAATCGACCCGGGCCACTCGGCGAACAGTTTCGCCGCGGCCTCGGCCTGCGCGGGCGATTGAATGAGCCCGCCGGCCGACACCACCAGCATGCGGCACTTGCGCTCGATCCAGCCCTTGGCGCCGGGCAAATCCAGCAGCGCGGCGAAGTTCGTGGCCGGGCCATTCAGCACCGCGAGCGTGTTGCCGTCATGCTGCGCGGTGAGGGCGTTGCGCAACAGAGGCGACGTCTCCGCCGTGTCGTTGATCGACTGCAGGCCGTGTTCGCGGCCCTTGAGCACGGCTTCGATGAGCGGCGTCGCTGCTGGGTCCGCGCCGCTATCGGCGAGCCCGATAGGCAACAAACGTCCCACCGCCCCGAACGCACCGCTGACCGCGCCCGCATAGAAGCGCCCGAAAACCTCGGCTGCGGCGGCGGCCCTCAGATTCGGCTTTGACACCGAGATGCTGACCACGCGTGCTTCGTTCTTGCCGTCGAGCCCATAGAGCAGACACAGCGCGAGCGCCTGCGAGACGCCGCGGCCGAAGTCCGCATCGTAGAGCATGCCGACGGGCGGCTTGCCTTGTCCGAAAAACTGCATGGCGGTTATGCCAGATCGAGACGGTTGAGATTGAGGCGGCCTGACGAGTCACCAAAATGCTCGACGCCCTTCACGCCCATGATGTCCATCATCGTGAGGAAGAGGTTCGACATCGGCGTTTCGCGGCGGTACACGCGGCGGAAGCCCGGCTTGATGGCGCCGCCCGCACGGCCCAGCAAAATCGTGGGCAAGTCTTCGTGGTTGTGGCGGTTGCCATCGGTGAGGCCCGCGCCGTAGACGATCATCGAGTTATCGAGGAGTGATGAGCCGTCGGCTTCCTTGATCGACTTGAGCTTCTCCAGCCACGCGGCCACCTGCTTGACGTGATAGGTGTTGATCTGCGAAACCTTCTCCATCAGATCCGGCTTGTTCATGTGGTGCGTGAGCGGGTGATGGCCGTCGGCGATGCCGATTTCGCGGTACGAACGCGACGTGCCTTCGCGCGTGACGAGGAAGCTGAACACGCGCGTCTGATCGGTCTGCAGCGCCACCGTCAGCATGTCCGTAACGAGCTTGAAGTGTTCGGCAAAGTCGGCGGGCATGCCGTAGGGCTGCGCCATGCCGGGATCCACCTGCGCGTTGTCTTTGGCGGCGCGTTCGAGTTGGCGTTCAATGTCGCGGATGGACGACAGGTACTCATCGAGCTTGCGGCGATCGGTGGGACCCACCTGGCCCTGGAGCTTCTTCGTGTCCTCGGCGACGAAGTCGAGAATCGAGCGGCGCAGGCGGTTGCGGCGGTCACGCTCGGCGGGTTCGAGTCCGGCGTCCACGCCGAACAGCCGTTCGAACATCGCACGCGGATCGAGAATCGGCGGCAGCGGCTGCGTTTCGCTGCGCCACGCCAAGTTGTTTGTGTACGCACAGGAGTAGCCCGAGTCGCAATCGCCGGCCTGACGCGCGTCTTCCATGCCGAGTTCGAGCGAGGGGAATCGCGTGGCCTGGCCGACGCTGTTCGCCACAATCTGATCCATCGACACGCCGGACTTGATATCGACGAACGACTTCTTCGGCTGAATGCCCGTGAGGTAGGACGCGCAGCAGCGCCCGTGGTCGCCCGCGCCATCCAGCAGCGCGCGGCCGTTGTTATGCGTCAGGTTTCCGAACACCGTCATGTCTTCTTTGTGCGGCGTCATGGGTTCCAGGATCCGCGACATCTTGCCGAGGCGGCCTTCGTAGTCGAGATTCCAGTTGCGGATGTCCATGCCGTTGGGCACATAGACGAAGCCCATGCGAACCGGGGCTTTCGAGGCCGCGGCGCTGGCCAGCGCGGGCGCCATCGATTCCAGAAACGGCAGGGCCACACCGGCACCGGCGGCGCCACGCAGAAACATGCGGCGGGGGAGCGCTTTGCGCGTAATCATCGGCGGGCAATCTCCTTGGTCTTAGGGTCGACCGGTTTTTTCGAAACTTCGCCGCGCCGCCACTGGAAGGGCAGGCTGCGGGCGATCTCAAACACCATCGTCTGGAACGGATACCCTTGCTCGGCGAGCTTGCGGCTGATCTCTTCCACTGTCTTTCTATCGTATCTCTCCAGGCCGCGCCCGAGGGCGTAGGTCAACATTTTCTCGGTGAGGCACTGGGCGAACTCCGGCAGATCGTCGCGCAGGAGCTTGCGCATGTCGGCCGGCGTGCTGAAGCTCTTACCGTTGGGGAACGCGCCGCTGACATCGATGTCGAATTTGCCGTCCTTGGTGCGCCAGCGGCCGATGGCGTCGTAGTTTTCAAGCCCGAAGCCGAGCGTATCCATGCGCTGGTGGCACGACGCGCACACGGCGTTCGAACGGTGCTTTTCCATGCCCTGGCGGAGCGATACGGCTTCGCCCACCTGCGCTTCGTCGAGCGGCGGAACGTCCGGCGGCGGCGCGGGGGGCGGCGCGCCCAGCACATTCTGCAACACGTACTTACCCCGGATGACCGGCGAGGTGCGCGTAGGGTAACTCGACACAGTAAGTACAGCGGCTTGTCCAAGAACTCCGCCGCGCTGATTCGTAGCGAGATCAACGCGACGGAAGTCCCCGCCCGTTACGCCGTCGATTCCGTAGTGTTTGGCCAAGCGCTCGTTGAGGAAGATGTAACTCGAATCAATGAACTCCGCCATCGGGCGGTTGTCTTTAAGCATATGTTCAAAGAAGATGCGCGTTTCGGCCTTCATCGCATCGCGCAGTTCCGGACCCCACTCGGGGAACTTCCCCGGGTCCGGCTTGACGCTGTCAAGGTTACGGGTTTCGAGCCACTGCCCGGCAAAGTGGGCCGCGAACGCAGCGGACCGGTCATCGGCCAGCATACGCTTGATCTGTGCGTCCATCACCGGCTGCTGTACCAGCTTGCCGGATTCGGCGAGGGTGAGGAGTTCCTCATCTGGCATCGAACTCCACAGGAAGCTACTGAGGCGCGAGGCGAGCTCGAGCGAGTTGATCTTGTAGCTGCGCGCCGGGTCGTTCGGATAAAGGTCGCGCTCGATGCGGAACAGGAAGTGCGGCGAGACGAGCATGGCCTGGAGGGCAAGTTGGATGCCCTGTTCAGGCGATCGGCCTTCGGTCTTGGCGAGCGCGACGAAGCGCTTGAGCGAGGCCACTTCGGCGCGCGTCACCGGGCGGCGATAGGCGCGGCGCGCGAGGTTCGAGAGGATCTTGTCCACACAGGCATCGCCGGTGGCGGGGTCGCAGATCAGGATGCGCTTGCGGCTTTCCTTGTCGATCCGCGCGGCCGGGAAGGGCCCGATGAACTTGATCATGTTGAGGAACTTATTCTTCTTGTCGCTGTACGCCGACTTGTCGTCGAGCGTTTTTACGAACTGGTCGCGGATGAAGCCGGCGCGGAAGGTGTGGTCGCCTTCGGGGAGGACGAGCTTGAACTCGGCCTCCGAGTACGGGTTGAAGTAGACGAGGCCGGACGGCTTGGTTTCGACGGTTTGCTGGTGAAGGAGCTTGCCGTCCATCCAGAAGCCGAGTTGAACGGGCGCGGCGTCTTTGGCGCGTTCGCCGGGCATGCCGATGCGGACGGTGTACTCGCCGTCCCACTCGAGGCGATGTTCGGCCTGGATGGTGGAGCGATCGATGCGGAGGATGTTCTTGTCTTTGGAGTGATACTCGGCGTCGACGGGCTTTTTGGGCAGCGGGTTGCCGCCGATGGCCTGCGAGGCGATGCGCTCGGCCGCGCGCATGTACTTTTCCGTCAATATGGGCGAGACGGTGAGGACGTCGCCGATGTTGTCAAAGCCGTGGCCGGAGTCGTCGGTGGGGAAGTCGCGGTCGGCGCGGAAGTTGACGGCGAGCAGGTCGCGGACGGTGTTGGTGTACTCGTACCGGTTGAGGCGGCGAGCGGTGACGCGGCCCGGGTCGGGCTTGACGAGTTTGTCGGCCTTTTCAAATTCGCCGGTGATGAGCTTGCGCATCGCGGCGACGTCGGCTTCGGCGGGGCGCGGGATGCCTTTGGGCGGCATCTCGCCGGTCTGGACTTTGTGGAGGATGCGCTCCCAGCCGTCGCGGGATTCGGTGATGGAGCTGAAGCTCGCGTAGGGGGCGAGGTTCAGTGAGCCGGAGGCCATGCGGTCGCTATGGCAGCCGGAGCAGGATTTTTCGAGGAGCGGGCGGACGGTGCGGTCAAAGGCGGCCTTGGTTTCCGAGGCGGCCGTCTGCGGTGGCGGTGCGGCGGACAGGGTGGTGGTGGCTGCGGTGAAGACAAGGGTGGCGCAGAGACGGGGTGGTCGCATCCATGGGAGAGGGCGCATGCTGTTCCTATTATGTTACGCGCGGGGCGCGGAACCCGTACGGTGATGAGATTTTCGATGATTCACGCGGATTTACCGAGGTAGCGGAGAATCTGGTGGATCTGCGAGTGGAGCGCCGGCGGGGCCGCGTGGAAGAGCGTCGTGATCAGTTGGTGCAGGATGGGCAGCGCTGCCGGGTGCGGTGATGGGGCCGCGCTCGGGTTCGTTTGCATCACGTTTTCCGGGTTGTTCAGGTGGACGTACCGCGGTTGGCAATGGGGCAGAAACGGGCTGCTCCGCGTCCATGGATTGGTTGCTGCTGTGGTCATTGGGTTTCTCCTCTTGCGTTGGCTCGTCGGGCTCGCGTTCATTTCTCACAAAATTTTCAGTGGGGTGAGCGCGGAGGTCGCCGAGGCGGCGGAGGGCGCGGTCGAATTGGCGCGAGAGGCGCGTTTCGTAGCGTTCGAGGAACGCGAGGGTGCCGGCGTGGTTGAGCGCGAGTTGGCGAACGCCGGCGGCGGCGCGGAGTGCGCCATCGACGTTGGTGCGGCAGAGTTCGATTTCGTTGTGCATGCCCGCCCTCTCTTCGTCGACGAGGGCGCGCTCCATGGACCAGGCGCGGAGGAGACACCAGCGGCAGACAGCCATCTCTTCGACGAGGAGCGCTTCGGAGGCGGTGGCGGGCTCGAACTCGTCGGCGAGGGCCTCGTGGATGACGACGAACTCGGCGCGGTTTTCGACGTAGAGGCAGGTGAGCTCGGCGGCGAGGTGCGGGTTCGAGAGTCCGTGGCGGCAGGCGTTGCGGGAGCTGCGGGCCTTGCCTTCGGGAGTGACGGGGCCGCGGGACTTGGCGCCGTTGGCGCGGGTGGCGGCGCGCTGGGCTTCGGTGGTTTCGCGACGCTGGACCGGCCAATGGGGGCGGCATCGAGAAAACCCGTATGTCATTGAGGAGAAGGGAGAAGAAATATTTTTTTGGGATGTCAACCGAGTTGGCGGCCAGCGATGATAGAACATTGAGATGGCCCGCTTACGACCCGCACCGCCAAGTTACCTGGGCGCGATCTACTACCAAGGTGCCTATAAAGGCAAGGGAGTCTTGATCGCGCCTACGCTGCTACTGACGTGCAGGCATGTCCTGTCGGGCGCAAAGAGGGCCGGCAATGTGGGGCACCCATCACCGGTGGGCTTGTTCCCCAAAGGCCAAACGCCAGAAGGCCTGTTGGATATGGCTGGAAACGGATGGGAGCGGACAGCAGAACCATCCGTGCGGGGCGGCTCGTTCGATAGCGTTGCGAGGTGGCTTCGGGCGGCGTATCGGTTCCGGGGCGGACCCGATTTTAGGGACGGCGTTATCGGGTTTCGATTGGTCCGGGGATAACTTCCCGGATTCTTTCTTCCTTTTTCCTTGACTTCACCCAACCCGTACTCAGCCGCTGGGAAACACCTCGGCCACGCCGAGGCAGGATCATGCCGGCCGTCGAGCAAAGCAAACCTCTCGCGCATCACTACGGCGCCGGGCCAGCGCTCCGGCCAACCCTGCATTCGCGGCCCGCGCATCACTGTATGGGACGCCCTCGATATGCTCGCCGCCGGCATGAGCGAAGACGAGATCCTCGCTGACTACACCTACCTGGAGCGCGCCGACTTCCCCGCCGTCTACGCCTATGCCGCCCAGTCTGGCCGCGCGCGGCAATCCGTTTGAATCGAAGCTGCTGTTTGACGCCAACCTCTCTCCGAAGCTCGCAGGGAGGCTTCAGTTCAGGATTTGTTCCCCGATTCGGCCCATGTGCTGGGCGTCGGAATGTCGCAGGAAACACCGGACCTCAACAGCTGGAGGTTCGGTGGCCGGCTCGGCAAGTTGCACCAGCGCCAGATCCACCGTCTGTTTGGGATGCGCCTTCCACGCCGTGCCCTGCCGGTGAGCACCGTCGAGCCGCACGGCGACCCAACCGCGCCTGCGTGCGTGCGCAGCATACGCGAAGGCCAAACCCCACTAGCCCCAGCCTCAAAAGCCCGTCGCGTAGCGTCACCTCCGCCCGCCGCCCCCCCGCTGTCAGCATGCCCGAAATCCCCGCCGCCGCCACGGACTTCGCCACCCAAGCCCTAACCTTCCCCGCCGACCCCAAGCAACTCGAAATCCTCGCCTCCCCCTCCCGCCGCATCGCCATCTGTTGCTCGCGCCAGTGGGGCAAATCCACCACCGCCGCCATCAAAGCCCTGCACCACGCACTGACTCACCCCAACTCACTCACCCTCATCGCCTCCCGCACTCTCAAACAATCCGTTAACTTACTCGAAAAGATCGCCGCCTTCGTCACCCGCTCCCTCGGCCTCCCCCGCCGCCGCGTCGCGCGCCAACCCGAGTCCATTCTCCTCCCCAACGGCGCGCAGATCATCGCCACCTCCGGCGCGTCGGACTCCTCGCGCGGCCTCTCCGCCGTCTCGCTCCTCGTCATCGACGAAGCCGCTTACACCCCCGACGCGCTCTATCACGCCTTCCGCCCCATGCTCGCCACCCAGCCCAACGCCGCCGTCTGGCTCCTCTCCACCCCCAACGGCCGCCGCGGCTTCTTCCACGAGTCCTTCACCTCAGACCGCTGGACCGCCTTCTCCGTCCCCGCCACCGAATGCCCCCGTATCTCCCAGGACTTCCTCGACGAAGAACGCCGCCTCCCCGGCCCCGCCGTCTTTAACCGTGAGTATCTCTGCGACTTCGGCGCCACCACCGGCGAGTCCGCCTTCCACGTCGAAAAGCTCAACCCGCAGCAGCAAAACACCACGCCGCCACAGCCACCACCGCCGCCAGCACCCGCCCCCAACGTCGAAACCCGCTACATCGACACCTACGTCACCCCAACTCACTCCAGCCCCATCGGCCACGCCGGCGCGCCCAAATACGTCGGCTTCGACCTCCGTCAGCGCTCCTCCCACTCCGACGTCGCCGTCATCGAACGCCTCGAAATTCGTACCGATCGCCGCAACGCCCTCACCTTCGAAATCATCCAAAAGACGCAGTTCAACCTCATCCGCCTCGAACGTTTCCCGCTCCAACTGAGTTACGACGACACCGCCCGGCGTCTCAAGAACACACTGGCGCTCCTCGCCGGCGGCACGCGCGACATCACCTTACTCGTCGATGCCACCGGCGTCGGCCAACCGTTCCTCGACATCCTCCGCAAGCACGATCTCGGTGTTCACCTGCTGCCCATCGCCATCACCAGCGGCGGCCACCAGAGTTACTCGAATCACATCCAGCGCATCCCCAAGCGCGATCTCATTCAGTCCGCCACCCTGATCCTCGGCTCCGAGGTCATGCGGTTCGACGCCGCGCTGCACGGCCTCAAGGAACTCCGCGAGGAAATGGAAGCCTACCGCGTGAAGACCTCCGCCAATGGCAATGAGCGAGCGCTACACCTCCACCACCTCGGACGACCTGATCATGGCCTTCGCGCTCGCCGCCTGGCAGGCCCGCAAATTCCTCCCCGCGCCAGACGGCACCGCGGCCGCAGCGCGCCCAAAGCCTCCGTCATGGCTTTTGCAGGTGCCCTAGCGATGCTTTCTTACAATTGCGGCCTTGCCGCTGCGCACGAACCAGAACATTACCGTCCAGCCAATCCCCGCTCGGCCAGCCAGTCCTCAAAATTCAGCGGCCACGATGCCGACGTCTTGCCCGTGGAGCGCATCCCGAATCCGTGCCCGCCCGCGTTGTAGATATGCATCTCCACCGGATGTTTGGCCGCCTTCAGTGCTGTGTAGTAACTCATCAGCCCCTCGGGCTGCACCAGCGGATCGTCGTCTGCCTGCGCGATGAATACCGGCATCGGTTCGGGCATGGGCGCCGCGCTTGGCACGGCGGGGTAGAACAGCGCCAGAAAGTTGTGGCGCATAGCGGCATCCGGCTCGCCGCCCATCAGCACGGAAAGCATACCCCCGGCGGAAAAGCCCATCATGCCGATGGCTTCGGGCTTCAACTTCCACTCCGCCGCGCGCGAACGCACGAGGCGCATCGCCGCGCGGGCGTCCTCAATCGGCACCGCCGAAATCTCGCGCGCCCCGCCCGCGTCCCGCTGGGCTTCGCGCCACATCGCCGGCAAGTTGGGGTCATCCACCAGCGGCAAGCGGTACTTGAGCACAATGCCCGCGATGCCGCGCGAAGCCAGCCACCGCGCGATGTCGTGGCCTTCTTTGTCGATCGCCAGACGCGCGTAGCCGCCGCCCGGCGCAATCACAATCGCCGTGCCCGTGGTCTTGCCGAGGTCCGGCAGATACACGGTGACGTCCGGGCGGATGGCGCCGGAGAAAGCCCGGTCCCGGGACGCCGGCCTGGCCGCGCTCTTCCACCTTTTCGTCGCCCGCGAATGCGCGGTCCGGGTACAACGGAATCGTCAGCGGCCCGGCGGCGAACGCCGCGCCCGCGGTCAGCAAGGCCAGCCATCGAAACAAGGTTCTAGTCTCCCAGCAGCATTTTTAACTGCTGCACTTTGGCGGCGATCCCGGCGCGGTCGGCGCGGCGGTAGCGGTCCGGCAACAGGCTCTTGCTGGTGCATTCGAGGACAGCCACCAGGTTCTGCAACTCAATCTCGGCGGGGTAGGACGCGGGGATGAAGTCCTCAATCACCAGACGAAGATCTTCGGCATCGGGCGTCGCGCGTCCACCCAATTGCGCGCGCATTTTCGAACGCACCCGGATCGCCTCGATATCAGCGCCCGACAAGCGGCTCGCGTGGTCCACGAAGAGCTTCTCGGAGGGTTCCGGCGGATCGAACTTCGTAGGCGTCTTCTTCTGCATGGCGCGGAACATCGCCAGGCGATCTTCGTCGGACTCGGGATAGAACAGCGCCAAATGCTCTTCGGCGCGGCCCTGGCGCTTCAAGTCCACCGGCAGCAGATCGGGGCGGCACGTGAGTAGGAACCACAGTACCTTGCCGCCCCGTTCGATGTTGCCCATGAGCTGCGCGATCTGCTCAAACACGCGATTGTCCATGCCGGAGTCGCCGGAAGAAGACCGGTCGCCGAGTTGCGCGTCGGCCTCATCCACAATCACCACGATCGGGCTCATGGCTTTCAAGAGCGCAAGGAGCCGTTCCAGGTTCCCTTCGGTCTGCCCTTGCCACATCGAGCGGAAATTCTTGAGGATCACGGTGGGGATGCCCACGTCACCCGCGAAACACGTCGTCAGGAACGTCTTGCCCGAGCCCACCGGACCCGCAATTACATAACCCATCGGCAGCGAATCGGTGCGGCCCTGCTTAATCAGCGCCGCCGCGTCCTGCAGCTCCTGCTTCGCCGCCGCCGAACCCGCTACCATCGTCAGGTTGTACTTGCCTTCGACAAACTCTAGCATCCCGGTCGCTTCGGCCTCGATCATTTCCTTCTTGCGCGCCGACAGGTACTTCACCGTGAGCGGCTTGCGATTGCGTGCGGCGTGCAGCAGCAGGCTTTGGAGCTGGATGCGCTTGGGGCCGCTGGTGAGCCCGGCGAGCGCTTCGGCCGTCACGTCTGAACCGGACGAGAGCGGCGATTCTTCAAGTTGCGCGGTGATAAACGCGGCGCGCTCGTCACGGTCCGGCAGCGGGATGGCGATGCTCGCCACTCCGGGGTGCTGCACGAGGTCCTGATTCAACTCAATCGCGCTTTCCGTCACCAGCACTATCGTCACGTCCGCTTTTAGGAAATGTGGGCTGTGCGCCCAGCGCTAGAGGATCACGGCGGCGTTGCGGTCATCCGCATTCATGCCGCCGGTGTCGCCCGCGGGCGCGATGGTTTCGGCGTAGTTGATGATGATGGCAATCTTTTTGCCGTCGTGTACGCGGAGGCGCAGATAGTTGTCGAGAATATTCAGCACGCCGTCCGGATTGCGCGGTAGCGCTTGCGCGAAGTTGGTGCCGTGAAACGAGTCATACCCGCGCAGGGCGTTGGCGAAGTTCCCCTGCACGTCGGGCGTGGCGAAAGTGATGCCGCCGCCGCGGTCATAGGACAGCACAATCTCACGCGGGCCGAACATGGCGGATTCGAGGTATTTGCCCGGCGGCAGCGCAAACACGCGTTTGACGTCGCGCGACATCGGCTGACCCGAGTCGTGCGGCACCAGGTCATGAATGTTGCCGTGCAGAATGAACATCGAGAAAGCGCCCGAGTAGTATTTCTCGGTGAGCTGGCGCGCCCAGACAGGAAGCGATTCCATAGGTGGTGTTTTCAAGCCTAGCCCAGTGCGCCGCGCGATATCGGCGGCAGGCCCCGCCCGCCGCAATGCGAAAATGAACTCCTTCATGGCAAACGCGCTGCAAATCGAGGCACTCACGGGCTGGGAAATTCTGGACTCGCGCGGACGGCCCACTGTCGCCGTGGAAGCGCGGCTCGCGGGCGGCGTCATGGCGCAGGCGCAGGTGCCGTCCGGCGCGTCCACCGGGACGCATGAAGCGGTGGAGTTGCGGGATGGCGACGCCGGGCGTTACGGGGGCAAGGGCACGCGGCGGGCGGCGGCGCATGTGGCCGAGATCATCGCGCCCGCTCTGGCGGGTATGGACGCGGCAGACCAGGCTGCGGTTGACGGCCGCATGATTGCGCTCGACGCAACGCCCGATAAATCGCGCCTTGGTGCGAACGCCATCCTGGGAGTCTCCTGCGCCGTGGCCCGCGCCGCGGCCATTGCGCGCGGCATTCCGCTGTGGCAGCACCTCGCCGCGGGACGCCCGGCGCGGCTGCCGGTGCCCATGGTGAACATCTTCTCCGGCGGGCTGCATGCGGGCGGGAACGTGGAGTTCCAGGATTTTCTCGCGCTGCCGAACGGTATTGCCGCGTACTCCGAAGCATTGCGCGCGATTGTAATGATCCACGCCGCCGCGCGTGAACTCGCCGAAGCGCGCGGCTATCGCATGACGGGTGTGGCCGATGAAGGCGGCTGGGGTCCGCCGCTGCCTTCCAACGAAACCGCGCTCGAACTGCTCACGCAGGCCATCGAACGCGCGGGATACAAGCCGGGCGCGGAGGTGTCGATCGCCATCGACGTCGCGTCTTCGCACTTCTACAGCGGCGCGGGGCGTTACGAACTGAAGAGCGAGGGCCGCACGCTCACATCCGCGGAGATGGTGGATCTGCTGGAGCGCTGGTGCGCACGCTTCCCGGTGATCTCGATTGAGGACGGGCTGTTTGAAGACGACTGGGCGGGCTGGCAGACGCTGACCGCGCGGCTGGGCGGGCGCGTGCAACTGGTGGGCGACGACTTCTTCACCACCAACCCCGCGCGCGTGCGCCGCGGCATTGCCGGCCACGCCGCCAATGCGGTGCTGGTGAAGATGAACCAGATCGGCACGCTAACGGAGACGTTTGAAGTGGTGGGTCTGGCACGCGCGGCAGGGTGGCGCGCGGTGATCTCGGCGCGGTCTGGCGAGACGGAGGATTCGTTCCTCGCCGACCTCGCGACAGCTGCCGGCGCGGGGCAGATCAAGGTGGGGTCCATCACGCGGTCTGAACGGCTGGCGAAGTACAACCGACTCCTCGAACTCGAAGCGCGCGCCGGGCTCAGCTACGGCTGGCTATAACCACTTTTCGAGCCACGCAAAGGCTTCGTCCTGCATCGCGGAGCGGAAGCAGCGCGTCCTGCTTGCACTGCTGCACCAACAAGGCGCCGGGGGCGTGGAGCGCCGCGACATCGGCGAGGTCCATTGCGTTGAACAACCCGGGCAGGTAGACCATCCAAGTGTGGTTGCGCAAGTAGTTGCGGATCTGCGCGGGGAACTCGGTCATTCACCCTATCACGCAGGCCGCTCTCACGCGTGGATCGGAGCCGATCAGATACGCTGTGCGCAGCCCGCCGATTGAAAGCCCCATGCACCCGATGCGGTCGCGATTCAATTCCAGGCGCGAAGCCAGATAGTCAATCGCGCGGCGGTCATCCCACGCCAGCAGGCCCGGCCAAGTGGCGCCGGCGGTGAAGATGGACTTGGCGGTGAGATGCTCGTAATCACTGCACAACGAATCCACCGCCATCATCCACTCGCGCGTTCCGCGCGGCACCGCCGCCAGATCATTCAGCTTCGCGCGCATCTGGCCGGGCGCGGTGGCAGGATCGAGATCCTCCACCTTCAGCCGCCGCCAGCCGAAGTAAAAACCATCGGTGACGAGCACGGCAAAGCCGCGGCGCGCGAGTTCCTCGGCATACGCGCGGCCGCCGCAGGTGCGCTGGCGAAACTCAGTGAGCCAGACAGAATCATCCGGGTGCGAAAGGATCTTCTCGTGCCCCCACGTATAGCGCCCGCTGTGGCAGTGAATGGCCAGCACGCCGGAGTTGCCCGCGCGCGGCCGTTCGGGAATTAGAAACCAGCCGGGGATCGAATACTCCGCCGTGGCGGCAATCGTGACGCGCTCCAGCCTGAACCCGTTGCGCAGTTCGCTCGACTCCACCTTGCTGCCCGCGAGAGGCACGGCCACGGGCTGGTAGCGCAGCAGCTCCAGAAACCGGGGCCGCGCGGACTTCTTCCAGGCTTCGAGCTTGTTCCAGCGCGCGTCGAGAAAACTGAGCGTGTGGCGCTGCGCGCGGCTGTGTGCTTCGAGCGCGGGGAAGAGATTCGCCAGATCCGGCGGCGGCTGCTGTTCTTGCGCAAACGCAGCAGCCTAAAGCGAGGCCAGTACAGATCGGCGATTCAGCAACACGTTATTCGATTACACCAGTTTCCAGCCGCCGCGATTCCTATAGAATGAAGCCATGCAGTTCCCCCTCAAAACCGTGGGGTGTCTGGCTGCCGTGCTCCTGGCGTTTTCGGGTATTGCCCAAACTCGTGAAACGGCTGAGTTCACGGCAGCCCAGACTTCGCTCAATAAGTACTGCATCGCCTGCCATTCCGCCAAGAACGCGGTGGGCGGCTTCCGGCTGGACTCCGTGGCCAGCCCCGAAAGTTTGCGCACCGAAGCCCGGCGCTGGGTGCGGCTTGCCGCGCGCGTCCGCGAGTTTGAGATGCCGCCGAAGAACGCGCCGGCACCCACGTTGGACGAACGCGAAAAGCTTCTCAACTGGGTTGAAGGCGCGGTGCGCCGCAAGGCCTGCGCGGACGGTCCGGTGCCCGGGCCCGCGATGATTCGCCGCCTCAACCGTGACGAGTACGCGTCGACGATTCGCGACCTCTTTGAGCTCCATATCGATATCGGCAACCTCCTGCCCGCCGAAGGCGCCGGCGGCGAGGGCTTCGATAACGCCGCCGAGACGTTGTTTCTTTCACCGCTCCATTCAGAAAAGTATCTGGAACTGGCGAAGATGGTGACCGAGTTCGCGGCCAAGGATTTCAAGCCCCGCGCGCGTGTGCTCATCGCTCAGCCTGGTCCGGACCTCACGCCCGACGCCGCCGCACGCCAAATCCTTGCCGCCTTCCTGCCGCGCGCGTTTCGCCGCCCCATTACCGGCGCGGATCTCGACCCGTACCTCAGCCTGTTTGCGGCCGCACGCCAGCGCGGGCAGACGTTTGAAGGCGCGATTTTCTTTGCGCTCCGCGGCGTATTGGTCTCGCCGATGTTCCTGTATCTCTCTGAGCCGCCGAACCCCGGCCCCGCCGCGCGGCCCGCCGATCAGTTTGCGCTTGCCTCGCGCCTGTCGTATTTCCTGTGGGGCAGCATGCCCGATGAGTTGTTGTTCGATCTCGCCGCCGACGGCAAACTGCAGGAACCGGCGGTGCTGCGCGAGCTCACCGGCCGGATGCTGCGCAACGATCGGTCGCTCGTGTTTGCCCAACGCTTCGTTGAACAGTGGCTGCACACCCGTGAACTCGCCGGCAACAAGGCGCCCGACGCGAAGCTTTATCCCACCTGGGCTGCCGACGAAGACCTGCGCTCGGATATTCGCTTTCAGCCCATTCTGTTCTTTCGCGAAATCCTGATTCGCGACCGCCCGATTCTCGACCTGCTCGACTCCAAACACACGATCGGCACCAACAATCTGGAGAAGCATCTCGGCCTCAAATTGCCGCTCAACGCCAACCAGCGCCAGCAGCCGCAGTGGACCGAACTGCCCGAAGGCAGCCGCCGCGGCGGGTTGTTGGGCATGCCCGCCTTGCTGACCGTTTCCTCGCATCCGCACCGCACCAGCCCGGTATTGCGCGGCGCGTTTATCCTCGAGAACATTCTGGGCACGCCGCCGCCTCCGCCGCCGCCCAACGTGCCGCCGCTGGAAGAAACCAAGGAAGGCGCGACGCCCAAATCCGTCCGCGCGCGCCTGGAACTGCACCGCACCAACCCGCAATGCGCCTCGTGCCACTCGCGCATTGACCCCATCGGCTTTGCGCTCGAAAACTACGACGTGATGGGCCGCTGGCGCGATACCGACGGCGGCCAACCGGTAGACGCGAAAGCCGAGATGGCCGACGGCACGCGCATCGATGGTCCGCAAGAGCTGAAGGCCGCGTTACTCGCCCGCCGCGATGCATTCACGCGGAACCTCACGTCCAAGCTACTGGGCTTCGCCCTGGGCCGCGGGCTCACGCTCGCCGACTCCTGCACCGTGGATGCGATCGTCACGCGCGTGAGAGAGCATAACTATAGTTCCCAGACGCTGCTGGAAGAGATCGTTTTGAGCGTGCCGTTCCGCCAGCAGGCGCCGCCATCAACGCAGAAGGAGAAGTAACGCCATGATTTCTCGCCGCAACGCATTACGCGGCTTGGGTGTTTCGCTTGGGTTGCCGTGGCTGGAAGGCATGGCCGCGCCCGCCCCGGCGGCGCGCATGCCTGGCGCAGCGGGCCGTGGCCGCCCTCCTGTGCGCATGGCAGCGCTCTACTTGCCCAACGGCGTGAACGTCAACGCGTGGACGCCCATCGGCAGCGGCCGCAACTTTGCGCTGTCTCCCACGCTCGCGCCGCTCGCTGACGTGAAGAACGACATTGTGGTGATGTCGAACCTGTGGAATGAAGCCACCAAAGGCGGCGACGGCCACTACGTCAAGGAAGCGGCGATTCTCACCTGCCGGACCATCAAGAAAACGCCAGGCGCCGACATTGCCAACGGCATTTCGGTTGACCAGGTCGCCGCGCGCAAGTCCGCCGCGCTGACGCCCATTCCGTCGCTTGAGCTCGGCGTGTCGCCTGTGGCCATCGGTGTGGACGCGGTGGTGGGCTATACGCGTATCTACGGTTCGCACATCGCCTGGTCCAGCCCTACCACGCCACTCGCGCGTGAGTTGAATCCGCGCTCGGTGTATGAGCGGCTCTATCGCGCCACGTCAGGTCAGGATGCCGGCGCGGCCAAGCTGGACGGGCTGCTGCTCGATCGTGTGCTGGAAGACGCGAGCCGGCTGCGCGGGCAAGTCGGCACGCAGGACCGCCACCGCATTGATGAATATCTCTCGGTGATGCGTTCGCTCGAAGAACGCGCGGATCGCGCGGCCAGTGCATCCTCCGCGCCCTGGAAGCCGCGGGCGGCGATGAAAGCCGGTGCCGCCCCCACGGACCGTCCGAACGGCCACGCCGAACACGTGCGCCTGATGATGGACATGATCGCCGTGGCGTTTCAAGCCGACACCACGCGCGTGGCCACCTTCATGTTCGGCAATTCCGTGAGCGATATCAGCTTCCGTTTTGTCGACGGTGTGAACTCCAGCCACCACGAGGTTTCGCACCATCAAAAGGATCCGGATAAGCTTCGCCAGTATGCGATCATCAGCCGCTGGCACGTTGAGCAGTACGCCTATCTGCTGCGCAAGCTGAAGAGCATGCGCGAGGGTGAAGGCACGGTGCTCGACAATTCCCTGATCCTGTTTGCCTCGGCGCTCAGCGACGGCAATCGCCACAGCCCCCACAATCTGCCGCTGGTGCTGGGAGGGCGCGGCGGCGGGCGCATCGACGCGGGGCGGCACCTGGTGTACGCCGAGGACAGTCCTCTCTCGAACCTCTATGTCTCCATGCTGGACGCTTTCGGCGCGCCGATGGAGCGCTTTGCCGACAGCACGGGTCCGCTGGCCGGGTTGATGAAGGGCTAGGCGATGAAGCGGCTGTTACTTCTGCTCGCTTGCGGCGTTTCGGTTTGTGCCTCGGACATCACCGGCGTGTGGACCGGCCAACTCCCCGGGCGCAACAACACGTTCACCGACATCGCATTCCGCCTCGTGCAAGGTGCGGACGGCGAAATCTCGGGCAAGATGTACGGCGACTACGGCAGCTTCAAAATCGTCAGCGGCAAGCGCGACGGCGAACGCGTCGAGTTTGACGTAATCGCCTCCGAACAGCGCGGCAACGAGATCAACGATTCGCGATTCAAGTTCACCGGCACGCTGCGCAACGGCGAGATGGAACTGACGCGCGAACGCCAAAGCATCGTGAAGGCCGGCAGCGGCGAAACGGTGAAGGTGCGCAACGACAGCAACCCCGTGGTGAAGCTTAAGCAACTCACCGGCCGATAGCGCTATTGGAGCGGGCCAACCCTACAGCGTCCGCGTCACCTTCGCCAACCCGCGCGGCTGATCCGGGTTCAGCCCCTTTTCCCTGGCCAGCGACGCGGCGAACATCTGCGCCGGGATGATGTAGGGAATCGGCGTGTAGACGTCTACCGGCAGCGGCCCCTTGTGCGCCAG
>VFZP01000027.1 GCA_016871115.1 Acidobacteriota bacterium
CGGGCGAGGCCGCATGGATCGCCTCAATCTTCGCAAGGAGCCGGTCAAGGACATCTTTGTCTATCCGCTGGTCGGCGACGTTCAGCAGTTGCTACGCCGCTCAACCTGGTAAACAAATACAAGCGTGGATGGTCTGGTGGCTGATGTGATCATGCCGGCGGTCGGTTCGGCGACCGGGGGCATGGACTTCAAGGACCTCTTCGTCAATCTGAGAGCTGGCGCGGAGTTTGCTTCGCTGGATGCGGCCAAGAAGGCCGGCGCTCCGGTGGTGGCCTACGGCTCCTGGTTGAACTCGGTCATCAACTTCCTGATCATCGCCTTTGTCATGTTCATGCTGGTGAAGGCGATGAATGCCGCGAAGAAGGCCGAACCGCCGCCGGCTCCCGCGCCGCCGCCCGAAAGCGAAAAGCTCCTGGGTGAGATTCGCGACCTGTTGAAGGCCCGCTAACGCAACCGCTCAAAACAAACTGCCGCCCGGCTCTACACCGGGCGGCAGTTTCGTTTCAGCTGCCGTGGCTACTTCTTCGGCGGCGCCACCGGGCCGGACTGCTGGTTGATCAGCATCTCCACTTCTTTCAGCAGCGGCCACAGCGCTTCAAACACCGACGTGGCTCCGCCGCCGACGTACTCCCAATCATTGCGAATCATGCCATTGGCGTCGATCAAAAATAGATGCGGCAAACCGATGTTGGACTTCTTGGGCGTCAGCTTCAGGTACGACGCCATCACCTGCCCGCAATCGAACAGCATCGGCGTCTTCACCGAGTTACTCTTGACGAACTGCAGAACGGTACCCGTGTTGTCTTCCATGGCCGGCACGATCGTGATGATGGTCACCTTATCGGGGTACTTCTGCCGGACCGTCTCCAGAATCTTGTGCGAGGAGTTGCAGACGGGGCAGGACGTCTTGATGAGGTCGAGCAGCACGATCTTGCCCCGGTAGTCCGCCAAGTCGTGATAATTGATGTTGGAGTCTGGGAGCGAAAAACCGGGTGCGCGGCGATTGGAAAGTTCACCGGCCGCATCCATCCGCGCGGCGGCCATCGTGAATGCCAGCGCGCCAACTGCGACAGAGAAAAAACGCATATGAATCAGGGTAACATCCGCCTCAGAGGGAAGTGTCCTGTTGTGATGGACGCGCCATGATCCGGTACGTTACGTTTCCGCCACTGATTTTGGGCCGCTGGGCCGTGTCCCCGTTTGCGCTGCTGGTGAGCATCGGCGTGCTGGTGGCGCACCTCATCCTGCTGGGCCGCGCGCGCCGGTGGGGAATTCGCGCGGCGTGGGCCGGCGAGTTCAGCTTGATGGCGGTGGTGGCGGGTTTTACCGGCGCGGTGGCGTTTAAGTTTCTCTACCGTCCGGAGCTGTGGCTCGCGACATGGCCTTTCGTCCGTTCCTGGCCCGGCATCTCTTCGTTTGGCGGATTGTTCGGCGGACTGGCGGGCGCGCTCGGCTGTCTCGCCCTGCGCCGCGCCGGCGCCCAGGAGCGCTGGCGTTACTTCGATGCGTTGGGCTTTGCCTTTCCCTAAGGCCTGTGGTGGGGGCGCCTCGGCTACTCGGTGACGCACGATCATCCGGGCCGCTTGGCCGCCGGGCCCAACTGGCTCACGGTGGCGTATCCGGACGGCCCCCGTTATGACCTCGGTGTGCTGGAGGCGCTATTCCTCACGGCCATCTGCGCGGCGTTCTTCCTCCGGGCGCGGCGCGGAAGCCGGAAGCAGTTGCCGAGGAGCCGCGCGCCGGCCGCGTGAACTACTTCGTGGGGAACGACGAGTCGCGTTGGGTGCGCGATGTGCCAACCTTCGGCCGCGTGCGCTACCGCGACGTGTATCCGGGCATTGACCTCGTTTACTACGGCACTTCGGCCGGGCGGCTGGAGCATGACTTCGTGGTGGCGCCCGGCGCTGACCCGCGCCGCATCAAAATGCGTTTTGCCGGCGTGGATGCCGTGGAAGTGGATGCCTCCGGCGACGCGCTGCTGCGCGTGGGAACGGAAACCGTCGCGTGGAGGAAGCCGTTGCTTTATCAATCCGTCGCCGGGCTCCGCCGCAAGGTGGAGGGCCGGTACCGCGTGGAATCACGCGGCGAGTTGGGTTTTGAAGTGGGCGTCTACGATCCGGACCGCCCGCTGATTATCGACCCCGTGGTGCTCTACTCCACCTACCTCGGCCGCAGCGGCAACGAGACCGCCACGCGGCTTGCATCGGACAACAACGGCAACGTCTACTTTGCCGGCGTTTCCACTGAGAACAGCTTTCCCACCACACCGGGCCACTCACGCCGCCGCTCGGGCGGGGCAACATCATCGTCACCAAGATGAATGCCAACGCCACTGAGCTGGTGTTCTCCACGATTATGGGCGGCGCGGGTATTGACCTCGCCTTCGGCATCGCCGTCGATCCGCAGGGCTCCATCTATCTCACCGGCGCCACCAGCAGCGAGGATTTCCCCACCACGCTCAACACCGTGCAGCGCTTTTACGGCAAGCCCACGCGGGAATATGCCAACGCGCCGGCGCTCGGCGATTGTTTTATCACGCGCCTGAATTCGAGCGGCAACGCGATCTCGTTCTCCACTTATCTCGGGGGTGCCGGCCTGGAGTCGTGCTCATCGATTGCCCTCGATACGGCGGGCAACATCTACGTCGCCGGCGCCACCAACTCGGCCAACTTCCCCGCGTCGGAGACCGCTTTCCAGCGCACCTATCGCGGCGGGTCTGACTCGTCGCCGATGTTAAAGAACGCCGACGCCTTCATCACCAAGTTGAATGCCAACGGCCAGCAGATTCTGTACTCCACCTTCATCGGCGGCAACGGCGAGGAGGCTGCCACGGCACTGGCCGTGGATGCCGCAGGCAACGCCTACATCACCGGCGCCACCACGTCCACGTTCGGGTTCCCGCTTTCGGCGGACGCGCCGCAGCGCCGCTACTCCGGTTCTGGCGGCAACGGGCGCGTGGGCATGGGCGATGCGTTCCTGGTGAAGATCGACAAGGCCGGTGAGAAGCTGCTGTACGGCACCTACCTGGGCGGCTCGCGCGACGATGTGGCCTTCGGGTTGGCCGTGGATAAACAAGGCGCGGCCTACATTACCGGCAACACGCTGTCGCCCGATTTTCCGACGAGCGCAGTGGCGCGGCAGTCGGTTTATCGCGGCTCAGCGGCCACGTCGAACTGGTATGCGGGCGATGCGTTCGTCAGCAAGTTGAACCCGGCCGGCACGGCGTAGCAGTACTTGACGTATCTCGGCGGCACTTCCGATGACCGCGGCGCGGCGATTGTGGTCAACGACGATGGCACGACTTGGATTCTGGGCCACACTTCATCGGTTGATTTCTGGACCACCTCTGACGCCACCCAGCGGCTGTACGCCGGCGGCCGCGAGGAACTCGTGCAGTCGGGCGATCTGTTCCTGTCGCGCCTGAGCGCCAACGGCCAGACGCTGCTGTTCTCCACCTATATGGGTGGCCAGGGCAATGACTGGGCGCTGGGTTTGGCAGCGGACGCGAACGGCGGCGTCTACATCGCGGGCGGCACGTCGTCGCTCGATTTCCCCACTACGCCCGGTGTGCTGCAACGCGCCTACGGCACGGCCCAAAGTCTGTTCTTGCCGATGGGCGATGTGTTTCTGGCCAAGTTCGGCGAACCCTCGCCGAACCTGCCGCAGGTTTCCGTGGCCGGCGTGGTGAATGCGGCCAGCTATGACGGTTCGGCCTTGTCGGCCGGGCAGATTGTGGTGATCTCGGGCACGGCGATCGGTCCTGAGCAACTCACGGTGGCTTCGGCAACGGCGGCGGCAGGTTTCCCGGCTACGCTGGCGAACACGCGCGTGTTGGTGGCGTCGGCGTGTGGCGCGGCGCAAGTGACTGCGCCCATCCTTTATGCTTCGGCCCGGCGGACCAGCGTGGTGCTGCCGTGGAGCCTGTCGGGCAACAGCGCGGAATTGACGGTGGAGTATCAGGGCGTGCGGTCGCGCGCGCATACGATTCCGCTGGCGGCGTCCTCGCCTGGACTGTTCTCCGCCAACGCCTCCGGGCGCAGGTAGGCCGCGGCGCTCAATCAGGATGCAACGGTGAACAACGCGAACAACGCGGCCGAGCAGGGTTCGGTGGTGGTGCTCTACGGCACGGGCGAAGGCCGCACCACGCCCCCGAGCACCGACGGCGCGCTGGCCACAACGCCACTGCCGCGGCCGGAGTTGCCCGTGAATGTCTCGATCGGCGGCCAGCGCGCTGACGTGCTTTATGCTGGCGCCGCGCCGGGCTTAATCTCCGGCGTGATTCAGTTGAACGTGCGGGTGCCGATTGCGATTGCGCAGGGCGATCAGCCGGTAGTGGTGCGCATTGGCGACCGCGCCAGCCAAACGGGCCTCACCGTAGCCGTGCGGTAACGCGCGTCCGTGGCTGGCCTTCTCGCAAGCGAGCGGGTTTATGACTGGAACACTGTGATGCCCGCGATGCCGGCCGCTCCCGCACGCATGCAGAGCGGCGCGTTGCGTCGCGTCACCCCACCGAGCGCGAGCACGGGAATGCGCACGGCGCCGGCCCAGTTGGCCAGGCGGTCCAGGCCAAGCGGACGCGGCGTGCCTTCGCGCGCAGGCTTCGACAAACTGGGGAACACCGGGCCGATCACGGCAAAGTCCGCGCCCTCTTCTTCCGCGCCCAACAGGTCTTCTTCGCTGTGGCACGACACGCCGATCACAAAATCGGGCGGCGCAATCTTGCGGATGCGGTGCGGTGTAATCGATCCACCGGGCAGATGCACTCCGCCCGCGCCGCAGGCCATAGCAACGTCGGTCCGCGTGTTCACCACGATGCGCGTACCGTGCGGGTTGGGCAGTTGCAGCGCGCGCTCCACCAGCGTCGCGAGTTCGCGTACCGCCAGATCTTTCTCGCGAATCTGAATGAGGTCCACGCCATCCTGCAGATTGCGTGCGATGTGCGCGAGCAGCGGCTCAATGCCGCCGGCGTGCTGACGGTCAGTGATGTAGTAGCGAATCAATGCCCAGCTCCCACCGGCTCGTAATAACGTGCGCCTGCACAGGCGCGGCATAACTCACCCAGATGGCGATTAAAGTTCACCCGCTCGCCGCACTGCGCGCAAAACACACGTTCGCCCTTGTAGCCCGGTAGATCGTCGGCACCGATGCGCACGCGCACCCACTCATGGGAAAACAACTCGGCATCGGGGAGTTCGCGGTAGGCGGCCATCTGTTGGCGCGAGACGGGCGACAGGTCCGGGTAGCACTCCGCGGCTCGGGCTTTGGATGTTTCCAGCGCCACCACTCGTACCGCGCGGCCGGTTTCCAGATCGCAGAAAGTGGCGGCCATCTTGCCGAAGTCCAGGAACTTCAGCGCGCGCTTGCCCAGGCGGCACCCGGTAACCACTCCAATCGCGTCGGTCGCGCAGCGGTCAATCTCCACATACGTCACCAGGCGCTTGCGGTGCGCCCCGCGCGGATCGTCGAGCCCCAGCAGCGACAGACCGTAGATGCCCATCCGCACGCCCAGGATCTGCCCGGCGCACAAATGCCCATGCGCGCGTTCGGCAAGGTCAATGTATTCGTCCAAAGTCAGCAGCGGCATCGTGATCGTCAAAGCACTCGAAGGTACGAGGCGGGAAATTCTACCACCCACTCTTTATTATGCTTGTGCCGTTCATACGTACGCGGATCGCACACCGCCGCGAGGCCTTCGGAAAACTCCAGCCGCACCGTGCGCGCGCGCTCCACGGCGCGTTCAAGCGTCACCGGCACTTGATTGGCCGCGGGCTTACCGTCGCGCGGCGTGGCGGTGAGCAGTTCGGGGCGGATGTAGAGCGTCACCCGGTCTCCGCGAAGCCGGCCGGGAAAATAGGGGCCGTGCAAATCGAAGTCGCCGAAGCGAACCATGCTCTCTTTGCGCGAGGGGTCCAGCGTGCGAATCTCCACTGGCAGCAAGTTGTACAGGGCGAGGAGTTCGGCCACGTCGAGACTCGACGGCTGGTCGATCACCTGACGCGGCGTACCTTGCTGCAACAGGCGGCCGCGATCGAGAACCAGCATCTGGTCGCCCAATTCGAAGCACTCATCGAGGTCATGCGTCACCAGCATGATGGGCGTGGCAAACTCGGCGCGCACCTGGCGCAGCAAAAAGTAGAGGTCTTGACGGAGCGCCGGGTCCAGCCCCTGCGCGGGCTCGTCGAGCAGCAACAACACGGGAGCGGCCAGCAACGCGCGCGCAATCGAAGCGCGCTGCTTCTGACCGCCCGACAACTCATGCGGCATGCGGCCAGCGAGATCGGTGAGGCGGAACGCCTCGATCATGTCGTTCACGCGGCGATGACGTTCCAGGCGCGGCAGGCGCTCGGCGGCGAATTCTAGATTCTGGCGCAGCGTGCGATGCGGAAACAGTGCGTAGTTTTGAAAGACGTAGCCGCAGTGCCGGTCACGCGGCGGCAGGTGGATTTGTTGCGCCGCGTCGAACCACACGTGCCCGGCGACACTGATGCGCCCTTCGGCCGGTTGAGCGAAACCCGCCATGACATCGAGCGTCAGCGTCTTGCCCGCCCCGGACGGACCGAACAGCACCGTGACGCCCGCGGCCGTTTCAAACTGCAAGTCGAGCGTGAAAGCCGCCGACTCCGGGCTCGGTGCATAGTGCTGGCGGATGCGCGCCTGAATCATCCGGTCACCCGGCGTGTGGAGGGTGAAAGACGATTGGCGACCCACAGAATGACGAGCGCCATCAGGCTGACGGCAATCACCAGTTGCCGCGCGGTTTCGCCGCGGCCCGATTCGACGGCATCGTAAATTGCCAGCGCCACCGTCTGCGTGCGGCCAGGGATGTTGCCGGCCACCATGAGCGTGACGCCGAAGTCGCCGAGGGCGCGCGCAAAGGCGAGGGCGACGGCAGCGAGAATCGGCCGGCCCGCCAGCGGCAGCGTCACCGAGTGAAACACGCGCCATTCGTCCGCGCCCAGGGTGCGCGCGGCGCGTTCATACGTGTGGTCCACCGATTCGAGTGCGGCGCGCGCTGACTTCACCAGCAGCGGCGCAATGTGCAGCGTGGCCGCCACGGTAGCGGCGGTGGCGGTGAACACGAGCGGCGAACCGAACACCCATTCATACATGCGGCCGAGCGTGCTTTCACGTCCCAGCAGGATCAACAGATAGTAGCCCAGCACAGTGGGAGGCAGCACCAGCGGCAGCGTGATGGCCGCGTCCAGCGCCTCTTTGCCGCGAAACTCCCGATTGGCGAGCAGGTACGCAATAGCCAGTCCGGCGAACGTGGCCAGCACCGTTGCCACCAACGCCACGCGTAGACTGAGCCACAACGGGAACCAATCGAGCTGCATGGGAAATTCCCTATTATAGGGTCTCGGCTTGCTACACTCGCTACTTCGTGGCGAGTTTCGACGATCTTCCCTCCCTGCAGCTGGACGAGGCCGCGCTCAGCGACCTTGATTTGTTCCTCGCGGGTGCGTGCTGGCCGCAGCCGCGCTTCATCTTCGCGCCGCCTATGCAATTGCGCGGTGGCGAACCGGTGCTGTTGCGCGATGCGAACAACGTGCGCCTGGCGGTATTCGCCCCTCAGTCTGAAGCGCCCGGCGGCATTGCGGGCGACCTCACGGTGATTGAACCGCCGCGCCACACCGCGTTCCTTTCCTACCGTCATGCGGCCGAGCCGTTCCGCGCCGAGTTGGGCGCCGGCGCGGTGGCCGTGGCGCTCGCCGGATTTCCCACAGCGGAGCTCGAAGCGGCCTTGCGCGCCGCCGCGCCGGCGCCCGTGCTCATCGTGGTGATTGAACCCGGCCCCGTGGATGCGTTTGCACGCGTGCGGGCTGCTGAGTTGCTCGCTGCATCGCTCCCCAAGGCGCGGGTGGTGGTGCTGCCGTGGGTGCATGGTGAAGCCGACCGGCGCCTCGAACGCGTGCTTCGCAACTACGGCGCAACGCGCATCGTCCCCGCCATGGGCGCCAACTACCGGCCGGATATCGCCGCGATCGTGGCCGACGCCGTGCGCCCGCCCGCGCGCCAGGGTTTTTGCGTGTGGTTCACGGGCCTGCCGTCGTCGGGCAAGTCGACGATTGCCGACCACCTCGCGTTGCGCCTGCGTGAACGCGGGCGGCGCCTCACGATGCTGGATGGCGACGTGGTGCGCACGCATCTATCCAAGGGCCTCGGCTTCTCGCGCGAAGATCGCGACGTCAATATCCGGCGCATCGGCTGGGTGGCAGCCGAAGTGGTGAAACATGGCGGCGTGGCTGTGGTGGCGGCGGTGAGCCCGTTTGCCGCGAGCCGCGACGATGCACGCCGATTCGTGGGACCCAACTTTGTGCTGATCCACGTGGCCACGCCCGCTGGGGTGTGCGAGCAGCGCGACGTGAAGGGCTTCTACCAGCAGGCGCGCGCGGGCAAGATCACGGGCTTCACGGGCGTGGACGATCCGTACGAGATTCCGGAGAACGCCGAGTTGACGCTGCCCACCAGTAACCGCACGGCCGATGAAAATTCGGCGGTGGTGCTAGAGTTCCTCGCCACGCGCGGCTGGATCGGCTAATTGCGGCTGCGAATCGAGTACAGCCGGCTCTCGATGCGCAGCAGCAAACGGTCGCCCGCCATGGCCGGCGTGGCCTGCGCCATCTCGTCCAGCAGATTCGTCGCCACGAGCTCGAACTTCTCGCCCGCGGCCACGACGAACGTTTTCCCTTCTTCGCTCAGACAAAAGATGCGGCCGTTGTAGGCCCAAGGCGACGACGTGAAGTTCCCCGCGTCCTCATGCAGGCGCGAGCGGTAGGTCACCTTGCCGGTCTTAGCGTCCAGGCGGCTGAAGATGCCGGTCTCGCCCAGCACATAGATCGCACCCTGGTGCGCCACCGGCGTGGGCAGATACGTCCCGCCGCACGGCTCGCTCCACGCCACGTGCGCATTGCTGCGCTCGCCCTTGGGCAGAGTGATATCGCCAGCCGCACCGGGAGGAATAGCAAACAGCGGGCGGCCGCGGCCGGAGTCTATATAGAGCAGTCCGTCATAAGCGAACGGGCTCGGTACGGGCGCGTCAGCCGAACCGGTGAGCCGCCACAACTCCTTGCCTTCCAGGTCATAGGAGATCACCGCACTCGGACCCACCGTAATGAGTTCCTTGCGCAGCGCATTCGTCCACACAAACGGCGTCGACCACGCCGAGCGCTGCTCCTGCGGGCTCTTGAGATTCAACTCGCGCACCGTGCGCCACCGCTGCTTGCCCGTGCCCTTATCGTAGGACGCCAGGAACTGCTTGGTCTGGTTGTCGCTGATGACGATGAGTTGTTCGCCATCGAGCCCCGGCGAAGCGCCCGCGCCAAATTCCAGGTAGATCGGGTTTGCCTCCAGCGCTGTTTGCCAAAGCTGCTTGCCCTTGAGATCGAACGCCCAGAGCCCGAGGTTCGCCTTGTAGACATACACCGCCTTGCCGTCGGTCACCGGCGTTTCCGACGTGAAGCTGTTCTTGCGATGACGCCCGCCCGGCGGACGCCCGGTGTGAAACTCGCGCTTCCAGCTCACCGCGCCGGACTTGAGATCGAGGCAGTAAAGAACGTAGTGCAGTGTCACCTGGTGCGGCAGTTCAAAGTCGCGCTCCATCACGCGTGCCATGATCTCTTTCTCGCTCAGCCCCTGCTTGGAGAGTTCGGCCACGTACTGATTGCTGTATTCGGTGCCCGCCTGAGGTTTCTTCGACTCGCCGTCGGTAACGGCCGCAGTAACGAAGACGCGGTTGCCCACTACGATAGGCGAGGACCAGCCACGGCCAGGAATGGCGGCGGACCACTCGATGTTGTCGGTCTTTGACCAGCGCTCAGGCAACTTCGGCGCGGCGGCGGTGGGGTTGGATTCGGGGCCGCGAAACTGCGGCCAGATCGAGGCGGCGGCCACAGCCAGCGCGAGAAGACTGCTCATAACATTGAGTGTAATCGTCGCGCGTTAGCGCAGCGCCGGCGCGGCCTGCGCCGCTTCCGCACACGCGCCAATCGCCGCCTCGCACGCCGCGCGCGACACATCGTAGTGAGTCACAAACCGCACGCCGCGCTCGCTCACCGCATTGCACAACACACCGCGCTCGCCTAGCGCTGCCGCAAAGGCCGCGCCGGTGAGCCCGGTGCCCGCGGTGTCGAAGATAACAATGTTGGTCTGAGTGCGGCCGGGCTCGATCGTCAGGCCCGGAATCGCTGCAACGCCGTCTGCAAGGAGCCGCGCATTGGCATGATCCTCGCCCAGCCGCGCGGGCATCTCTTCGAGCGCAATCAGCCCCGGCGCAGCCAGCACACCCGCCTGCCGCATGCCGCCGCCCAGGCGCTTGCGATACAGCCGCGCGCGGTCCATCGCGTCGCGCGTGCCCGTCAGCATCGAACCCACCGGCGCCCCCAGGCCTTTGGACAAGCAGAACATCACCGTGTCCACTTTGGCCGTCAACTCGCGCACCGGGATGCCGAGCGCGGTGGCCGCGTTGAACACCCGCGCGCCGTCCAGATGCACCGGAACGCCCAGCGCGTGCGCGCCGTCGCAAATTTCATCCAGCACAGCCTTGGGCGTCACCGTGCCGCCGGCCATGTTGTGCGTGTTTTCGAGCGAGATCAAACCCGTGGGCGCCCAGTGCGGACTCAGCGGTTTGATGTGCTTACACACCATGTCCCACGTCAGGATGCCGTTGCCGGCTGCGACCGTGCGGCAAAGGCAGCCCGCAAACCAGCCCGCCATGGCAAGTTCGTAGTTCATCACGTGCGACTTGGCTTCGCACAAAATCTCCTGCCCGTGCTGCGTGTGCAGCTTCACGCCCAGCGTGTTACCCATGCTGCCCGTGGGCACAAACAACGCCGCCTCTTTGCCGAATATCTCGGCAGCGCGCCGCTCCAGCCGGTTCACGGTGGGGTCTTCGCCATACACGTCGTCTCCCACCTTCGCGTTCCGCATCGCCTCGCGCATGGCGGGCGTGGGTTTGGTGACGGTATCGCTTCGCAAGTCGATCATCATGGCGTGGTGAGAAACTCCTGCAAGATCTCATTGGATACGAGCACACCCCGGCGCGTCAAACGGAGCCGCTCGCCGGCGCGTTCCAGCGCTCCGGCGGCGAGGCCACGTTCGATCGCGGCGGCGTGCGTGCGCCAGTCCACGGCACTCATCGCAACGCCCGCATCCAGACGCAGGCCCACCAAGAATCGCTCATCGGCGCGCGCCTCGGTGCGCTCAGCCAGGGGAAAGCGGCCTTCGCGCCATCGCGCTACATAGTCCGCCGGCAACTCCACATTCTGCGTGCGCCACACGCCATCGAAGCCATGCGCATCGGAGCCAAACCCCGCATACGGCTCCCGCTGCCAGTACTTCAAATTGTGAAGAGACTCGTGCCCGGGCTGCGCGAAGTTCGAGATCTCGTATCGCGCAATACCCTGTGAGGCGAGTTCATCCACGGCTTGCTCGTAGAAGCTCGCCATCGCCTCTTCATCCGGCACCGCCGCCGCGCCCAGCCGCGTGCCTTGGCCGATGATTTCAAGACCCAGCCGCGAGTCCTCATCCACCTCGAGCAGATAAACCGACACGTGCGCGGGCGCAAGCCGGCGCACCCACGCCAGTGACTCCGTCCAGCTCTCGGCCGTCTGATGCGGCAACCCGGCAATCAGATCGATGTTGATCTCGCCGATTCCCGCCGCCCGTAGCACGCCCACTTCGCGTTCCACGTCCGCCGCCGTGTGTTTGCGCCCGGTCTGCCGCAACTCGCGTTCGATGAACGACTGCACACCCAGACTCACCCGCGTAATCCCGGCGCGCCGCCATGCCTCGGCCAATTCGCGAGTGATACCTCCTGGCGCCGCTTCCATGGTGGCTTCGCGCCACGGCGCGCCCGGTACCGCGGCCAGGATACGCGCAAGTGCCGCCGTATCCAAGCGGCTCGGCGTGCCGCCGCCCAGGTAGACGGTCTCGGGCGTCCACGCCCATGGATGCGAGGAGATTTCAGCGATCAGCGCGTCCACATAATCGCGCTCCAGCGCCGGCGCGACGCCGCACGCAAAATTGCAATACGTGCATTTCTGCGCGCAAAACGGATAGGAAAGATAGACGCCAGGCACGGCAAATCAAAGCTCGACGGTCTTCTTCAAATGCGTCGAGATCGCCTCGGCCATCATTTCTTTTAGCGTCTGCGCGGTGGCCGCCAAACGAAACACTTCGCTCGCTTCGTCCCAATCCAGCTTGTAGCTCTTCACGTTGGCCGACACCCACAACTGGCGCACGGGCAAATTGGGACTCACCACAAATTTGCCGCCCTTGTCGAACTCCACGCTCAGCGCGCCGGCGTTCATGTCCGCCTCGAATCCGTGATCCTCGCCGGCCACGTTGAGCGCCTCGCACAATTCGTCAAGGGCCTCGTCGGCGCGGTTCCGGAAATCAGCTTCGTTCATCATCCAATCACAAAGGTAACAAAGTCGAATCCAAAGGCGGCCTGGATGTATCTGATAGCTTGGATCTTTGCATGCCCGCGGTATGTCTACGGCACACGGAAATTCCTCACACCAGCAAACTGTTTGCTGACTTCGTCTGCCGGTTTGACCGGCTGGCGCAATTTTACCGCCACGATCCGTGGTCTGACGAAGCGCGTCTGGCGGCTGCGCGCGATGCCGCTGCCGCGTATCCTGACGCTCGCCGCGCTGCGCTCGTAGGGGCGTTGCGCGAGATGAACGGTCCGAGCGCGTCGCTCGATCTCCTTGCGAAGCCTGGCACCGTCGCCGTGCTCACCGGCCAGCAAGTGGGTCTGTTCGGCGGCCCGGGCTACACCATCTATAAGGCGCTCACCGCCATTCGCCACGCCGAGGCACTCACGGCCCGCGGCGTCCCAGCCGTACCCGTCTTCTGGCTCGCTACCGAAGATCATGACTTTGCCGAGGTGAACCACGCCTGGGCTTTCAACGCACAGCAACAGCCCGTCCGGTTTGATGTGACATCTCCCGCAGCGTCGAGCGGCACGCGCCCGGTGGGCGATATCGCAATCGATGCCTATCCCGTCGCTGTACTGCGTCAGGCACTCGCCGCGCTGCCGTTTGGCGACGACATCGTAGCGATGGTGGAAAAAGCCTACACGCCGAGCGCAACGATGGGCGGGGCGTTCTTCGCGCTGCTGCGCCAGTTGCTCCCCGATCGCGGCCTGTTGTACCTGTGTTCGCAAAAACCCGCCATTCGCGAACTCGCCGCGCCGCTGATGCGCGAGGCCGTCGAAGCCGCGCCACTGCTTTCTGAGCGGCTTCTCCAGCGCAGTCAGGAACTGGAATCCGCGGGCTATCACGCGCAGGTTCACTTTGAAGCGAAGACCTCGCTGCTGTTTGCGCTGGAAAACGGTGAACGCATCGCGTTGCGCCGCGAGGGCGGCGTTTATGTGGGCGCCAACGGCACGCGTTTCACGAGCGCGAAACTCGCGGCCCGCGCCGCCCAGCTTTCCCCCAACGCGCTGCTGCGCCCCGTGGTGCAGGATTATCTGTTCCCCACCGCGGCGCTCATCGGCGGGCCGGCGGAACTTGCCTATCTTGCGCAAACCGAGGCGATCTACCGCACGCTCAACCGCCCCATGCCCGTGATTGCCCCCCGCGCGGGCTTTACGCTGCTGGATGCGCGTGCCTCAAAGCTCCTCCACCGCTACGGCCTTGCCGTGCCCGACGTCTTCGACTCGCTCGATGCATTGCAGGAAAAGATCGCCGCGTACCTGATTCCGCACGCGCTCCGCGATCAACTGGCAGGCGCCCGCACGAGTGTGGCCTGCGCGCTCGACGCCGTGCTTGGCAAGGTGAACGCTTTCGATCCCACGCTCGGCGCGTCGGCCGGACGGAGCCGCGACAAGATTCTCTATCAGCTTCAGAAAGTCGAAGCCAAAACCGCCCGCGAGGCATTCCGGCGCGATGAGCGCGCACGGGGCGAAGCCAGCTATCTCCACTCGCTGCTCTACTACGACAAGCATCTGCAGGAACGCTTCTACACGATTCTGCCTTTCCTGGCGCGGCACGGCTTAGGTTTGATCGACGACGTCTACGAGAATGTTAAGTTGGAGTGTCCGGACCACGTGATTCTCACGGTCTGACAACGCACACTCCACCATGCCCCGCATCAATCTCGTCAAACAAGCCTTGGCTGCCGGCAAAGTGCAGTACGGCACCAACTTCGGACAGTTCCGTTCGCAGGACGTGCTGAAGATCTTTGCGCAGGCCGGATTTCACTGGGCCTTCATCGACACCGAGCACGGCGGGTTTGACCTGGAAACTATTCAGGAGCTTTGCCGCTTTGCGCCGCTGGTGAACTTCACGCCAATCGTGCGCGTGGCGGATCTGCAGTATTCGCTCATCGCGCGTTCGCTCGATGTGGGCGCGCAGGGCATCATCTTTCCGCGCGTGGAAGATGTGGCGCTGCTGGAGCGCGCCGTGAGCTGGACGAAGTTCCCGCCAGTGGGGCAGCGCGGCTTCGGGCTGAACGCCTTCCATTTCGATCATGAAACGCTGACGATGCCGCAGATGATTGAGCACGTCAACGCCAACACGCTCGTGGTTTTGCAGATTGAAACGAAACGGGCGCTGGAAATGCGCGAAGAATTGCTGGCGGTGCCGGGGATCGACGCGGTGATGATCGGGCCCGCGGATCTTTCGGTTTCGCTCGGCGTGCCTGGTGAGTTTCAACACCCGAAGATGGTAGAGGCGATGGAAGCGATCCGCGACACGTGCGACCGCCGCGGTATCGCGCCCGGCACGCAGACACGGACGCTTGCGCTCGCGCGCTTCTGGCGCGAACGCGGCATGCGGTTTCTCGGCTGCTCGTCCGATACAGGGATGCTGTATGAGAAGGCCAAGGAACTCATCACCGCGCTCGACGCGCAGTAGCGGCAGCGCCTACGCTTCAGCCGGTCGCGGCGCGGGCGTCTTCGGAGCGGCGGTCTGCGAGGCCGCTGCCGAAAGCGAATAGCTGTACTCGGTGCGCTGGTTCAGCGAATAGGCGAAGGTCGCGATCGAATCCAGCTTCCCGGCTTTCGCCGTGCGCGCTTGCGCCTGATCGGTGTTGCCATTCAGCGCGTCGCCGGTGGCTTTGGTGAGGATCTTCGCGAGCTTCTGGATGTCCTGGAGTTCTTCCTTGCTCAGATCGCCTTCCACTTGGATGTTCGCGGACGCCGAGCGCTGGCGCAGCGAACTATAGTCAAAGCTCCCCTCGGAAGCGCTGGCAAAAACCGCCCCCGAAGACGACGCCGAAAACGACAGGGTCACCTTGTCGCCATCGGCCGTGGTGAGGCTCAACTCCGCGGTAGTGGATTGGCTGGCCTGCGCGCTGAAACCTGCGGCCGTTGAGACGTTGCGATTGTTGTCTGCGCGCTGTGGCTGCCGCTGCTGTTGAAGCTGCTGCTGTTGCTGCAGGCGCGGTTGTTGCTTAACGGAGAAGTCCGAATCGCACGAGGCGCACCCGGAGTGTCCTCTAATGATCCGCACGGCTGATGATGTCTCGCTTTCGAGACTCTCATCGGCCGGGGCGGCGCGCCTTGCGAGAATTTTTACGGCAGGTCCACCAAAACAACGGGATCGGGGCCCGCGCCCCTCTCGGTGGAGAACGTGCGAATCAGCTTTCTCTCCGGGACCGAGATCACAAACACCCTGTCCTGGTCCTGCGCGCCGACAAATGCCCACTTGCCGTCCTTGGATACGCTGAGCGAAACGGGCTCACCGTCCACGCTCACCTGCGCCACGGGCCTCCGCAGCGCGAGGTCGGCAAACTCAATCTTGCGCGACTGCATCAGCGCGTACACCAGCGTCCGCCCGTCCGGCGTCACGCCGGCGCGCACGGGTCCGGTGCCGCCGGTTTTAAAAAGCCCGATGGCGACCTGCCGCGCCACATCGATAATTGAAATACTCGCCGACTCGCGGTTGCACACATACAGCTCTTTACCGTGGGGCGAAAGCACGCTGCCCTCCGGCCGCTCGCCGACCGCAATCGACTTCACTTGCCCGGTGGTCAACTGCACCACCGTCACGTTCTCCAGTCCCGCGTTGCTGACGAAGGCGTACTCGGCGCCGCGCTCGCCGGCGGGCAGAGCTACCATGTGCGACGTCTTGCCCTTGGTGTCGAAGTGCCGGATGATGTCGCGCTTCACGGGATCGATGTGGAGCAAACGGTCCGGGAGTTCGGTGGTCACGGCGAGGTAGCCGGTCTTGGGATCGAGCGCGATGCCATGCGGGCGGCGGTACTTCTTCGTCGAGATCTTGCCCGCGAGGCGCCGCCCGGGAATGTCGATGATCGAGACGGAGTTGCCGCCGCGGCCGGCCTGTTCGATCTTCATGGTGCCGTTGTCGGTGACATAGGCGAACTTGCCGTCGGTGGACACGGCGACTTCGTGCGGATGCGTGCCCACGGGCACCGTCGAAAGCAGTTTGCCTTCGAGCGTATAAAACGCCACGGTGCTCGACCCTTTCTGTACCACCAGCAGCGCGGGCGCGGCGGCAAGCAAAAACGGCAGCAGCAGTGAGACTCCCAGAAGGCGCAGCATGATCTTCAATTGTTACGATGAAAGACGTCTCCATGCAACCTGACCAAACCGAATCGCTACCGCTGGTGGTGTGCGCGCTGATCGTCTCGCACAACTGCGCCGGCGCATTGCGCCGCACTGTCGCAGCGCTCGAAGCCTCGCACGGACGCGAGCAGATGGAGATCCTGGCGGTGGACAACGGCTCCACGGATGGCTCGCAACGCCTTGACGCGGATTTCCCCAACATCAACATGCTCCGCCTGCCGCATTTCTGCGGACTGACCAAAGCGCGCAACATCGGCATCCGCACGGCGAAGGCCGAGTTTCTGCTGCTGCTTGAAGCAGGCGTAGAAGTGGAACCGTCGACGGCCATGAAGCTCGCCGAGCGCCTGCAGGGGCAGCCGGAGGCCTTGGCCGTGTGTCCCACGCTGGTGGATGGCTCGGGCGCGCCGGTGTCGAAGATGTTTCGCCTGCCCGATGCCGCGCAGGTGTCGGCGCACTGGCGCAATCCCGCGAGTCTGCCCGCGGTGACGGACCCGGCGCAAATGGAAGTGCACGACGGCCGCGCCGTGCTGATCCGCAAGCAGACCATCAGGGGCATCAATTTTCTGGACGAGAAGTTCGGCGAGCACTGGGGCGACGTGGAACTGGCTTACCAGATCAAACGCGCCGGCAAGCGCATCGTGATGGCGCCCGACATCGCCGCGCGCTCCACGGCGGCAGGGGATTTGTGGAACCCATCCACACTGGGCGAACGCGCCGCCTTCGCGGCCGATGCGGCGAACGGCGCGGCGGTCTACCTCGGCAAGCATTACGGCTTTGGCGCCAGCTTCGGGTTCCGCTTTGGCCAGGTGATGAGCGCCCTCGGCCGCACGCTCACGTTGCAGGAGTTCGGGTACAACTCCGGACTGCTCACGCGGCTGATCTCGGGCTACAAGATCGACGGCAGTTCGCAGCAACTGTAAGACAGCATCGCCAGGGCACCTGCAAAATCCATGACGGCGGCTTTGCGCCCGCCGCAGCCGCACCGGCTGCCCAGCGATGCCTGATAATGAACCGAGTGCACCAATCCAGCCCCAGGCATCCGGACGTATGAAGCTGGCCGTCCCATTCGCCGCCGCTTTAGCGATCCTCCTCGCACAAGAAGCATCGCCGCCGCCCACCGCTGCCAAGAAAGAAACGGTCGTCGTCACAGGCACGTACGAACCCGTCGCCATCGAAGAGTCAGACCGCGCCGTACGCCGTCAGGAGATCCGCGCGGGTGCGGAGGCGCTGACCGCGAATTCCGTCGTCGACTTCCTCAATCGCGATTCTTCGGTCGATCTGCGCCAGCGCGGCGGCCACAGCATCCAAACCGACGTATCGCTGCGCGGCTCCACCTTTGGCCAAACGCTGGTGCTGCTAAACGGCCTGCGCCTGAACGATGTGCAGAGCGGCCATCACAGCATGGACGTGCCCGCGGCGGTCGAGTCGCTGGAGCGCGTGGAAATCCTCAAGGGCGCGGGCTCGACGGCGTATGGCTCGGACGCGATCGGCGGCGTGATCAACTTCATCACCGCCGCGCCCGAGTCGAGCGAACTGCGCGTGCGCGGCGCTCTGGGCAACTTCGGCACGAATCAGCAGCGCGTCTCTGCCGCCTACGCGGGCAATCGCATCAGCCAGCATCTGGCGGCGTATCGCGACTTCTCCAGCGGCTTCATGCCGAATCGCGACTATCGGAACCTGGCGCTCACCAGTTCCACCTATGCGCGCACGCGTCTCGGCACGTCCTCCGTCATCCTGGCGCATAACGACAAGCCGTTCGGCGCGGAGCAGTTCTACGGCAACTTCAACTCGTGGGAACGCACCAAGACCTGGTGGGCCTCCGGCCAACAATCGCTGGGCGAGCGCACGCAGGCCTCGTTCGCGTATCGCAAGCATACGGACCTTTTTGTGCTCTTTCGCGACCGTCCGCAGGTGTTCACCAACCGCCACGCCGCCGAAAGCCTGCAGGCGTCGCTGCGCCGCACCGAGACGCTGGGCACCAACACGCGCCTGCATTGGGGTGCGGAAACCTTACGCGAGAAGATTGTCTCCAGCAATCTCGGCCGTCACTCCCGCGCCCGCGGCTCCGGCTATACCGTGCTGGACCTGCGCGCCCTGCGCCGCTTCTCGCTCTCACTCGGCGCGCGCGAAGAGTTCTTCCGCTCAGCCGACGCGCAATTCGTGCCGAGCCTCGCCGGCGGCGCTTGGCTTGCTCCCTCGCTCAAGTGGCGCGCCAGCGTCAGCCGCGCCTTCCGCATCCCCACCTACACGGACCTGTACTACCAGGACCCCGGCAATCGCGGCTCGCCGGACCTGCGCCCGGAGCGCGCCTGGAACTATGAAACCGGCGTCGATTGGAACCCATCCACTTCAATGCGCGGAGAGCTCACCTTGTTTCATCGCCGTGAACGCGACGGGATCGATTACGTACGCCGCGCGCCCACCGATATCTGGCGCGCCACCAACTTCCAGCGCCTGCACTTCACGGGCGTGGAAGCAGCCGTACGCGCGCGCCTCGCCTCCCGCCACCGCCTGGATTTCAGCTACACCGGCCTGCATGGCGCGCAGGACGCGCTGGCCGGGGTTTTCTCGCGCTACACCTTCAACTACCCGAGCCATCTCGGCGTCGCGGGCTGGCAAACGGAACTGCCCGGCGGCTGGGTGGCGCGCACGCGTGTGGGCGCGGTGCAGCGCTACGCGCGCGATGCCTACGCGGTGGCCGACATCTACGCCGCGCGCGGCCGCAGCCTTGTGCGCCCATTTGTGCAGGTGACCAATCTGAACGACGCGGTCTATCAGGAAATCTTCGGCGTGGCGATGCCCGGGCGCGCGGTCCGGGGGGGAGTTGAAATCGTGCTGCGCGGGCGCTCCAATTGAGATGATGACCAAGCGCGTTCTGGTTGTCTTGGCGACGTCGCTGGCTTTCGGTCAGGAGCAGGAGAACCTCCCGCCCAAGCTCAAGCGCGGCAAGCCGCAAGCCGGCGATGCGCGTGGCGAGGCATCGCCTGAACGGAAATCTCAACCGGCGGTGCGTGAAATCGTTACCGACGCCGATGGCAACGTGATCAGCGGCTCATCAACCACCACCACGCCGGGCCGCGCCATCGCCAAACCGGCGGCTGAGCCCGGCGACCCCATCATTGAGAAAGCCCGCGCCGTGATGGCCGACGTGCAATCGAAGATCCCCAACTTCCTGTGCGAACAGATCACGCTGCGCTACACCGGCGAAGGTTGGCCCAAGCCCGAGTGGAAACTGAAAGACCGCTTCACGGCGGAGTTGATGTTTGCCGATGGCGTCGAGAGCTATCGCAACTTGAAGTCCGGCGGCAAACTGGCGAAGGTGCCGGTGGTGGGACGCGGACGGGTCGAGCCGGAGAAAACCGGGCAATGGACGCGCAGAGACTGGATGACGATGTTTATCGATGTGTTGGCCAGCCACACCGACGCGCAGTTCACTCCGGCCGGCGAGGAAGCCATCGGCGGGCGCCCCGCCTGGCGATACGGCCTGCGCGTGCGCCAGTCGAACTCGCACTGGCGTATCCTGCCTGATGAACTGCGTCCGGCGTATCGCGGCCGCATCTGGATCGACAAGGAAACTCACCGCGTGTTGCGCCTCGAAACGGAGGCGATTGAGATTCCGCCGGCGTTCACGTGGCACGTGGTGGAGATGACCGCCGAACTCGGCGTGGTGAGCATTGGGGGCGAGAATTTCCTGCTGCCCGTTAAGTCTGAGAACCTCTCTTGCCAGCGCGACATGGTGGCGTGCCACCGCAACGAAGTGACGTTCCTCAACTACCGGCGCTTCACGGCGGAGTCGACGATTTCGACGACGGACTCGTCGGTGAAGTACGAAGAAGAGTCCGGCACGCCGGCTGCCGCGCCGCCGCCCGGCAAGAAGAGCAAGAAGTAGTCCGCCCAGGCGAACGGCGCATCCTCGGGCGGCGAACGGCGCCTGTGCTAGCGTGAGGATTGCCGATGCCCTCCCCGTCGCGCCGCTCCTTTCTTGCCGCCGCCAGCGCCGCTGCCACGGCTCATGCGCAGGCGCCGCCGCCCGCCGCCGCCATCACGTCGTCTGTGATGCTGTGGACGCTGAAGGGCAGCTTCGAAGAGCGCCTCGCCATCGCCGCGCGCGCCGGCATCCAGTCGGTGGAGTTCGTCCGCGAGCACGACAAATGGACCGGCGCGGAACTAGACGCCGCGCGCCGCGCGTTGCGTTCGTTCAATCTCAAGGTCGACGCCATTTCGTCGACGCCGAACTGGTCGTCTACGCCCATCTCCGCGCTTGACCCCGCGCAGCGCCCCGCGCTGCTTGCCGAAGTGCGCCGCCAACTCGGCTTCGCGCGTCGCCTTGAAGCGCCGATGGCGCTGTTCATGACCGGCAACCGCATCGCCGGCCGCCCCGCCGAAGCGCAATGGGCGAGCCTGGCGGAGGGCTGCCGCCGAGCCGGAGACCTCGCGGCCGAGGCCGGCATCACGCTCATCGTGGAGCCGCTCAACACCAAGGTGAACCACCCCGGCTACTTCCTTGAAACCGTCGGCGAGGGTGCGCGCCTGATGAAGGAGGTGGACCACCCGCACGTACGGCTTCTCTACGATCTCTATCACGAGCAGGTGCAGACCGGCGATGCCCTCGCGCCACTCGCCGCCGCCATGCCGTATGTAAAGGTCTTCCACGTGGCCGACGCGCCGGGCCGCCACGATCCGGGCACGGGCACGATGAATTACGACGCGCTCTACCGCGCGATTCAGAAGGCCGGCTACAAAGGGCACATCGCGCTTGAGTATCTGCCGCAGGGCGACGATCATGCAGCAAGCCTCATCCGCGCGGCCGACGCCATGCGCAAGTCTCTGCGCGCTGCTTCATGACGACCACCACTGGCACGGCGCAGTTCCACGAAGCGGGCTCATCGTCGGCGCGCGAAGTGGCGGTGACGCTTGCGCCCGGCGTGTTGCGCATTGGCGAAGAAGCGGCCTGGCCGGTGGTGTCGCTCGTTTTTGAGGAAAGCTCGGTGGCGGGCGGCCCGTGCCGCGTTCGCTCACAAGTGGCGCCGGGGCTGTTGATGGTGTCGGATACCGCGTTGCTGAACGCACTGGGCCACCGCCAGCGCAGCGCGTCCACTGCCTTGGGCACCGGCCTGGTGATGGTAGCCGGCGGGTTGATCGGCTTGCTGGCCGCCAGCTACTTCCTATTCCTGCCGTGGATGGCGGGGTTCCTCGCGCGCCAGCTTCCGGTGAGCATTGAACAGCAGATGGGCCGCGCCGCGCTGGAGGAGTTTGCGCCAGTGGCGTCGAGGTGCGACTCGGAAGAGATCCGCAAGCCCGTGCGCGCGATTGTCGACCGGCTCACCACTTCCGTGCCGAAGCTCGCGTATCCGTTTCAGGTCTACATCGTAAAGAACAACACCGTCAACGCGGTGGCGCTGCCCGGCGGCTACATCGTGGTGTTCACCGGGCTGCTCGACAAGACTCGGACGCCCGAGGAACTCGCCGCCGTGCTGGGGCATGAAATCATCCACGTCACCGGGCACCACGGCACCACGGCGGTGATGCGCGCAACGGTGTTCTGGGCGATGCTCTCGTTTCTCACTGGCGACCCCACCAGCCTGCTAGTCGGCGCCGCCAGCGCGCTCTCGCAACTGAGTTACGGGCGCAGTCAGGAAGAGGCCGCCGACCGCGGCGCGATGGAATTGTTCGAACTTGTCCGCGCCGATCCGAAGGGCCTCGAAGGCGCGTTTGAAATGCTGAGCAAGGAACGGGCGGACCTGCCCGGCGCGGCGCGCTACTTCTCCACGCACCCGCAGATCGGGGACCGGCTCGCCGCTGTACGCGCGTGGAAGGCGAAGGTGAAATACCAGCCTGAGCCGCTGGTGGCGGCCGGCGCCGCATGGCTGCCGCGCGGCGCTTGCATCGCGCAGTGAAGTGGGTGTTGTTGCCCGGCATGGATGGCAGCGGGCTCCTCTTTGCGCCGTTCCTGAGCGTGCTACCTGGCGGCGTAGATCCTGTCGTCGTACGCTACCCCGTTGATCGTGCCGCGAGTGCGGACGAGCTCCTGCGCATCGTGCTGGCGCATCTGCCCGGTGAGGGCGAAGACGCGCTCATCGCCGAGTCGTTCTCCGGCCCCCTCGCTCTCCACGCAGCGGGCATGCATTCCCATCCACCGTCCGCCATCGTGCTCTGCGCGTCGTTTGACCGGTCGCCCATCCCGCGCTGGTTGCTCCCGATTGCCCACTTCGCCGCGCGCCGCGCGCCGCGAGCGATCGTCCGCCGCTTCCTGTTGGGGAACAATGCACCGGCCGGCCTCACACAACTCCTAGACCGCGCCCTCGACGCTTTGACGCCGGCAGCACTCGCCAGCCGGTACGCGGCGCCCGCCTGCTTCGACCTTGGTTACGCACCTGCAGCCTTGCCCGCGCCGCTCCTAAATCTTTCCGCCTCGCGTGATGCCGCGGTGGGCCGCCGCGCCCTTCGCCCAATGCGCCGCCGCTATCCGATGATGCAAGTGGAAACCATCGACGCTCCACACCTGGTACTGCAAGCCAATCCCGCCGATTCCTTTTTCCGCGTGTGGGTGTATACTCAATGCAGATGCAACTCAGTGGCAACTCCACGCACACCCTGGCCGACGTCGCCATCGGCGAGCAGGCCGTTATTCGTCAGTTCGATTTGCCCGAGGATTTCTCGCGCCGGCTGATGGAACTCGGCTTCCTGCCGGGCGGCACGGTGCGCGCGGGGCGTACGGCGCCTGGCGGAGACCCGCGCGTGTTTGAAGTGGACGGCTCAGAGATCGCGTTGCGCCGCGAGACCGCGCGCCAAATTCGCATCGAATCCATTATTCCGGCGTAGCTCGCTCCGATGGCCAGCCGCCCGCCTGCATCCTCATCCGCCTCGCCGCCGCTCATTCAATTGGAGACTGGGCCGAAGCCGCCGCGCCGTGTGGTGGCGCTGGTCGGTCCGCCGAATTCCGGCAAGTCCACTTTGTTCAATCGCCTCACCGGATTGCGCCAGAAAACGGCCAACTACCCGGGCGTGACGGTAGAGCAGCACTGGGGTCGGTTGCAACTCCGTCGCGGAGAGCATCACGGGCCCGTGCTGGTGGATATCGTCGATCTACCCGGCATCTACTCGCTGGAGCCGCGCTCGGAAGACGAGCAGGTGACGCGCGATGTGCTGCTCGGGGAGATGCCCGGCGTATCGCGTCCGGATGCGGTGCTGGTGATTCTCGACTCAACGAACCTTGCGCGCAACCTCGCCTTCGCCGCGCCCATTCTCGGGCTTGGGCTGCAGACGCTGGTGGTGCTGAACATGGCCGACGAGCTGGAAAAACGCGGCGGCCAGATCGCTACCGCGGAGATCGCCGCCAAGCTGGGCGCGCCTGTGGCGCTGGTGAGCGCCGCGCGAGGCGATGGGCTGGACCCGGTTTACGATTTCCTCAGTGGCGGCATCAGCCTGCCCAAACCCACCGCCGCGCCGTTTGAGTTGCCGGTGCTGAACAACGTGCCCCAATGCCGCGCCTGGGCCGCTCGCGTTTCCCACGGCGCCTATCAGGCGCCCGCGCCGCCGGTGTGGAGCAAGCGGCTCGATGCGCTGTTGCTCCATCCGCTGTGGGGGCCGCTCGTGTTCCTCGCCGTGGTGCTGGCGGTGTTTCAGGCGATGTTCACCGCCGCGCCGCCGCTGATGGACTTGATCGAAGCGGGCATTGGATGGGCGGGCGATCAACTGAAAGCGCACGCCGCGCCGTCGCTGCTGCGCGACCTTTTGGTCGAAGGCGTGCTGGGGGGCGTGGGCAGCGTCGTTGTCTTCCTGCCGCAGATTCTGTTCCTCGTTTTCTTTGTCGGGATGCTCGAAGACTCGGGGTACCTTACGCGCGCGGCTTTGATTGCAGACCGCACGATGGCGCGCGTGGGGCTGCAAGGCAAGTCGTTCATTCCGCTGCTGTCGGCTTACGCCTGCGCCGTGCCGGCGATCATGGCCACACGCACCATCGAGTCCAAACGCGACCGGCTCGCCACCATCTTGATCGCGCCCTTCATGACGTGTTCGGCGCGCCTGCCCGTCTACGCCGTGATCATCGCCGCCTTTATCCCCGAGCGCCGTGTATTGGGGCCGTTCCTCGGTACACAGGCATTGGCGCTGGTATCGCTTTATCTGATTGGCTTTCTGGCGGCGGTGATCACGGCGAAGGCGCTGAAGTCATCGGTGCTCAAGACTGGCGAACGGACGCCGTTTGTGATGGAGATGCCGCCCTACCGCTGGCCCACGTGGCGCGGCATCGGGCTGCGGCTGTGGGACCGCGCCAAGGCGTTTCTGGTGCGTGCGGGTACGACGATTCTGGCCGTGTCGGTGGTGCTGTGGGTCCTGGCGCACGTGCCGCCGCAAAACGGGCAGCCGCCGGCGATTCAAGACTCGCTGGCCGGGACGATGGGCCGCGCGATCGAGCCCCTCATTCAGCCGTTGGGCTTCAATTGGAAGATCGGCATCGGGTTGCTGACGAGCCTCGCCGCGCGGGAAGTGATCGTGGGCACGCTGGGCACGATTTACGGGATTGAGAATGCGGACGAGGTATCGCCCGGGCTGCAGGCGGCGCTACAAAAGGACCTGACGTTGCCGGGCGCCGCGGCGCTGCTCGTGTTCTTCGCCTTCGCCATGCAATGCCTGTCGACGGTGGCCGTGGTGCGCCGCGAAACGGGCGGGTGGCGGCTGCCGGCGATCCAGTTTGCGTACATGACTGCGCTTGCGTACGTCGCCGCATTGGGCGTGAACCGGCTGGTGGTTTGGTTGATCGCCTGAGTGGGACGCTCAACAGTTTCCCTCATTTCTTCCGGGATGCGCGCCGATAAGATCCTCGGAGAAAGTTTTGCCGATCACTTCCACCTCCCGGTGGAGCCGGCGCTCCTGGTGGTTGCTTGCTGGCGCATCCGTTGCGATGATCGCCGGTCTCACCGCCGCCGTTGCTGCTCAGCACGGCGTAGTTCCCCAGACGGCAAGTTTGCTTGCTGCCCGCGCTAGTGCTCCTTATTCCAGCCTTTCCGCAACCCGCTTTATTGGCCTGCCAGACGGGCGTTATCTCGCCCAGGCGCCGGATCTCAATGCCGAGTTCTTTGCCGGAGCCTATGTGCGCTTTACCAGCCGCGGGGCTGATTATGGGCTGCAACTCGAAGGCGCACGGGAAACCGCCGTGCCAGTGGGATTGGTGCCCTCGCCCACGCGCGTCACCATTCTGCAAGGGGATGAGCCCGCCGATTGGCGTGCGGGCCTGCCCACCTTCGGAGCGCTGCGGTATGAGTCCGTGTATCCGGGCATCGATATGGTGTACGGCTCCGCAGGCCTGCTGAAGAGTGAGTTTCTGCTGGCGCCCGGTGCTGATGCCACGCGGATCCGGATGCGGTTTAGCGGCGGCGCGCTGGCCGTCTCAAGGCGCGGCAGTCTGATTGTGCGCACCGGCGGCGGCGAACTGCGTGATGAGCAACTTGCGGTGTTTCAGGTGCGGGATGGGCAGCGTGTGCCGGTGGCTGCGCGTTTCCGGCTGTTGCGCAACGATGTGGCGGGATTTGAGCTCGGCGCGTATGACCGCACACTACCGCTCACCATCGATCCAGTGATTACCTATCGCAGCTATCAAGGCGGCACGCGCATCGATCAGATCACGTCTGTGGCGGTGGATGCCGCGGGCGCGGCGTATGTGGCCGGCTGGACGGACTCCACCAATTTCCCGACGCTTTCGGCGTTCCGCGCGTTCAGCGGTTCGGCGGAGGCGTTCGTGGCCAAAATCTCGCCCGCGGGAAGCCCGGTCTGGGTTACCTATCTTGGGGGCTCCGGTGACGACCGGGCGTTGGGAATCGATGTGGACCCACTTGGCAATACTTATGTCACGGGCTTCACCACATCATCCAACTTCCCCAAGCTGGCGCCGCTTCAGGCCAACAAGAACCTGGGGCGCGATGCGTTTGTGGCCAAGATCAACCCGTCTGGCACAGGCTTGGTTTTCAGTACCCATTGGGGTGGGTCCGGCTCAGATACGGCCAACGGCATTTCAGTGGACATCTACGGTCAGTCTCATATTGTGTGAGAGACTGCTTCGGCCGACTTTCCGACGGTGGCGCCGTTTCAGCCGGCCCTGGGTGGCTCTCGCTATGGGTTCCTATTCAAAATCGGCGTCAATGGCAGCGTTTCACATAGTACGTATTTGGGCGGCAATGGGGATGACCGGGCCATGGCTGGGGTAATTTCCTTGAACCTGAAACCGGTGGTGGTTGGACGCACGACGTCTACCAACCCGCCCACGGTGAATGCGGTGCGCACCACGAATCGGGGAGGCCAGGACGCCTTTGCGGTGCGCTTCGATGGCGACGCAGCGTACCCAATTTACTTCACGTACCTCGGAGGTTCACGCGGCGGCGCCGGACAACCCGAATGCGCCTACTCGGTGGCAACGGATGAATACTTCAACGCATATATCGCCGGCGTGGCCGCGTCCACGAACTTTCCTATTCTGGGCGCAGTCCAGTCAGTCTACGGTGGCGGTACACTCGACGGCTTCTACGCCAAGATTGACTCCGGCGGGCTCCTTCTTCATTCCACCTACATCGGCGGCACGGGCTCGGATGTCGCCACGTCGATCAAGGTCGACGCCGCGCGCCGCCCCTATGTGACTGGCGATACCAGCTCGGCGAATCTGCCGTTGTT
>VFZP01000028.1 GCA_016871115.1 Acidobacteriota bacterium
TGATCGCGGCGGCTACCACCAAGACGGGTCTCAAAGTTCATGCCGAGTTGAATACCGAAACCTATCCATCCGGCATCAAAATTTCCGATGCAGAACTGGCCCAGGTGAAGATCCGCCGCGACAAGTTTCACGGCGATTGGAACTACGAAATCCAGCCCCGCAATCCATCACACTGAATATCTTAGTTCTAGACATATCTTAAAGCTGAAGTTCATCCTGCCGGCGGAGCCTCCGACGAGCTAGCGGCACACTTCTTACTCAGCACCGGCGGCAGCCGAGGCCGCTGACCCACCGCCGGTGAGCTCCCCGTGGAGCCACGCCTTGGCGATTTTCCAGTCGCGCTTGACTGTCCGGGAGGTGACGCCGAGAATTTCGGCGATCTCCTCCTCGGTCAGGCCCCCGAAGAAGCGCATTTCGACGATGCGGCTTTGGCGGGCGTCGAACACCGCGAGACGGGTCAACGCCTCGTCGATCGCTACCACTTCGTCGAGGCGGTCCTCGGAGATCGCGAGCGCGTCCGTAAACTCGACTCGGGCGCGGGCGCCTTCGCGCTTAGCGGCGCGGCGGCGGGCGTAGTCCACCAGAATCCGGCGCATGGCCTGGGCGGCCACGGCGAAGAAGTGCGTGCGGTCACGAAACGGGATGGCGCCGGGCTGGCCGAGCAGTTGCATGTACGCCTCGTTCACCAGCGCGGTGGCTTGCAGCGTGTGGCCGGGGCGTTCACCGCGCAGGTAGGCGGCGGCGCGTTGTTTCAATTCAGGGTAGACGGCTTCGAGCTGGGCGTGTTGTGCGCCGGGCTTGCCGCCGCGGATGTCAGACAGTAGGCGGGTGATCTGGCCGGGGTCGGTCGACATAAACCAGTAGTACGTCTCATTATGCCGTCTACTTCTTGTCTGTGGTGGCCGCCGGGGCCTCTTCTTCGGCTGGCGCGGCGGCGGGGGCGGCCGGTGCAACAGGCGTTAGCGGTTTGGGCCAGAAGAACCAATCGGGCGAATCGAGGAAGTCACCGAACTGCCGCTTCAACGAAGTGCGCTGGCGGTCGATGCCGCTCTTCTTCTTTACTACTGGAGCCGGCGGCGCGGGTGTGGGCGGAGAAGCCGCAGAGTCGGGCTGCTGTTGAGAGAGCAGCAGCCCGGTCGCGGCGAGGAGAGATGCAAGCACGCTACGCATCTGCAATAAGGATCGAACGCGCCGGTTCGGTTCGACAGTCCAGAGTTTCCTGAATGGGGATATGCCCTGGCAGGTTGTACCGGGCCGTCTGATTGCGACAGGGCGGGGCTGAAGCTCCGCGCTCAAGCTCTCCAGAAACCCACAGCGTAACTCCTGTTTTTTCCGCAGCCGTACACGGGCGGAAGTAGCGGGCTGAAGCCCACCCTACAAGGACGCGGGATGCGCGTCGGTCTTGTTACCGCCTCTTCCGCCCCACATGCAACGCGACGATGCCAAAAGTCATACGCGTGTACTCCACATCCCCGAACCCCACGCCTTGCATCGCCTCGGCCAACTCCGGCGCGCCCGGGAATTTCCGCACCGACTCCGGCAGGTATTCATACGCCTCTGGCACGCCCGAAATCATCCCCGCAATCCGCGGCAGCACGCGCAGCGAGTAGAACTCGTAAAACCGGCGGAACAACGCGTTCGGCGGCGTGGAGAATTCAAGGATCGCCACCGTGCCACCCGGCTTCAACACTCGCAGCATCTCGGCGAGTCCGGCGCGGTAGTTCACGAGGTTCCGAAACCCAAACGCGCACGTCACCAAGTCGAGCGAGCCCGCCGCCAGCGGCAGTTGCATCGCGTCGCTCTCAAACACCTCCGCGGGCAAGCGACCGGCGGCGATCTTTGCATCGCAGGCGCGCAGCATCTGGTGCGAAAAGTCGCTGCCGAGGACGGTGGCCGGCGTGCGGCCCTGGAGCGCGATGAGTAAGTCGCCGCTGCCGCAGCATAAGTCCACGACGCGCGCGCCGGGCTTCTCCAGAATCGGCCGCAACTTACGCACGGTGCGCCACCGCCAGTATCGATCGGCATTGAACGACAGAACGTGATTCAGCAGGTCATAGCGCGGCGCGACGCCGTCGAACATACGGCGTACCCAGCGCGAGATCTCCTGGTCACCTTCAACGCCCGCCGGCCGCGTACCCGGAGCGCTCATGCGCGCAGATCCTCCAGCGCGCGCGCGGTGGCCTCCTGCGCCTGCCAGCCGTCCACGTCGGCGGAGATGCGCCATTTGCCTACGCCTTCTGTGAGCACAAAGTGCACCTTGCCCTGGATGGTCTTCTTGTCGCTCGCCACGCGCCGCACGAGGTTCTCGGCGCGAATGCCGTCGAGCGAAGGGATGGCGCCGTACGCGCCGATGCAATCGAGAATGCGGCGATGCCCGGCGTCGTTCACGAGGTCAAGCTGGTGGCTCAGGTGCACCACCGCGCGCATGCCGAACGAAACGGCCTCGCCATGCAACAGCCGCGCGTAACCGGTCTCGGCTTCGAGCGCGTGCCCAATCGTGTGGCCAAAGTTCAGAATCCGCCGCAGGTCGCCTTCTTTTTCGTCTTCGGTCACGACTTCCGCTTTGATGCGCACGGACTCGCCGATGATGTATTCCAGCACCTCGGGCTCGCGCGCCAGCACCTTGTCCGCTTCGCGCTCGAGCCGATCGAACAGCGCAGGGCTGTTGACGATGCCGTACTTCACCACTTCAAACAGCCCGGCGCGGTATTCGCGCTCAGAAAGCGTGGCGAGCACGTCCGGATCGATCAGCACAGCGCGCGGCTGATGAAACGCTCCGATGAGATTCTTGCCGCCCGCGAGGTTCGCGCCGGTCTTGCCGCCCACGGACGCGTCCACTTGCGCCAGCAGCGTGGTGGGCACCTGGATCACCGGGATGCCGCGCATGAAGATGGCCGCAAGGAAACCGCCGAGGTCGCCCACGATGCCGCCGCCGAAGGCGATCACCAGGCTCGAGCGGTCCGCGCCGAGCGCCAGCATCTGGTCGGCGAGGGCTTCCACACTCGCGAGGCGCTTACGCTCTTCGCCGCCCGGAAACAACAACACTTCGGCGGTCTTGCCCGCCGCCGCCAGCGGTCCGGTGAGCAAATACCCGTGCGGCTTCCACACATCTTCCGTGGTGACGACGAAGATCTTGCCGGCTTTGCGCGGCAGATGGGGGGCGATGTGCCGGAGCGCTCCGCGCTCGACGATGCATGGATACTCACACGCCGCCGTGCGGACGGAGAACACTGCCATATATAGCCGTTGTACCATGAGGTCATCGGAACGCTGAACTTTCCCTCATTGCACCCTGATTTTGTGGTCATCGGCGCGGGCGTAGCCGGGCTACGCGCCGCGATCGAACTGGCGCCGCACGGACAAGTGCTGGTGCTGGCCAAGAGCGACTGGAAGGAGTCCAGTTCAGAGTACGCGCAGGGCGGCGTGGCAGCCGCGTTGAGCGACGACGACGAGGTGGAACTCCACGAGCAGGACACGCTGGTGGCGGGCGACGGGCTGTGCGATCGCGCGGCCGTGCACACGCTGGTGGAAGAAGGCCCGGCGGCGATTGAAGAGCTCATCAGTTGGGGCACCGAGTTTGACCGCGAAGGCTCGAATCTCATGTTCGGGCGCGAGGGCGCGCACTCGCGCAACCGCATCCTGCATGCGCATGGCGACTCCACCGGGCGCGAGATGCTGCGCGCGCTCTGGCACAAAGCCTCCACGTTTCCCGCGATTCGCGTGCTGAGTTTCACGGCCATCACGGAGTTGCTGATAAGCGGCGGCGAAGTGGTGGGCGCGGTGGCTTTCGACGGTTGGGCGAATCAGGCGATTTCGATTTCGGCGAGGGCCCTGCTGCTCGCTACCGGCGGCTTGGGGCGCGTGTATCAGGCGACGACGAATCCGGACGTGGCGACGGGCGACGGCGTGGCGATGGCGTACCGCGCGGGCGCCGAGGTGAGCGACATCGAGTTTGTGCAGTTCCATCCCACGGCGCTGTACCTGCCGGGCGCGCCGTGCTTCCTACTGTCTGAAGCGCTGCGGGGCGAAGGCGCGTATCTGCGGAACGACGCGGGTGAGCGCTTCATGCCGAAGTATCACGAATTGGCTGAGCTGGCGCCGCGCGACGTGGTGTCGCGCTCGATTGTGCTTGAGATTCAACGCACCGGCGCGCAGCATGTGTGGCTGGATTTGACCCACAAAGAGCCGGATTTTGCGCGCACGCGTTTTCCGCGGATTTATGAGACTTGCCAGAAGTTCGGCATCGATCTGGCGAAGGACAAAGCGCCCGTCCATCCGGCCGCGCACTATGCGATGGGCGGCGTGCGGACGAACCTCGACGGCTCGACGAGTTTGCCGCGCTTGTTCGCGGCGGGCGAAGTGGCGTGCACGGGTGTGCATGGGGCAAACCGGTTGGCTTCGAATTCGTTGCTTGAGGGCGTGGTGTTCGGTGCGCGCGCGGGGCGCAGGATGCGCGACCATGCCGCGTCGCCGCGCCTGTGTGCCGAGCCGTACGCCGCGCCGCAGTTTCCGGCGATTGAAGAGAAGGATCTGCGTGCGCTCGCGTGGAACCAGTTGGGCATCGTGCGCGACGAAGCGGGGCTGACGGACGCGCTGGCGCGACTGGAGGCGATTCCGATGGAGACGCGCGCGTCCACCACGCGGCAGATGTTTGAGCTGCGCAGCCTGTACGAAGTATCGCGGCTGATTGCGCGGTGTGCGCTCGCGCGCCGCGAGTCGCGGGGCGGGCACACGCGGCTGGATTACCCGGAGCGGAGCGCAGAGTTTCAGAAGCACTCGCTGGTGCAGCGGGATGCGCCGGGCGTGCGGTTCTACGAGTAGCGGAGGACAGGGGCGCGGGCGGTTCGCGCGGAAGGACTGGCACCGGGCTTGAGGCAGTACCGGTCTCCGCTACACTCTGGCGTTTTCGGCGACCTAAGCCAGAGTGCCACTCTCAAGACACTGACAGGCCTTGACTTACGATTCTGCTCACGGCTTTCGTCAGCGCCATAAGACTGAGGTGAATTGCACTGCCCTGCGGCTGCGGAAGCACGATGAGTTCCAGCGGCGCGTCGCGGTCCGCGTTGGCGTAGAAGACCGCGGCCACATCAATTTCAAAGTGGCCTGGAATCTCTTGCATCGGCGGTAAGGAGTAGCGCAGGTAACTCCGGCTGCTGCCGGCGGAGGCCGCGGGCACCAGCACTTCGCCGGTGTAGTTGGTGTCGACGGCGTCGGCCTTGCGCCACAGCAAGACCACGTTGCCCGCGCCAGGGCCGAACGCGCCTTCAAGCGGCACATGCGCGAGTTCGCGGTTCGCAGGCGTGAGCCGCTTGGCGAAGACGGCGGGAGACTCACCGGCCGGGCGCTCGATGGCGGCCGCAGCCAAAAACAGCAGGAACGTAGTGAGCTTCATTGCGTGCGAAGGAACTTGACGCCATCCCAGGCAATCTGCGCGGGCGAGGCCGCGAGGTCACGCCAGATGCAAGTGGCCGCGGCGAGTTCGGGAATCGCATATCCGAAGCTCTCAATCACCAGCGGACCGCGATAGGCGACATCACGCAGCGCGGCGAACACGGCGGACCAGTCCACTTGCCCGCTGCCGGGCGTGCCGCGGTCGTTCTCGCACGAGTGCACGTGCTTCAAGTGCCGGCCCACGGCGCGAATGGCGGAGCCTTGATCCTTCTCTTCAATGTGCGCGTGGAAGGTGTCGTAGAGCACGCCGACGTGCGGATTATCCACGGCATCGCACAGTTTGGCCGCGTCGGCCGCGGTGTTGAGGAAGAACGTCTCAAACCGATTGAGTGGCTCCACCGCGATGTGTACACCTGCCGTGGCCGCGTAATCACCCGCGGCGCGCAAACCGTCGGCACAACGCTGCCACTCGTCCGCAGTGCGGCGCCGCCCGGGCAGATAGCCCACGGGCGAGCAGAACGGGCCGACGAGCATCGTGCCGCCCACCGCCACCGTCGCATCGATGGCCTGCTTGAGGAACTCCACCGTGCCGTTCCGCACCGCCGCGTCCTCGTGAATCAGGCTGCGCTGCGGGCTGGTGAAGGCAGAACAACACGCGACGCCCAGGCCTTGCGCATCGAGTTCGCGGCGCACTTCCGCCGCAGGAAAGCCTGCCCAGTCGAAGCGCGCCAGTTCCACAAGATCGAAGCCGTGCGACTTCATCTCGCCGAGCAGCGGCAAATGTTCCCGGTCGAAGCCCGCGGTCCAGATGAGCGTGTTCGCCCCGATTTGCATAGTCTTTATATTATGGCGGCCGAGTCATTTTCCCAAGGCGGCGTGCGCGGCCATCTGCACCGCCCGGCAAAGCCGGCAAACCCAGCCCGCGCGCTGGTCATGACGCATGGCGCGGGCGGCAACGCACAGGGCGCCATGCTGGTGGCGATGGCCGAAGCACTCGCCGCGCGCGGATGGCTGGTGCTGCGCTGTGACTTGCCTTTTCGCCAGCGCCGTCCCGGAGGACCGCCGTGCCCCGCGGAAGCAGCGGGCGACCGCGCCGGGCTGCGGGAAGCTGTTGAGGCAGTGCGCACGCTGACGCCTCAGGGCTGCGCGGTCACGCTCGGCGGCCACTCCTACGGCGGGCGGCAGGCGTCGATGCTGGTGGCGGAAGACAGCGAGGTGGCCGAAGGGCTCCTGCTCTGCTCCTATCCGCTGCATCCGCCGGACCAACCTGGCAAGCTTCGCACCGAACACCTGCCCCACATCGCAGTGCCCACACTGTTCGTCCACGGCACGAAAGATACGTTCGGCTCGCCGGAGGAGATGCGCGCGGCAGCGGCGCTGGTGACAAACGCGCGCCTCGAGTTGATCGCAGGCGCCGGGCACGATCTCGCCATGGGCCGCGACCTGCGGTTCCTCGACCTGCTGTAGCGATTCGCATGCTCCTGCCGCCCAAGGCGTCCATCCCGAAGGACATCCTTATGATCGAGGTGGACAACCTTGGCTACGGCGGCCTCGGCTGTTACTGCAACACCAGATCGAGTGTCTGCCGGGGAGCATCCTGCTCCTATGCTGATCGGAGCTATGCGGCACGCCTTGTGGTTGCTGCCGCTCTGCGCCCACGCGCAGATCTACCAACTGGCGCCCACTCCCGCCGTACGAGTGCCTGCCGAAACCGTGGACGGCAACAGCCCCGCGTTTCGCGACGAGAACGGCGTGCTGCATGTTTATGCGTCCACGGGAGCGGTGCCCACACGCATGAGCGGCGCGAACGTGACCGAACTGACGGAAAACGAAACGGGCCCTTCCGTTGAGCCGCGCGAACACTACCCGATCTGGATCGAGGGTATTTGGCGCGCCCAGGCCGAAGGCACGGTGTTCGGCTGGTACCACCACGAACCCGGCGCGCAGACCATCTGCGGCAACCGCAAACTCACCGCGCCGGTGATCGGCGCGCTCATCTCACACGACAACGGCGTCGCGTTTCAAGACCTCGGACCGGTGCTTACATCCGCGCATCCGCCGACCTGCTCCGCGCAAAACGGCTTCTTCGCCTGCGGGCACGGCGGCTTTTCGGTGATCATCGATCAGGACAAACGCTATTTCTACTTTGTGTTCACCAGCTACACCGGCCCGCTGAACCAGCAAGGCGTGGCGATCGCGCGCATGCCGTTTGAGGCGCGCCACAATCCGGCCGGGTCCGTCTTCAAATACTTCCAGGGCGAATGGCAGGAGCCGGGCCTGCGCGGCTTGGTGACGCCCATCTTCCGGGCGCGCGTGGCGTGGGAACGCTCCGACGCTGACTCGTTTTGGGGCGCGGCCGTGCATTGGGACAAGGCCCTCAACAGCTACGTGGCCGTGATGAATCGCACCTGCTGCAAAACGAACTGGCCACCGGAGGGCATCTACATCTCCTTCAATGCGGACCTAAGTAATCCCTCCGGATTCAGCGCGCCCACCAAGATTCTGGACGACTCCGAGATCGGCTTTGCGCCGGGCTACTATCCGCAGATCTTCGGCTTGGGCGAGGGCGAAACAGATTCGGTGGCCGGGGCCGAGACACGTCTATTCGTGAAAGGGGTCTCGCGCTGGCGCATTGTCTTCGGCGCGGAGATACCCGAGAACGGAATCGAAGGCGAACCGCCCGGGGAAGAGCCGGGGCCGTGCCCGAGTATTGGCTCTAAGATCACGCCGCGGGGAAACGCATCCGGATCCGGACGCCCGCAGCCAGCATCCCGAGTCCGGTAACGCCCACCGTCAAGCCACACAGCAGCGCGATGAACGGGCGCATCTCATTCTCGATGGTGCTGGGCCTGGACCAACCGTACATGACCAGCGGCCCGGCCACCGCGAGAAACAGGAGCCCCGTGAGCAACAGCAGGTTTCCCATGGTGCGGGGCTTGGTGCTGCTATAGGCGAAGAAGTCGGCCATGACGTTTCTCCTTTATCCTATCTTCCCGCCGATGCGCGGTGAGCGGCGAGCCTGCGTGATGGACTCCAGGCCATGCGCGAGTGAAATCAGCAGACCGTCCGAATGCGCGCGGCCGAAGAACGAAAAGCCCGCAGGCAAACCGTCGACGAACCCGCCTGGCACCGTGATGTGGGGATAGCCGGCTACGGCGGGCGGCGTGGAGCAGCCGCCGACGAAGTGGTCTCCGTTCACGTAGTCGGTCAACCACGCCAACGCGTCGGTGGGCGCCGCGATGGCGTTTAGCCGCAGCTTCTTCATGGCAGTGTCGATGCCGCCGGCGGCGAGCTTGACGCACAACGCGCGGGCATCGAGATAGGCGCGCTCGGTTAGCGGGCCCCGCGCCTCTGATTGAATGAAGTGTTCCTGCCCGAAGTGCGGCATCTCGCGGCGCGACTCGCGTTCGTTAAACGCAATCACTTCGGCCAGCGTGTGAACGCGCGCGCCGGTGCGCGTAGCCAGATACGCATTCAGATCGTGACGGAGTTCATACTGCAGCACCGTAAGCTCGGCCGCTCCGTACTCGCCGGGGCTGGGCAGCGCCACGTTGTCGATGAGTTCTGCGCCAGCCGACCGCAGCGCGCGCAGATTCTCTTCGAACACCTTACCCAATCCGGGATGCGCATTGCCGGGCAGAAATCCGCGCGCCACGCCGATCCGCTTGCCGCGCAGCGCGCCCGCGCCCTGGCACGATGCGGCGAAGTCCACGCCGCGCTCATTAATGGCCGAAAGCAGGCGCGCCGCGGCGAGCACGGTGCGCGCCATCGGGCCGGCCGTGTCCTGGCTGTAAGCGATGGGAATGATGCCTTGGGCGCTCACCAACCCGAGCGTGGGCTTGATGCCGACAATGCCGTTGATCGACGCGGGAGAAACGATGGAGCCGTCCGTCTCCGTACCGACGGCCGCTTCGCACAACCCAGCCGCCACCGCCGCACCGGAGCCAGAACTCGACCCCGACGGATTGCGCAGCAGATCATGCGGATTACGAGTCTGCCCGCCGCGCGCGCTCCAGCCGCTGGTGGAGCGCGTCGACCGCAGATTCGCCCACTCGCTCAAATTCGTCTTGCCCAGCAGCACCGCGCCGGCTGCACGCAATCGCGTCACAACGGGAGCATCTTGCGCAGGCGCGGGCGCGCCCACCAGCGCCAGCGAACCCGCGGTGGTCATCATCCGGTCTGCTGTGTCGATGTTGTCTTTGATGAACACCGGCCAGCCATGCACCGCACCGCGCACCGGCCGCGCGGCCACTTCGTGCGCAATGCGCATCGCATCGGGGTTCATTTCGATCACTGCATTGATCAACGGGTTCACCGCGGCGATGCGCTCCAGATAGGTGCGCGTCCAATCCTCCGTGGTCACCCCGCGGCGCTGGCAGGCCAAGCTGGCGGCAGCGGCGGCCGAGAGTGCAAAGTGACGGCGGGTTACCATATAAACTCCTTGGCGCCCTTGCGGCGCTCGTAGCCGCCGAGCACGTGGATAACGCGAAGCTTCTTCAACTTCTGCGGCGAAAGCTGGCCGATCGGCACGCACACAATGCGGCGGCCGAGATGCGCGGCCATCGACCGGAAGATCGACCGTGGCGGGCGCGCCGCCACGTACACCACTTGCTTCTCCACCGAGTAATCCAGCGCGGTCATCAGCAGCCGCTCTGGCTTGTTCTCGGCAAAATCGTAATCCAGATCCGACCATACATCGTAGAGCCGGCGCGGCGGGCGCGTCATCAGAAAGCCGCCGTACTCGGCGCGGCCGATGCCCGGGCCCACCATGTGGTCAAACGGATTGGCGGCATAGAAGGCCATGTCGGATTCGTTGCGGTGTTCGCCCAGCCACGTGGTCATGTAGCGATAACGGTCATCGCGGTCCGGATCGAAGATCACCACCACCGCGCCCACATCGCCCGCCACTTTTTCAAGCAACCGCACGTAGATCTTGCCCTCGTGCCAGTTGCGCACGGTCTCGCGCAGATCGATGCCATCGAGGATCGAGGTGAGAAAAGGCTCCACCCTCGCACGTTCCTCCGAGAGCATCGACTTGGCCTTCTGCTTCAACAGCGCGCCGTAGTCTTCGATCAGCAAATCCTCGGGCGGATACGAGCAAATCGCATCGCCGTTGAGTTGCTCGGCCCACTCGCCGGGCCGCGCCTCCTTGGCGCGTGCCTTGAGCGACTTCAGAATCAGCCGCTGCTTCGGTCTGCGCAGGCGCGGCCGCAGCCGCATGCGCTTGGTACGGAACCAAACATCGTCGCCCGAGATACGCATGGTCTCCAGCGGCGAAACTTCTTTCTGCGGCGCATAGCGGCCGGCCGTCTCCCACACTTCCCACGCGTAGTTGTCGTCCACAATGGAACGCGCCGCTACCACGATGTCAAACAAACGGGCGGTCAAATCACGGTTGATCACGGCGAGGTTGCGCGTGTACTTGGCGATGGCGCGGCGCTGCCAGTGCAGCACTGCATCGCCGGCACTCTTTTCGTACGCCGCTTCGGCATCACGCAGCAGCGCCAGTTGTGCGTGTGGAGGGTCAATCAGTTCATTCGGCCCGAGGATCGTCCGCCAGCGCTCGTAGCGCGCCTGCAGATACGGGTACTACACGGTGATCTCCACCAGACAATCCGGATGCACGTTCACCAGATCCACCGGCCGCGCCGACAGCCGCGGCTTGCGCGCCGGCGGATCCTGCGGCACTCCCATCGCATCGAGAATCGGGTCCAGCAGATTCAGTGAAACCACGGCCAGCACGCGCTGCTCCGGGTTGGCGCCTTGCAACCGCCAGGCGATGCCGGCTGCGTGCGCGGCGTAGGATGCACGCGGTAGAGCTCTACGTGCTTTTCGATGGGCAGTCGCCGCAGGGCGTACGGGTCGGGATAAACGTCGAGGATGTGCGGACGGTCTCCGAAATCGGGTCGCAAACAGTACCTCGGCGCCCACTTCGCGGGCGGTGCGCACCGCCTCAGTAAAGGGATCCGCCGGCTCAATCGGCACAAAGATACCCTGGCTGCTCGCATCCTCGCCGTCTTCCGGGTCAAGAGCGTCGAGTTCGTCATCCGGGTAGACCAGCACCGAAATCTCGGGCAGCCGGTCCACCGCCGCCAGATAGTGCTTCTCCAGCGACGCCGGCAATTCCACGGCCACCACATCCGGCCGCTCGCGCAGAATATGACGCCGCACAGCCATGGCAAACTCCAGGCGGCCGGGCACTACCGGATAGTACGTAACCGGGCCGCGCGTGAGACTGTCAAGCTTGAGGGACATAGCGCAGCGCCTCGCCGCCCAGCGTTTCCAGAATGGCCGTGTGCAGCGCTTCGCACGTGGGCAACGTGCCTTTGCTTGCATGCCCCAGTTTCAGCGCATAGCGGGCGATGTTGATGCCGTCGCGCGCCGAGTAGCGTTCTTCGGCCGTATGGGCATGCTGTAGAAAATCGGTGACGTATTCCAGCACCGCTTCATCGCTGAAGGGCAGGTTCTCGCGCAGAATCAGCATCTCTTCGTCGCGCTCCGGAAAGTCGATGAGGATCTGCGGCTGCAGGCGAGACTGAATGTGCTCGGGCAGATCGAAGGTGGAAGAGTCGTCGTTCATCGTAGCCACCAAACGGAACGAAGGATGCGCCTTGATCTTGATGCCCGCCACAATCGACTCGACGTAGCGCCCCGTGTCGAGCAGCGGCGCGAGCGACGCCCAGCTCTTCTCGCTCATCCGGGTGCCCTCATTTAGAATCGCAATGCCGCCGCGAATCATCGCCGTCACCAGCGGCGAGGCGACATACTTTAAGCGGCCTTCGCCTTCGATCACGGGAGTAACGATCAAATCCTCCGGGCGCGTATCCACGGTGGCCTGCATGATGTAGGCGTCCTGCCCGAGACGCTGCGCGGCCGCATAGGCGAACGTAGTTTTGCCGACGCCGGGTTTGCCGATCAGCCGCGGATTCATCGGCAGATCTTGAGGGTCGAGCACAAGCCAAGCAGCCAGCAACTGGCGCATGACTTCTTCCTGGCCTACCCAGCGGGAAGGCAATTGGTCTGGGTGAGCCAGGTGCAGCGAGACCCCGGATACTTCAACGATCATAGGTCTTACTAGATTACGCGGGCGAGCCAACAGCCCCGCAACCCGCCGTGGGGCTTGACACGTTGCGGTTCGAATAGTCCGCCGCGCCTTCTACCTCAGCGCGATCGTACCCACGCAGGGCAGCGCGAGGTCGCGCGGCAGCAGCGTGATCGGCGCGCCCTTCATGTCGACGTTCAGCCGCAGGGGCACTTCCTTCTGCGTTCCCGACTGCCGGCCGATCGACGACGAGTTGCGCAGCCGGAACATCACCTGTCCGACGCTGCCGCTCGCGGACGACTCATCGGCCGCGCCGAGGAAGCGCACCACCGCCCACGGGCCATCCATGTTCAGTTGCGGCGGAGAGATGTCCTTTGCGCTCACCTTCAATTGAACGCCCGCAGCGCTGCCCGGCCACGCAAAGTTCGCTGCGCCGCCCGAGCTCGAACCTCGCAATGAACCGCCGTCGATCTGCAGACTCACCGATTCGATCTCGCTCGACGGCGCCACCGAAATCGAGTAGCTCACCTTGGGCTGCGGTGTGCCCGCGCTGAAGAACAACTTCGAGATCGACGCCGCGCGATTGAAGAAGTTCACGAAGCCGGGGTTCACTTTCACCTTGGCATCGGGCTTGGCGTTGTAACGCCCGCCGATGGTCTGCATCATCAGGTCTTTCAGCGACTCGTCGTAGAACGTCCACAGCCGCCCGGTCTGCAGCGCGAATACTTGCGCGAGTTCATCGAGCTTCACATCGGCGCCCGAGTTCGCCGTAAACGGATACTTCGACAACACCGGCCGGACCTCCGTGCAGAAGCCGCCGCCTTTGCCGTTCAGCGCCACGGCGGACAGGCCCTTCGCCCACGCATCGGCGTTGATGATCGGATCCTGCAGCAGTTGCGCGGCCTTGGCCCCGAGGTTATGTTGCTGCGCGGTGGACATCGCTGAGGTCTTGGCCGGATCGCTCTCGGTAAGCCGCTCAGACTCCGGATTCGGCGCGCTGGCCACGCGGTCAACACCCACCTGCAAGCCTACCAGCGCCTGCATGTATGTCTGATTGCCAGCGGCAACCGGCGTTGACTCGCACGCCGTAGGCGCGGCAAAACCCTGGAAGCCGGCGAATGCCTTCTTGATGTCCGGGTTCGCCACATCGGTGTTGGTCGCCACCATGCAGAACAATCGAATCATCGGCGACGCCGAGCCCGCAATACTGCTCAACTTCACAGCCGCGTCTTTCAAACTCGCGTACGGGTTCACGCGGCCCTTGTCGACAAACTGATTCCAGATGCCGATGAAGTCGTTCTGATACCGCGCGGTGAGGCGGGCCACGATGTCCGCGGTATCACCCGCCGAACGGCTCTGCGCCGCATCGCCCAGCACCCACGGCTCACGGTTCAAATACTCCAGCGCCTTCTTCAACGCCGCTTGCGTGGCTTCAAAACCCTTCTTTGAAAACGCGTAGCTCACTTCCTGCGGATCGGCCATGGCATTCGTCGGATCGGTGAAGCGCAACGGCTGGTCGATGCGGTTCACGTCGTCGATCATGGCGCGGTAAGCGCGGTCTTCCAGCTTGAACTGCAACAGATACGCTCGCGCCTGCCGTACAATGTCGTCATCCGGACGCGCCGCACAGAAGTTGCCCGTGCGCTCGGACGAATAGAACCAGAACTGTTCATGCGCGAGGCGCGACTGATCGGGCGAAAGCGCGCGGCCCTGCTGCCACCGGTCATCCAGCACGCCGGTGAGGAATTTCGCGTCGGCCTTCTCAGGATTCCGCGTCATCATCAGATACGCCTTCAGATTGTTGTAGGGCGCGTCATAGTCATCGTTCGGTCCCGGCGCGGCCGGGAGTGAGCGCAACCGGCGCACGAGGGTGTCGCGCGTGTCGCTCAGCAGCGTCTCGTTCAAACGCGCGCAGTAGGCGTCCCGCACGTTGGTGTACATCGGCTGGCCCGGTTCGAGGCCCCAGCGATAGGACATCGGCGCGCCATGGCGGCGATGATCGGTCACCTGCTGCGCGGGCAGGCGCACTTCTTCGAGCGTCTTCAGTTTTTCGAGCCCAGCCGCCTGGCCACGCATCGGCTTCAACCGGTCCGATGCATCCTGGGCCGCGCTCACTACGCCCCGGTTATTGAGAAACGAGAGCGTCGCGCCGCCGAGCCACAACAGGCTGGCCGCGGTGGCCGCGCCAAACAGAATCCGCCGCGACTTGCTCGCGCCCGTGTTGGCCGCGGCCGCGCCGAAGGCCGCCCGGTCGCCCAGCACGGCTTCCTGGAAGAACTTCTCCAGGAACACCCACTGCGCTCCGCGGCGCCCGTCGGGCATCGCCACCGGACGCACGCCGGTGAAATAAAACCCACGCAGGAACGGACTGGCCTGCAACTGGCTGGGCCGGCCGATTTCCATCATGAAGCGCACGGCCTCATCGCGCATCTTGCGGTACTCGCGCGGAAACTCGTAGATGTTCGGCGGCCGCGCCGGGTCGTTCTCGCGCCGCAGAAACTCGCAGCGCTTTTCCGCCAGGCTGTTGAAGAGTTGATCGAACGCGCCCGCTAATCGCTGCGTCTGTTCCTGGTTGTAGACGCCGGGCTGCATGCCGCCCGACAACGGCAGCGTCATGCCAAACACCTGGCCCGCTTCGTCATGAGCGAGACCGCGCGCAAAATCCAGGAAGTAGCTGACGCGGTCGAGCTTGGTGAACAGCACGTACACCGGCAACCGGTTCGCCCAGGTCTGCGCCACATCACCAAGCGACTGGCGGATTTCCTTGGCCTGCGCCGCCAGCGTCGAGGCAGCTTCGGGCTTCAGCAACTCCGCGTCGCAACACACAATCACCGCGCGCGGCGCTTGCGCCGTCTTGCCCAGGAGGTTTCCCACACCCGCGGCGCGTAGATCGCGCACCAACCCAGCGAGGCCCGGACGGTCTTTGAGCAGCCCGCCGCCGGCTTCCACCAGCACCGCGCCGCCGCCCAGCCAGAAGTTGGCGAGGCGCGTGCTGGGCGGCACGCTCGAACCCTCGGCCCGATCCTGCCCCGACAACAATTCGGGTTCCAGTCCGGACTTCATCACCGCGGTTGTTTTCGTCGTGCCCGCTTCGCCCAACACCAGAATCAGCGGCAGATCCGCCATCTTCGCGCCGTGCATTTTGGGAGATGCCGCCAACCGCTGCGCGGCCTCGCGTGACAAATACGAAAGTTCGTCCTTGGCCGGCGAAACGCCTTCCACCGCCGGGCGCTCCTGCTTGCGCTTCCACCAGAAATACGCAAACACCGCCACCGCGATGCCCAGCACCCAAAGCCCGCCCCGCAGGATCCAGGCATCGGACGGGCTCTTGGCCAGGTAGCCGCCCGCGAAGTATGCCGCTACGCAATAGACGAAGAGACTGAGTCCGCCCACCACATAGAACTTCTTCATGCGGCGGCTCCCTGAATGCCTTGGATGCCGGCCAACGCCAGCGCCGTGATGCTGCCCCGCAACAGGAACCAGTACACAGCAAACAAAACCAAAAACGCACCCACGCACGCGATGGCCAGATACTGGAGCCGCGTGCCCCACACATCGGCTTCCACCGGCGCGGCGTCAGTTCCCGGCAGCCAGAACGGGGCCAGCGCGGGAGACAAGCGCCGGATGCGCTGCATCTTCTCCGCAATGCGGTCTGTGATCATCTTCACGTCGCCTTCCCGGCCCACGCCGTAGCGGCCGCGATAGCCGCAGAGCAGGCAGAGTTGATAGACCTCCAGCATGTCGGCCGTGCGATCGGAATCGTCGGCGCCCAGCAGATCCTTGACGTTGTGAAAGAACATTTCGCCGGCCACGTGCTGCTGGAAGTACTCCGGGCCGATGGGCTGCCGAACCCAGTCGCGGAGCACGGGGGTTTGAGAGTTCAGCACTGACTCGTCGAGAAAAGCCACAACTGCTTGCGCGGCGATGTAGGCGTCCTGCCGCGTGTAGCCGCGGCGATGCGCGTCCTCCTGCGCCGAAACCAATCCGGCACGAGCCTGCTCACGAAAATGGTCCGCGCTCGCCACCGGCAGGCGATTGGCGCGGATGCGCACAACGATGGTGAGCATCTCCTGGAACAGCATCGCAATGCGGTCCGGACGAACACCTTGAGAAACGATAGGGACAGCGGGCGTAGCCATGGCTAGAGACAATTCCCCCCGATCAGTTGTCCAACAGAATAATAAGCGACAAATCCGGCTGCGGCAGCTCACCGGGCACGTAGATGCCGACATGCTTGGATTCGACAATCGACTTCCAGGCGCGGGCAGCAGGGGCGTCTCCAACTTCTTTAGAGATGCTGAAGTATTGTGCTTCCACTCGGGCCGAAACCTGAGGCGGCGGCACCGGCAAATGCATGAGCGTGACACCCGGCATGGCGCGCCGCACCAGTTCGCGCACCCACTTCTCTGAACACATTTTCACCAGGTGCGGCACGCGTTGGATGAGCGACGCCTCGCCCACTTTGCACTGAATCTCCAGCAGCCAGCGCGAACGGTCAATCAGCCGCGGATCGTTGATCTGCAACTGCCAGAAGTAGTTGTCGGCGGGCTTGAAAGGCAGGGTCACCACGTTGACGGGCACGATGAGATCCAGATGCCGCCGGATGTGCGCCTCGAGCTGTTCGAAACACTCGCTCAGATGATCGTGATCGTACAACGGCAGGTCGCGCGGATGCGAGTCGAGCGAGAACGAACACAGCGCACCGCCCAGCCGCCCGAGTTCCTGATACAACTCCTCGGGGTGGCCGTGTTTGGCCAGCAGCAAATGGCGCAGCACGCCGAGGCTGCCGTGAATGGTATGGAGAAACCAGAAGCGGGCGAGATCGCGCCGCCAGTAATCGGCCGGGGCTTGGCCGCTTGACCGTTGCTGGCTGCCCATCAGCCCGCTCCGCTCTTCGAGGATGCCAGCCAGCTCGCGCAGCAATGTGATGAGGCGGAGGCTGGCCGCGATGTCAAGGCACGGCGGGATGTAGCGCGCGTCATAGACAAAGTGCCCGGAGCCGTCGCGCCGCACCCGGGCAATGGGCAACGCCACCATCTCTTCGGTCACTTCGGTATCGAGCAGCAGGCGCAGATTCTTGCGGCCGAGGGAAACCGGCTTCTCCTCAAGACCGGTGGTCTCATCCACCAGCGGCTCGGTCAGCGATTGAAAGCGGTACTCGGGCGCACCCCCATAATTTATGCCACGGTCGCGCCGCGCCGGCAACGCCAGCATGATCACGTGCGCATCGCGCGTAGGCGAAAACACGGCTTCAATGGCACGCGGAGCCACCTTGCCATCGCTTTCGGGAATCTGAAACGGCAGCCCGTCGGGCATGACGCCCTTGGCGCGCAACACGGCCACAGTGCCATTGCGCAGGGCCTCGGCATCCATTTCGCAAGCGGCCACACCATAGGGCCGGAACCACAGCGATTGTGTGGCGAAATGGATCGAATCCTCAACGTACCGGCTCTGCGTCTGAAAGTGCTGCGGGGCCAGGTACATCCCCTCGGACCACACCACGCGGCGGAGCTGCTTCATAAAGGCTGGGCGCTCTTTTCGACCTCCGTGGCTGTTAGTTTATCACTCTCCCTCTTCCGGGGCGAACCAAGATTATTGAAATAGAAGCGTCCGCCTGTCATCATAGGGTTACGAATCGGAGAATCGAAGTCACTCATGATTATTGCGGGAAAGTATGAGCTTCAGTGCCCGGTGGGCGCGGGTGGATTCCGTAGTTTTTACGGCCGGCACGTGCAAACAGGGGAAGAGTTGATGGTGCACTTCCTTGAGCCCGGCCAGCGCTACGACCCGGACAAGCACGCCCCGGCTAGCACCGGCGGCGGCGGGATTCTCGATGCAGGCAACTACGAGGGCACGCAGTTCCTGGTGACTCCGATGATTGCCGGCTTCACGACCCTGGCCGACTGGCTGGGCGCCGCGCGGTCTACCGCTCCGGCGCCCCCCCCGCGCGCGGAAGAGCGCATGTATGTCCGCCCTCCCTCCGCGCCCGCCGCCATGACGGCAGAACGGGCCGAGCTGGCGTCCACGTTTCGCGATGTGACGCCGCGCCCACCCGTCGGCGCGCCCGCGCGGGATACAGGAGAATTCACCGCGATGTTCGGCGGAGGCGCTCCGGCCGCGGGCTTCAATCCGGTGGTGTCGCCGCCGCCTCCAGTTGCTCCGCCGCCGGCCGCAGTGGCTCCGCCGCCGCCGGCCGCCCAGCAGGACCTGGGCGAGTTCACCGAGATGTTCGGCGAAGGCTCTGTAGGCGGCAGCGGCTTTTCATCCACCCCGGCGGTGCCGGCGCCGTCCTTCGCCATGCCCCCGGCTCCGCCGCCAATGCCGCCCGGACCAGCCGCTGACAGCAAAGGCGAATTCACCATGATGTTCCAGACGCCGCCGGCCGCCTCGCTTCCATCTGCTCCTCGTTCGCCTGCGGCGCCCGCCAACGCGTCGGGAGAATTTACGATGATGTTCGGCGACGGCGGACCGTCTGCCCCCACACCCGTTCCGCCGCAACCCGCCGCCCCGTCCTATCTGCCACCGCGCCACACACCCGCGGCATCCCCCGACAGTGGCTTTGCCGCCAGGTTCCTGCCTCCCGATCAAGGCGGGTTGCCGCCCGCGCCGCCAGAGTTGAATAAGCCGGGCGCCTTTGCCGCGCCGCCTGCTCCGCCATTGGGCATTGGCGAGTTCACCGAGATGTTTGGCGGCGGAGCCCGCACGCCTGCCGCACCCGCGCCGCCTCAGCCCTACTCACCGCCGACTCCGCAGCAGCACCAACCCGCGTTTGCCTACACGCCGCCCGCCGTACCGCAAACACCGGCAGCAAACCACTCGTTTGACGGCGCCACCCAGGTCTTCCGCGGCCCAATGCCTTCGGCTCCGGTCGCTTCGCCGCTTCCGGCAACACCCGCCGGGCCTGGTGAGTTCACGATGGTGATGCGCGGCGGCGGCGCGCCCGCGCCAGGTGGCGGTATGGCGTTGCCCCCCGCACCGCCGCAGGCCCCCGCTCCTCCCGCCGCCCCAAGCGCAGGTGGAGGCGGCTTCCCGGCAGTACCGGACTTCCAGGCGCCACAGTTCCAAAAGCCACAGATGTCTGCGCCCTCGGTCACTGGGCCGTCGGTATCGGCCGCCGGAATCACGCCGCCGTCCATGCAGGCACCGCACTTCACGCCGCCCTCCATGTCGGCCCCGCAGATGCAGATGCCGCCGATGCAGTTGCCTCCCCCCGCTGCTCCCGCGGCTCCGCCTCCGGCAGCCGCCGCGGCCGGCAGTGGATTCCCGCCGATCCTCATCGCCGTGGTTTCCTGCCTGGGCACTATCGCGGTGCTGGCCATTCTCTATGTGCTGCTGAAGCGTTAGCCCATGCGCGTCGCCATCGCGGTTCTGTTTGCGTTGCTGGCTGCCTGGGCCCAGTGGGAAGAGCTGGGCCCGCCACGCCACACGGCTGTGCTGGAGCTCACCACCGCGCCGCAGTTGCCCGCCCGTATCTACCTGTTCCGCGAAGGCCGCGAGTTCCGCCTCACGCCCGTTGACGCGGTGCTGCCCATCCGCAGCGATACCTACTATCGCGACGCCTACTACAGCAAGAAGGCAGACCCTGCGACGGTGGAAGTGGTGGCCGCCGATCAGTATCACTACCTGCTACTGAAGGGCGCCGGCCGTTTCCACCTGCCGCCCGGCCGCTATCGCGTGGACGCGTATAAAGGGATGTTCTACGAGCCCGCGCGCGTTGAGTTCGACCTCAAGGCCGATGAGACCACGCGCATTTCACTGCCTCTCAAAACGTGGACCGATCCCGCCCGTTGGATCTCCGCCGACGATCACATTCACCTCACGCGCAGCCGCCGCCACGACGCATTCTTCCTCGCCTGGCTCGAGGCCGAGGACCTGAATGTCGGTAACTTTCTGGAACTCCAGCGTCAGATGCACGCCGCAGTGCAATATGGCTTCGGACGCGCGGCCGAGCCACGCCAGGGCGCCTACTCGATCCGCTCCGGGCACGAGTCGCGCAACGAATTCTGGGGCCACATCAATATCCTCGGGCCGGACCGCATGGTGGAGCCGCTCAGCACAGGATCGATGTATGCCAACACCCCGGAGTCTTACCCGTTCCCCTCACTGCTTTTTGCCGCGGGCCGCAAAGCGGGCGGCACCGTGGGCTACGCGCATTTCTTCGAAAAGCCGCAGCACTCGGCCATCTACATGGACGCCGCGCTCGGCAACATCGACTTCGTCGAAGTGTTCCAGTTCGGCGTATTGAAGCTGGAGCCGTGGTATGAACTGCTGAATGCGGGCCTGCGCGCCGCCGGCATCGCGGGCAGCGATTTCCCGGTGCCCTTCACGCGCTTCAAGAAGTGGCCGCACTGGCTGCCGCTCCTCGGCCCGGAGCGCGCGCTGGTGAGGGCCGAAGGCGCGTACCGTTCCTACGGCGCCTGGGCGCGCGGCGTGCGGCGCGGCGAGGTGGTGGTGACGAACGGGCCGCTGGTGGAACTCGAAGTCTCCGGCCGTCGCGCCGTAGCGCGCGCCGCCTTCCATCGCCCGCTTGAACGCTTGGAGATCGTACGCAACGGCGTGGTGATCGCCTCCGGCGCAGGCCCCGTGTTGGAAGCCCGGGTCGGCGGCGCGGGCGAGAGCTGCTGGGTGGCCGCGCGCGTCAAGGCGAAGAGCGAAGGCGAGGAGCCGCCGCTGTGGGGCCACACCAATCCGCACTACCTGTTGCATAACGGCCAGCCCGTGCGGGTAGGTGCCGCGCGGCAAAGCGTAGCCGCCAAGTGGGCTGACCAACTGGCTGTCTTCCGCGCCGCCGGCATTCGCTTTGGCAGCGCCGTGCGCGAACGCGAGTTCTACGAGCAGGCCGAGCGCGCGCTGGCGGAGTTGCGGCGGTAGCTACGCGCCCGCTTTGATCTGCTGCAGTTCCTTGTAATCCGGCAGCGTGCGGTAGAACGGGTCCAGCGGGAAGCAGCCGCTGCGCAGACCGTTGCGCGGCCCGGTGGTGCAATCGGAGAAGGTGCGGCAGATCGCCTTGTTGTTCATCAGCCCCGTGCGCAACACGTCCGCGGGCAGCGTGGGATACGACAACACCATACGGCCGAGGCCCACCGCGTCCACGCGGCCCGCGCGCACTTGCGCTTGCGCCACGTGCGGCAAGTACTCTTGCAGATACGTATAGCCGGTACCCACCAGCACCAGATCCGGGAACCGCTGCTTCAACTCCGCCGTCGCATCGATCTGGCGCACGCAGCCGGCGAGCGGATCCTCAGGCGGCTGATATCCATCGGACGGCGGAAACAGCGCGGGCCGTTGAATGTGCGGATTGTAGTAAGGGCTCCCGGCGCTGACGTTGATCATGCGGATGCCGAGCGCGCGGCACAACTCGAGGAACCGGATGCCTTCGGTGAGATCCACCGCCGTCACGCCCGCGGGGTCTTCCGGAATCCCCGGCCCCAGTTTCTTGCCCTCAGCACGCGCCGGATCCGGCTTGAACGCGACAAAATCGAACGTCGACAACCGCACGCCGATGCGCAGCCCCGGGCACGCGGCACGAATGCCGGCCACGATCTCGCGGAGAAAACGCGTGCGATTCTCGAAGCTCCCGCCGAAATCGCCGGGCCGCGTGTGCGCACTGAGAAACTCGTGGCCCAGGTAGCCATGGCAATGCTTCACGTCGACAAAGTGCGCGCCGCAGCGCTGCGCAATGCGGGCGGCGGCGATGTAACGCTCGATCAACCGGCGGAGTTCTTCGTCCGATAACAGCGGCGCGTCCGAGTCGATGCCGAATTTGCGGTCGAGCACCGGGTGGCGGTACAGCGTGCGGGGCTCATACTTCTTCTGGCTGTTCGGGCGGCAGAAGCGGCCCGAGTGGGTGAGCTGGAAACCCACCAGCAGATCGTCCGCGGCGCCAAACGCCTGGCGATGGACCTCCACCGTACCAGCGAGCAGTTCCTTGAGCGAATCCTCGTTCGCCTCGTTGATGATCAACTGCCGCGGATTGGCGCGCCCCTCCGGCACCACGGCCATCGCCTCGCCGCCCCACAACCACTTGGCGCCGCTGCGCGCGAAGTTGTGCCAGCGGCGGCGCACCAGATCCGACACGCGCCCATCGGCCTCGGCGTCCCACCCTTCCATGGGATGAATCACCCAGCGGTTGCCGCAGCGAAAGCCTTCCACCTCAACCGGCGCGGCCAGCGGCGACTCCGGCGCGGCCAGCGCAGCTTCATCGCAAGCCAGCGAGAGACCCAACTCCTGCAAACGGCCACGGAGTGCGGCCACAGTCTTCAGCGCGGCTACGCGCGGAAAGGCGGACATAAGCGACTACGGTAGCATGCGCCTTCAGCGCGGCTCCAGCCGCAGCGTGGCCTGCGCGTTCACTTGCTTGAACTGCATGGGCAAGCTCTCGCCCGCCCAGTACGGCTTCCATTGATCGAGCCGGTGCGCGGAAAACGGCTGCCCGCTTTGCCCGGCCGGGAGATTCATCAACGACTTGTCCCAATCGCTGAGATCCGCCACAAACCGCATCGACGGCGTCACGCCGCGCACTACCTGCCGCACCGTGGTGTTCGATCCGCTGAGCCGCAGCGGCTTCAGACTGAACCAACTGCCGAAGTACGGCACCGCCGTCACCAAAGGCTGCTCCAGCTTCAGCGTGTGGTACGCGCCATAGCGCCAGGCCGCCGGAGCCGCGCCCTGCATGCGTTTGCCCTCGTCCACCGTATCGGCGAACACCTGCACCAACAGTTGGTCGAAGTCGGCAAACCATTCGCGCGGCCGCTCCCGCAGCAACTGCTCCAGCGCGCCCGTCGAGACCCCTGCGTCCAGCCCCGCGGCCGCGGCGTTCTTCCGGCCCGGCGCCGCTCGCTCCAGCATCGCCTTGCGCAGATGTTTAAAGGCGAGCGTGACAATCAAAGGCTCAGGCCGCTCGGCCTCCATCTGCCCGTTCCACTGTTCGAGTAGCGCGACGGGCTCAGCCAGCGCCGGATTGATGGCCCCGCGCGCACGATGCGCCGCCACGAGTTGCGAAGCGAGGAAATGGGAAAAGCTGGAGTAGATGTCGCGCTGGATGCGCAGCATGCCCGCGGGTTCCCACTGCTTTCCGCGCAAGAGCATCGCTTGAATCTGCCGCGCGCGATAGCGCGGATCGAAGCCGCCCCCCACCGGATACTTGTAGTCCGCGGGAAACGGATCCTGGTTCGCCGAGATCACCACGCCAGACGGCGGATTGTAAACCGAGGGCAATTCTTCAAACGGAACGAACCCCTGCCAGTCTGCGCCATCCGCCGCGCCGACAGTTTGAGGCACGTCGCCGCCCGCCAGCTTGCGGATCGGCAGTTTGCCCGCCACCTGCAGACCGATGTTGCCCGCACGGTCCGCATAAATAAAGTTGAAGCCCGGCCCCGGGTGCCGTGCCAGCGCGCGCCGGAACTCGTCCCAGTTGCGGGCGCGGTTCAGTTCCACGAAAGGATAGGCAAACAGGTCTGGCTCGGCCGCCGTCCAACGGAGCGCCAGCGGTGGGCCTTCGGTAGAAACAATCGGCCCGTGCGCTGTCAGCGAGCCGGTGAATTCAGCCTTGGCTCCGCCTGTGATCCGCACCACCTCGCGCTCCACGCGGACAGGAGCCCCGGGCGGTTCACGGTAGAGGTCTTGCACATCGAAACCGAGATTGGTGATGCCCCACGCAATCTCTTCGTTGTGCCCGATGCCGACACCCGGCAGGCCCGGCAGTTGCACCCCCGCAGCGTGATAGCCGGGCGCGCGCAGGTCCACCTGGTACCAGACACTGGGCAACGTGAGCGCCAGATGCGGATCGCTGGCCAGCAGCGGCTTGCCGGAGCGCGTATAGCGGCCCGCGATGGCCCAGGCGTTGGAGCCAAGCAGCGGATCGGACCCGGTGCGATGCGGCAGCAGCCGGTCGATTTTCTCGCGGTCTGCGCCGGGCGACGAAAGCAGGCTGAGCTTGTTCAACTCCCCGCGGTGCGAGTTGGTCATGGCGCGAAACATCTGCAGAGCGATGGCGATAGAGTCCGCCACTGTCCAGGGCGCTGGGTCGGCGTTGAGCAGCCGGAACTCCACGGGCAGTGCGTCGCGGTTCGTGGCGATGAAGTGATTCACGCCGCGTGCGTAGGCCGCCAGCGGCGCGCGGTCTGCCGCGGGGATCATCGCCGCATGCATCGCCGCGAGCCGCCGGATGCGCATGCGGCGGGCTTCGATGTCGGACTCAAGCGAGCGCGCGCCGGCGATCTCGGCCAGTTCGCCCGCCGCGAGCCGCCGCCCGAGTTCGAGTTGCAGCAGCCGGTCTTGCGCCACCGCGTAGCCTTGCGCAAAGAACAGATCGTCGTCACTGGCGGCTTCAATGTGCGGCACTCCCTGTGCGTCGCGGAGAATCGTTACCGGCGCAGCCACCGGCGCCTTGGCCTCGCCGCTCGTCCGCGGCAGCACGCGGTAGGCAAACCAGTAAATGACGCCCGCCGCCGCCAACACCAGCAACGCGATCAGGTAGTTGAGATACTTTAGGAACTGATTGAGGCGCATGCCCCCTCTTCGTTTCGTCTGTCCACTATGGACCTCCAATTAGGATATCGATTCCTGCTCGTCGCGCTGATCATTCTGATCAATGCGTTTTTCTCGGGCGCTGAAGTGGCGCTGCTGTCGGTGCGCCAGTCGCGCCTGAAGCAGCTCGCCGAGGAAGGCGTCACCGGTGCCCTCGCCGCGTTGCAACTGCTGGCCAACCCGGAGCGGCTCCTGTCCGTAGTGCAGGTGGGGGTTACGCTGGCCTCTCTTGGCCTAGGCTGGGCCGGTGAAGATTCCGTGCATGCCTCACTCACCGCGCTCCTCAAGCCGCTCGCCAGCCCGACGGCCGACTGGTGGATCGAGAATTTCTCGCTCGTGATTTCGTTCCTCATCATCACGTATCTGCACGTTGTCGTCGGCGAAGTGCTGCCCAAGAATCTGTCGATCGAAAAGGCAGACCGGATGGCCGTGCTCGTGGCGCCGCCGCTGCTGTTTTTCTACCGCGTGGCCGGGCCGTTTGTGAGCGTGATTGAGCGTTCCGCCGCGGCTCTGTCGCGCGCCATCGGGCTTAAGGGCGAATCCGGCGGCGGCACGCACACGCCAGAGGAGATCAAGTTCATCGTCGCTTCGGCGCGCCGCCATGGGCAGATCGAGCCGTTTGAAGAAGACTCGTTGCGCCGGCTGCTGGAGCTGCGCGACCTCAGCGCACGCGAAATCATGACTCCGCGCAATGCCATCAGTTGCGCGCCGATCGAATCTGAACTGGATGACTTGCTGCAGATCTTCCATGAAAGCAAGTACTCGCGTATCCCCATCTACGAGCGGAGCCCGGAGCACATGCTGGGCATCGTCTACGCCAAGGATTTGTTGGATGTGTGGCAGCAGCGCCGGCAGGCAAATGAAAAGCGCCGTCCATCGCCGCAATTCAGCGTGCGTCGCCTGTTGCGCCAGCCGCCCGTGGTGCCCGAGTCAAAGCCCGTGTCGCAGTTGATGGACGCCTTCCGGCATAGCTCGATTCACATGGCGTTTGTGGTGGACGAGTTCGGTTCGGTGACGGGCTTGCTGACGCTCGAGGACGTGCTGGAGCAGGTGTTCGGCGAGATTGACGACGAGCATGACGTGAAGCTGCCGCCGTTGCCGCTGGTGTGGGAGGCGATTGAACTGGAGGGGTCCACCAGCCTGCGCGACCTCGAAACGCACTACCTGATTGAGGTGCCAACGAATGCGGGCTTTGAGACGCTGGCCGGGTTCCTGCTGTTCCGCCTGGGCGTAATCCCGCGCGAAGGCGCGACGGTGGATGAGGGCGAGTTGCGGTTTACCGTGGCGGAGATGGAGCGCAACCGGATTGTGAAGGTGCGGGTGGAAAAACTTCCACCCGCGGCGACGGCGGGTGCGGCCCTGGTGCCGTAGAGCAAGAGGCGCGAAGGACTTGCCCCATCGCGCCGGGCAGCCGCGACTTCGCAAACGGATTGTCGTCGGCGCTCATGCCGTAGATCGCCTGCACCTTCGCGCCCATCGGACGCAGGTACGACGACAACTGGCCGCGATGGTGGATCGAGTGATTCATCGCCATCGTCACAAAACCGACCGCGGGCTGTTGGAAGACGCCCATGAAATCCACGATCACCGACGCCTGCTCACCCGTCATCGCCGCGCAGCGGTCCAGCGCCGCGTTGGCATTTTCCTTCTACCAGGCCGCGACGCCTTCGGGCGTGGCCGCGCTGGCCGGGCGCTCGCGCTTGAACTCGAAGGCGCCGTCGACAGCGCCGTTCAGGATCGCCACGTCGGCCGAGGCGATGTGCCAGACAAGGTCGCCCGCGGACATGCAGCGGTCCGCGGGTTTGAAGTCGAGCCGGTCTGCGGGCACAGCGGCAAGAATCTTGGCGGTGGTCACCACTTCTCGGCGTCCATATTGAACGGTGTAGTCAAGAATCGCCTTGGCTTGTTCTGGTGTCATAGTTTCCGTAGCATACCAAACGGGCGTCATTTTGCCGGCATATTCTCATCGAACGATGAGCCTGAAGGGCGGTAGCTGACTGGGCTCCTTTCTGTTTTGAATCCGAGTTTGTGATCGGGTGTTCTGGCCGAGGGGCGGCTGTCAAGGCT
>VFZP01000029.1 GCA_016871115.1 Acidobacteriota bacterium
TACGCTGCGCGCCAAGTCATGGCAGTTCTTGCAGAGCTTCTCCGTCTCGGCGCGGCCCGGGCCCTCCGGCAGTTGGACCTCCTGGGCAAAAGACAACGCGGCGAACGATAGCAGAAAAAGAGCGGCGGTCCTCATCATTACCAGTGTTTCAGATGTTTGGCGGCCGTGTCTGGTTACAGTTCGAGCGGCACGCCGAAGCAGTATTGCGTGCCATCGGCAGTGGAGACGTAGATGCGTCCGCCGCCGGCCGCCAATCCTCCTGACGTAACGCGGCCCAAGATGGAGCGGCCGCTGTTCCAGATGGGCTGGCCGTTGGACGGGTCGAGCGCGTGCAGCACCGCCGGCGCACCCACTTTGCCCGCGCCCGCGGCGAAGACGATGCCGTTAACCACAATCGGTGCGAGCGGCGACGTCATGGCGGGCGACGTCCAGGCGGGGGCGATCGAGGCGCCCGCGAGTTTGAGGGCGGCAATCTTGGCGGCACCGGGCACAAGGAAAAAGCGCGAGCCGTCGACCGTAGTGTAGGACGCAAGCGCGCCGGCGTCGGCCTGCGCGCCGAGTCCGGTGTCGCCCGAGACAATCGGGCCGGCGCCGAGGCTGCCCGCCTCAAAGATATGGAGCTTGCCGTCCGCCGTGGCGATGGCCACATGATCCTTACCTTGCTGTTCAAACACCAGCGGCGAAGTGCTGAACGCCGCGCCTGCTTTGAACGAGGCCTTTACGGTGAGCGTGTCGGCATCGAGAGCAAACAACTCCGGCCCGGCAGCGGTGAAGATCACACCGGCAGGCGACGCGGCGAAAGCATGCGTGCCGACGATATTGGCTGGCGCTTTCCAGGAAATGACTTTCTTCGAATCCAGTTGCACAGCCCAGATCCCGTTCGGCGCGCCGCTGCAATCGTTCACCGTGGCCGCGTAGGCGGAGCCGTCCATGACGATCAAGCCACGCGCATGTGCGCCGGCAGGCAGAAACTGGATCGCCGGATTCGGTTCATCGCCATTGGAAACGTACAGGAAGTGGAGCTTGCCGTCGCCGGTGAGGCCGAAGGCGTACTGAATGCGGGTCGAGAACGGATTGGCGGCAGCGGCCGCAGCAGCGGCAGCCGCAGCGTTGCGCGGAGGACGCGCGGATTGCGGCGCGGGCGGCGGACCGGGCATCTGCGGGCGCACATTCTTCAACGTCACGGCGCCTTCAAACGGCTCGCCCACGTCCGAAGCCGCCGGCGTGCTGCGGCCGCGGCCGGCCGGAGCGCTGGGGTAGCCGGAACCGGTGGGGCGCGTCAACGCAGACGTCATGCCGCCTGGGCAAGCCGGGGTGCCGGGCGCGCCGGCAGCGCCCAACTGCTTCTCCCATTCGAGCGTGCCTTTGTCGAGATCGATACCGATCATGGTGTTGGACGCGCCGCCGAAGAAGCCGAGCGTGCGAAAACCGCGGTAGCCGATGTAGAAGTCCAGCAGCGCGGGCGGCGTGACCGCGTGGCCCGAGCGCGGCGCGGCATTCACCTTCAGCTTCCACAGCAGCTCGAAATCCGGCTTCGGCGTGCGCTTGATCTTCTCCGGCGTCAGCCGCAGGTCGCCGCGCGCCCAGCCCGAGCGTTGGGCGTCGTTGCCGGCGGTAGTCCAATCTCCGCCGCGTTGGGCCAGGACAGGCATGGCAACCAGCAGGGCAGCGGAGGCGAGAGCAAAACGGATCATCGAGTCGGGCACTCCTTCACAGTAAAAAGGGACGACCTCCATACTATATCCGAACTATATCCGAACGCGGTTCGGTGTATAGTAATGGCTTCGATCTCTTGTGTTGGGAGAGTGTGAATGAGAGTGCGGGATTGCGCCCTGTTTGCGATCATGATGTCCGTCAATGCCCAGGGTGCGGACTGGTTGACCGATGCCTCCGATGTGATTCGCAGCAACTGGCAGCGGGATGAAAAACTCCTGAGCCCGGCCACGGCGAAGAACATGCAGTTGCTTTGGACCGCGAAGGTGGACAACCAGACGCGCGCCATGCACTCGCTGCTGCCGCCTTTGGTGATCGGCAGCGTGAATACGCCGGCGGGCGCCAAGCAGGTTGTGATTCAAGCGGGCGTTTCCGACAACCTGGTGGCGATCGACGTGGCCACCGGCGAGTTGTTGTGGAAGCTGAAGTTTGAGAGCACGTTCCAGGATTCGCCCGGCGGACGCGGCCCCAGCGTGTTGTGTCCCGGCGGCATGACGGCCAACGTCACCATCGGGCCTGGCGACGGGCCGGGCAAGTACATTATCTACGCCGCGTCGTGGGACGGGCGGCTCCACAAGGTGGACGCGGGCACGGGTAAGGAACTCGGGGCGCCGCTGAAGTTCATGCCTCCGAACGGCAAGCCCTACGCGCTGAGCCTGCACAAGAACGTGATCTACACACACTCGGCGCAGGGCTGCGGCGGCAACCCGAACATGGTCTATACATATGACCTTGCGACGAACAAAGTGGGAAGCTGGGGTCCGGCGGGTGGCGGCATGTGGGGACGCTCCGGGCCGGCGATCGATTCCAAGGACGTGCTGTACACGGGCACCGGCGACGGGAAGTGGGATCCGGAAAACGGCGTCTACGGCAACGGCATCATCGCCGTGAAGCAGAACCCGCAGACGAAGGCGGTTGAACTGGTGGACTACTATGGACCGTCGAACGCGGAGTGGCTGTGGAAACGCGACCTCGACATGCAGGTGACGCCGACGATCTTCAAGTACAAGGGCAAGGAGTATGTGGTGGACGCGAGCAAAGAGTGCCGCCTGTACTTCATGGATGCCGAGTCCATCGGCGGCGACGATCACCGCACGCCCACTTACCGCACGCCGCTCATCTGCAATGAGATTGTCGACTTTGCCGAAGCCGGCATCTGGGGATCGCTTGCTTCGTGGGAAGAGAAGGACGGCACGCGTTGGGTGCTGACGCCGTTCTGGGGCCCGAAGCATCCGAAGTTCCGCGCGCCGATTGAGAACGGCGTGGTGAAGAAGGGCGCGATTGCGGCGTTCACGGTGGAGACGAATCCGCAGGGCAAGGTGTGGCTGCGGCCGCGTTGGATCTCGCGCGATATGGATCAGGCCGAGCCGCCGGTGATTGCCAACGGCGTGATCCTCGCCTACGGGAGCGGTGAGAACACGGCGCAGGCGTATCCGGATGTGGGTCTGGATTTCCGGGCGGAACGGCGTATTCCGATGTCCACCAAAGCGGTGCTGTATGCGCTGGATGCGAAGACGGGCAAGGAACTGTGGTCGAGCGGAGACCAGGTGAAGACATGGAATCACTGGAGCGGCCTCGCCGTGGCCAACGGGCGCGTTTATATGAACACGTTCGACGGGTTGGTGTATTGCTTCGGCATCCGGCAATAGCGCTACTCTGTTTGGTTTTGTCGTCTTCGGCCGCCGCTCACGGCGCCGAGGACGACAAGGCGCGCGTGGCAAAGCTCGAAGAAGAGATCGACGGCTATATTCACCGGCTCACCGATTGGGCGGGCCTTGTCTACTACGGCAGTGACAATGCGGAGTTGCGGCCGGAGCCCGGGCGCGTGGTCTTTCTCGGTGACGAGATCACCGAGCGCTGGAACGGTGACGGCGACCCTGACGCGTTTTTCCCCGGCAAGCCGTATGTGAATCGCGGCATTGAAGGGCAGACGACGGGGCAGATGCTGGTGCGCTTCCGGCAGGATGTGATTGGCTTGCAGCCGCGCGTGGTGGTGATTCAGGGCGGGCTGAACGATCTGGCGGGCAACGCTGGTCCGGCGACTGAGCACACGATTGCCGAGAACTTCATGACGATGACGGAGCTGGCGAAGCACCATGGCATTCGTGTGGTGCTGGCTTCGGTGACGCCGGTGTGCGATTGCGTGGAAGGCAGCGCGCGCAAGGACATTGTGCGGCTGCGGCCGGCGGCGCGGATGTTTGGATTGAACGGGTGGTTGAAGGAGTACGCGGCGAAGGTGGGCGCGGGGTACGTTGACTATTTCGGGGCGTTGGCGCAGGGGCGATTGATGAAGCGCGAGTTGACGGCGGATGGCTTGGTGCCGAACGCGGCGGGGTATGCGGCGATGGCGGCGGCGGTGGAGCGCGCGATTGCGGAGGAAGCAACGCGTTCGGGACGGGCGGCTCGAAGCGACGGCCAATGAAGAGTTGCCAGTGCCGGATGTTCAACGCCTACATGCGGCGGAAGAGCGTATCGAAGAAGTGACGCGCGGGGTGCTGGTGTTGTGGCTGTCGCAGACGTTGCCCAAGGCCGCGTGGCGAGCCGATGCGACCACGCACGGATTGCCGCCGGTGAACTTCGCGGAAGCCGCCCGCACCCACTGGCGCACGGAGGCGGCGCGGCAGGTTGACCTTGTGTCCGGCACCGTGGAGGAGAAGTCGCTCGCGGAGTTGACGCGCTGGGGATTCGCCTGTTTCTCCTTCGCGCCGAGTGACCAGGAGCCGGGCTGTTACGACGTAACGCTCGAAGGTGAACGCCTCTACGGACAGCCCCGCCGCGCGCGACGCCCACTGCCGCGGCTCCGGCCGTGGCAAACGGTACTGATCAAACTGAACGAACGCATGGCGGACTACAGCGGGCAGCACTATCGCGTAGCGGAATACTGGCTGCTGTTGGGTGATGGCGATGAGATGCCCCCGCAACTCGCGCTCGTGCGCGTGGTGGACTTGCAGGAAGATCTGGCCTGACGGCTGCTTACTTCGTTACGCGGCGCAGCGTGTACAGGTCCGACGAAACCGAAGCGTGCTCCAGTTTGCGCCAATCGTCATTCACATGCAGGAAGCGCCCGGTGATGTGATTGGAGCGCTGCGAGGCTAAAAACATAGCAAGCTGAATTTGTCTTTCCGCCGTCTCCCCGCCGCTGATGCGGATGCGCTGCGCGTCTTCAATTTCCTTCCAGCCCGCGCGTTCGCCGGCGCGGATAATCTCGTCGGTCATGTGCGTGTAGGCGCCGCCGGGCGACATGCAGTTGGCCTGCACGTTGCTCCCGGCGAGCTCGGCGGCGAGGCATTCCACCATCCGGGCCACGCCGGCTTTGGCCGCTGCATAAGCCGCGAAGTTCGGGCGCACCTTCGCCGCGCCGCCGCCCGAGAGCACGATGATCTTGCCGGAGCGGCGCTTGATCATCGCCTGCAACACGGCGGCTATGCTGTACATCACGCCGTTGAGATTGGTGGCAATCGTTTCTGTCCACGCCGCCGGAGCGGCGTCCGCCATGGGTCCCACCGGACCCTGGATGCCGGCGGCGCACACCAACACGTCGATCTCGCCATACTGCGCGCGGAGCCGCTCGGCGGCCGAGCGGAGGGCGTCCGGCTGCGTTACGTCGGCCCGGAGATGGAGCGCCACGCCGCCGGCGTGTTCAATCTCCAGCTTGGTGAGTTCCAGTTCAGGCTTGCTGCGCGCCACCAGCCCGATCTTCGCGCCCGCCGCCGCAAACCCCATCGCCAGCCGCTTGCCGATACCACGGCCCGCGCCGGTGATGAGCACAACCTTGCTTTCGAATTCCGCTGCTTCCAACCGCTCTCCTCGCCTTCAATACAGTACTCGATTTTGGCGGGAGATAGAATGGGAGCGTCAAATGGAGATTGACATCCCATCGCTGTGTGATGAATTGCGCCGCATCGCCGGCCGCCATCTTCGCCAGTCCGGCGCGATGTTGGCACTCCAGCCCACACTCATCGTGCACGAGGCTTTTCTGCGTTTGCCCACCGAGGGCTGGCAGAGCAAGACGCACTTTCTCGCCACCGCCAGCCGCGCGATGCGCAATGTGGTGGTGGATTACATCCGCGCGCGCACGGCACAAAAGCGCGATTGCGGGCCGCAACGCGTTACGTTGAGTCTGGCCGATCGCCCCGCTGACGCGCCGCCGCTGATTGACGTACTGGCGCTGGAAGACGCGTTGAACGAACTGGAGAAGCTGGATCCGCGCAAGGCGCGCGTGGTGGAGATGCGCTGCTACGGAGGGCTGGAGATCGCCGAAATCGCCGGCGTGATGGGGATTGGAACGGCGACGGTAAAGCGGGACTGGGAGTTTGCGCGCACGTGGCTGTATCGCGAGTTGACGCGGAGTCCGCATGACGACCACTGAGTGGTTGCGCCTGGAAGCGTGGTTCGCCGAGGCCGCCGCGCTCACCGGTTCGGCGTGCGCGGATTTTGTGCGGCAGTGCCACGCTGAAGACCCGGCGCTGGCGCGCGAACTCGACGGATTGCTGGCCGCGCAGGGAGAAGCCGCGGTGGCGTTCGCCGAGCCCATCGTGCCGCAACTGGGGGGCCGAGCGTTCGCGCGCGGGCGACTGGGAATTGAAAGAGATCATCGGCGAAGGCGGCCTCGGCGTGGTGCGGCGCGCGCAACGCGGCGAGGAGACAGGCGCGGTGAAGTACGTCCACGCCGGCTACGACTCCGGTGCGTTCCGCGCCCAGTTTCTTAAAGAGCGCACCATTCTGCGCTCGCTCGATCATCCTGCGATTGCGCGGCTGCTGGACGGCGGCGTGGATGAAGCCGGCCGGCCCTACTTCGTGATGGAGTACATCGAAGGGCGCCCTTGGGACGAGTATCTCGCTCAGGCGCGGCCGCCGCTGGCCGAACGCGCGCGGCTTTTCACGGCACTCGTGGACGCCTTGACCTACCTACATGGCCGTGCCGTGGTGCATGGCGACTTGAAGCCGTCGAACGTGATGATCACCGCGAGCGGGCAAGTGAAGCTGCTCGACTTCGGTGTGGCCCGTCTGCTCGATAGCGCGGGGCGGCCGGTGGAATCGACATTTACGCGCGCCATGTTGACGCCGGGTTGGGCCAGCCCGGAGCAGACCGCCGGCGGCGCGTGCGCGGCGCTGAGCGACATCTACAGCCTGGGCCTCTTGCTGCGCCACGCCCTCAACGGCGAAACGGATGCGGACCTGTCGGCGATCGCCGCGCAGGCCGCACGCGAGGAACCGGCGGAACGATACGCCACAGCCCTCGCTTTGCGCGAAGACCTCGAAGCATACCGGCAAAACCGCCCGGTGGCCGCGCGGCGGGGCAGCCGTTGGTATGTAGCGCGCAAATTCAAGCGGCGTCATCGCGCGGCGCTGGCACTGGCGGCGATGCTGGCGGCGACGGGTGCGGGATTGTTGATCCATCGCCAGCGCCAGCAGAAGCGTCAACAACAGTTGCAGACCGCACTCCGGGAAACCGTGCGGCCTAACGACGCGCTGACGACGCTGGTGACGGCGGCGGCAGCCAATGAGACCCTCGCGCCGGACGCGCATGGAAAACTCCACACGATGCTCCTCCTCGGCTTTGTCAGGTTGAGAGAAGGCAGATGCGAAGAAGTGGTAGCGGCCGTGGCCGGCGTGCCGGAAGCGATGAAAGCGCTGCCGGACCAGCGGTCACGCGACATTGCGAGGATGCGTCTATCTCTCTTGCGCGGGTTACGCCTGCCGAGACCTGGGCGGCGCATCGAGGCCATAGATCTGCTTGACGAAGGCTTCCGGCTGCGGGAACAACTGGGGTTGACCGATGCGTTTTCGCCCGCCCTCGTTCATCGTCTGGGCTCGATCGCGCAGAGCACGTTCGGCGCAGGCGCCCCGGACCGCGGAGAACGGATGTCGCGCTGGGCCGTCACCGAAGCATTGCGGAGCGGTGAGGCGCGCGAGGCCGGCAAAATCTGGCTGACGATGCTGCGGAAGCTGCGGCAGGCCGGCGCGACTGCGCGGCTGGACAATTCGTGTCAGAAGCCGCTCCCGCCAGGCTTAACAGGTGTGGCGGAAGGCGCCGCCTGCATCTGTGCCGGCAAAGCGGAGCCCGCGCCAACCGCGGCGGCCGAATTGCAGCGAGCGTTGAAGGAGCATCAGGAGGAAGCCGCCAAGGCCGGTCAGGCCGGGCAGCAAGCCGAGGCGAGACATCACATGGTGCAACGCCTGACGCTGCTCGAGAAGCTGGTAGAAGCGGAACCGGATGAGCCGCGATGGAAAGCGATGCTGAAGCGTTCTCGCGAGCGGCTGCGCAGGAACGGCGGCGAACCACCGCCGCCGTAAGTTGGCTGGGGTATACTAACGAGGGACTAAATCCCATATTCAAGGAGGTTGATGAGTAAAGAAGATTGCATCGAAGTCACGGGCACGGTGGAAGAGAAGTTTCCCGCCGGCCAGTTCAGCGTTCGTTTAGACCAGGACAAGCTAGTGCTTGCGCACTTGGCCGGTAAGCTCCGCCGCAACCGCATCCGCGTGCTGGCGGGCGATCGGGTGACGGTGGAAATGTCGCCCTACGATCTGACCAAAGGCCGCATCACGTACCGTCACAAGTAGCAGCCTGCGCCGCTCTGTTCCTTTTCTTTCCCCTCATGGTCAAGGTTCTTTTTGTGTTCGGGACTCGTCCCGAAGCCATCAAGCTCTGTCCGATTGTGCGCCACTTGCTGAGCCGCCCGCAGGAGTTCACCACGCGCGTGTGTGTGACGGCGCAGCACCGTTGCCTGCTCGATCAGGTGCTCGACGTATTCGGCGTGCGGCCGGATAACGACCTCGATATCATGCAGCCCGGCCAGACGTTGTCGCAATCGGCGGCGCGCATCATCGCCGCGCTCGAACCGGTGATGCAAGCCGAACAGCCCGACATGGTACTGGTGCAGGGCGACACCACCACGACGCTGTGCGGCGCGCTGTCGGCGTTCTATCATCGCGTTCCGGTGGGCCACATTGAAGCGGGCCTGCGCACGTGGGACCTTTATCAACCTTTCCCCGAGGAAGCCAACCGCGTGCTGGCTGCGCGGCTATCCACGATTCACTTTGCGGCCACGGACTGGTCTGCCGGCAACCTCCGCAAAGAAGGCATTGCCGAAGACTCGATTCTGGTGACCGGCAACACCGGCATCGACGCGGTGCTGCAGGTGGCCGGCAACCTGGCGGACGGGAAACTGGCGGGTTTCGATCAGGCTGCTTCGCTCGACGCGTCGAAGAAGCTGATCGTAGTCACTTCACACCGCCGCGAGAGTTTCGGTGAAGGCGTGCAGAGCCTGTGCGCGGCGCTGCTGGCCTTGGCTGACCGCGGCGATACGCAGATCTTGTTTGCCGTGCATCCCAACCCCAACGTCCGCGGCCCCGTGCATGAACGCCTCGGCGCGCACCCGACGATTCGTCTGGTCGACCCGGTGAGCTACGTGCCGTTTGTCGATCTCATGCGGCGTTCGTATTTGCTGCTGACTGACTCGGGCGGGATACAGGAAGAGGGTCCTTCGCTGGGCAAACCGATCCTGGTGCTGCGCGACAAGACGGAGCGGCCCGAGGCCGTGAAGGCCGGCACCGTGCGGCTGGTGGGCACGGACCGTGAACGCATCGTGCGAGAAGCCTCGCTGCTATTGGACGACACGGCTGAGTATGACCGGCGCGCGCACGCGCACAACCCGTACGGCGATGGCAAGGCGAGTCCACGGATTGCGGACCGGATTCTTGCCTGGCACCAGAGCCGCTAAGCTTTGTGTGTACGCGTGATTTCCGAAGATGGGGATCATCGGGACGATGAAGGCCTCCCTCGCGTGCACCGCACAACCGCAGCGAGAATGGGGGCAGGATCGTATATGGAAGTGAACTTGCCAGCCGACTTGACGCAGCAACTACAGACCGAAGTTGCGGCGGGCCGCTATCTCAGCGCCAGCACGCTGATCGAGCAAGCTCTCCGCCGCTTCTTGGCAGAGCAGCAACGTGGCTCGGAAAGGCTGGAAGCGCTGCGCCGCATCGGCCAAGCCGTAGATGACGCGGGGCTTTACGAGCGCGTCATTTTGCCTGACCACCAATGTCGGGTCCGCCGCCGGTACTCCTCGACGCGTGCGTCTTGGTCAACTTCTCTCTCTATGACACATTGCTGCGTCTGGCGGAGCCACCACGGCTATACGAGCCCAGGTGGAGCCAGCAAGTCATCGCCGAAACCACGCGCGCACTCGAAGCCAAGCTGAATTGGCCACGCCATCTGGTGGAGCATTTCGAATCTGAGTTGCGGGCACATTTCGCGGACGCCTGGGTCGAGGGCTACGGCCACCTGATCGCCTCAGTCGCCCAACGAGCCGAAGGACCGGCATGTTCTTGCAGCCGCGGCGCATTCGAGCACGCCAGTGATCGTCACCTTTAACCTGCGCCACTTCAGAGAGGAGCATCTGCTTCCTTGGGGCATCACAGCGGTGCACCCGGACCGCTTCCTGGTCTCTCTGCATGCGCAGGAGCCAGAGCTTGTCCGCGAGAAAGTGCTGCAGTAAGCCGAGGACCGGTACCGATCATTGCTTCAACTCGCTGAGATTCTTCGAGCGACAGTGCCCGAATTCGCGCGCGTTATCTCTCAGTTCCGGACTTGCGTGCCGCCGTTGCTGCCTCCACTGCTAGTCTCTTGCGCTGTTTGTCCGCCACTTGCGGCGCGGCTTGAAGCCGAACTTCTCTACCGGGGTTGATGTTGCTGCCGGATCCTCAGAGCCGCTAAGCTCACTTCGCTGCGGGCAGCGACGACAGCGCCTGTTGCGCGACGGCGAGGTCGGGCTGCAGGCGGATCGCTTCGCGCAATGCGGCCGCCGCTCCGGAGAATTGCTGCAAGCCGCGATGCGTGAGCCCGAGATTGAGCCACGCATACGAGTCGTCGGGAACGGCCGCCACGACCGCTTTCATCTCCCGAAGCGCGCCGTCGATATCCCCTTGTTTGCCGATCGCCACGGCCAGCGCCAAGCGCGCCTCGGCCTCGCGCGGCGCGAGCGCGAGCGCCCTGCGCAGCCGCGCTTCGGCGTCACGGTCCCGGTCCAGGCGGATGAGCACCTTACCTAGTGCGATCAGCGTAGGCACATCTTTCGGGGCTCGCTGGAGGTATTGCTCGTACAAGCGCGCGGAACTGGCGTCGGGCACGCGCACGTTGGCGATTGCCGTCAAAAGCGGGTCCGCCTTGGTGTAGAAAGGAACCAGCTTGCCTGTGTACGGCTCGTGATTCTCCTTCACCGGATCGACAAACTTGGGCGCGCGCTGAATCCAGTGATCGGTCATCGTGATGTGCAGCGCGTCCTGCGCCTTGCGCTTCGGCATGTGGCAACCGGCGCACCCGGTTGCTTTCGCGCGCGTGTGTTCAGACTGATGGCACGTTCCACAAGCTTCCCGGGCGCGCGCCGAGTGCGGATCATGGCAGGTGACACACGCGAGCTTCCCGGCGGATTTCTGGTAACACGCAGACTGGATCAGACGGTATGCCGTATGGTTCACCTCGAAGCGTTCGGCTGGCGGATCCGCGCGGTCGAAGTAGAGTTTGTAGTCTGCCAGCGGCTCGCCGGGCCAGTAGGAAAAGACATCGCGGCCGGGCTTCCGCATCGAATCCACGATGCCCATCGATTCGGTTTCGAGATGGCACTGGAAGCAGACTTCGCTCGACCGTTGGGGGTTGTAGATGTTGCCGCGGCCCGGCTGGGCGAGATGCGCGGCGGCATCGCCATGGCATCGCCGGCAGGTGATCGCCGCCGGTTGCGCGGAGTCGGAGTGGCAGAACAGGCAAGACTCGGTGATCTCGCGCCGCATGTCGAAGTGCGCCGGCTGGTCGTAGCCAGGCGACATGAAGTAGGCTTTCTCCTGGCTGTACCACGAGACAGGAAGTTCCAGCAGCATACCGTTCGGCGTGCGCGAGCCGTACGTGATCGCGTGATTGCCCGAGCCGATGGCGACGTCGATCGTCTTCTCGATGACATTGAATGCCGCTCCGCCGGGGCCCCTCTGATGGCGCTTCATTTTGCCGCCTTCAATCGTGTAGTGGCGGTTCGAAAGTGGATGGGAGAACGTGCCCGGCAGAACGGCGGGCCGCACCGTGATCGAGCGGCCCATGCCGGTCTTCGCGAAGGCTTCCGCAATCGCGGTGTGACAGGGAAGGCAGTCATTCGCGGCAAATAGGTTGCATCCGAACGCCAGCGCCAACCAAAAGGACCTGCGCACTATGGTTCAATCACCACCAGCAGATCCTTCGGCTCCACCGTCTGCCCCACCGTTACCGCGATCCGCGTTACCCGTCCCGCCACCGGCGCGCTCACCGTGGTCTGCATCTTCATCGCTTCCATCACCAGGAGCTTTGCGCCCTTCTCCACCACCGTGCCGTGCTCCACCGCGATGCTGGTCACCGCGCCCGGAATCGGCGCGCCCGCCTGCCCTGGCTTGGCCGGATCTGCCTTCTCGCGGTCACGCACCTTCACTTCGAGCGCGTTGTCCCGCACGGTGACTTCGCGCGGCTGCCCGTTCAACTCAAAGAACACGGTCCGCGTGCCGTCCGGATGCGGCTCAGACACGGTGAGGAACTTGATCACCAGCAACTTGCCGGCCTCAATCTCCACGGCGATTTCGTCGCCCTTCTCCATCCCGTAGAAGAACGCCGGCGTCGGCAGCACCTCCACGTTCCCCCATGCCGCCTGGTTCCTGGCGAACTTAACGAACACCTCGGGATACATGAGGTAACTCATCACGTCGGTACGCGACGGTTTGCGGTGGATTTTCGCCGCTAGCTCCGCCTCCACGTCCGCGATCTTCACCGGCGCCAACCGCGCTCCCGGCCGCCCGCGCTTGGGCGTCTCGCCCTTCAGGATCACCTTCACCAGATGCTTTGGCCACCCGCCCTGCGGCTCACCGAGCGAGCCTTGCAACATATCCGCCACCGAGTTCGGAATGTTCAAACTGTGCGACGGCCCCAGCTTCTCCACCTCGCGCATCGTGATGCCGTGCGACACGAGAAACAGCGCCATGTCGCCCACAACCTTGCTCGAAGGCGTCACCTTCACAATGTCGCCGAAGGCCATGTTCACTTCAGCGTATGCCCGCGCCACTTCCGGCCAGCGCTCGCCCAGCCCCATGGACTCGGCCTGCTCCTTCAAATTCGTATACTGCCCGCCCGGCATCTCGTGGAGATACACTTCCGCCGTGCCGGACTTCGGCGCCGAGTCAAACGGCGTATACCAGGTCCGCACCGCCTCCCAGTAGTCGGCATACCGTTGCAGCGCTTCCGGCTCCAGCCCCGAATCGCGCGGCGTATTCCGGAGGGCCGCCACAATCGAATTCAGGTTCGGCTGAGAGGTTGTACCCGACATCGATGAAACCGCCGCATCGGCCGCATCCACGCCCGCATCGGCCGCCTTCAAAATCGACGCGGCGTTGATGCCCGACGTATCGTGCGTGTGGAAATGAATCGGCAGATCCGTCGCCTCGCGCAGCGCCTTCACCAGCTTGGTCGCGGCATACGGCTTCAGGAGTCCCGCCATATCTTTGATGCCGATGAGGTGCGCGCCCATCTTTTCGAGCTCCACTGCCATCTTCGTGTAGTAAGCGAGCGGATACTTGTCGCGCTTCGGATCGAGAATATCGCCTGTGTAGCAGATCGCGCCTTCGCACACGCCATGCGTCTCCCGCACGGCCTCCATCGGCACCTTCATATTCGGCAGCCAGTTCAGCGAATCGAACACGCGGAAGATATCGATGCCCTGCGCGGCCGACTCAACAATGAACTCGCGCACCACATTGTCCGGATACGCCGTGTACCCCACCGCATTCGACGCGCGCAGCAGCATCTGGAAGCAGATATTCGGCGCAATCTCGCGCAGCCGCCGCAACCGTGTCCACGGATCTTCATGCAGAAACCGCAGCGCCACATCGAACGTGGCTCCGCCCCACATCTCCAAACTCAGCAACTGCGGAAACCGATGCGCCACGTAGTTGGCAATCGCCGCCAGATCGTGCGTCCGCACGCGCGTCGCCATCAGCGACTGGTGCGCGTCGCGCATCGTCGTATCGGTCAGCAACAGGCGCTTTTCCGCCTTCATCCACCTGGCAAAACCTTCGGCGCCCAACTCGAGCAACTTGTCGCGCGACCCCGCTGGCGGTTTGCCCGGAATGTGCAATGGCACCGGAGCCTTCTTGAACGGCAGTTCCGGCCGCGCCTTCGCCGCCACCTCCGGATTGCCGTTCACGCGTACGCCCGCCAGATAAGCCAGCAACTTCGTCGCGCGATCTTTGCGCAAGGCAAACTCAAACAGCTTCGGCGTCTCACCGATAAACCGGGTGGTTACCGTCCCGGCCTGAAACTCCGGATGATTGACGACGTTCTCCAGAAACGGAATGTTCGTCTTCACGCCGCGTATGCGAAACTCGCGCAGCGCCCGGTCCATCCGCTGGCAAGCATACCGGAACCGCGGCGCCCAGGCCGAAATCTTCACCAGCAGCGAATCGTAGTAAGGGGTGATCACCGCGCCGCCATACGCCGACGCGCCATCGAGGCGAATCCCAAACCCCGCCGGCGAACGGTAGGTCTGCAACCGCCCATAGTCCGGCGTGAAGTTGTTCGCCGGATCCTCGGTCGTAATCCGGCATTGCAGCGCGTATCCATAGAGCGGCACTTCCGATTGCTGTGGCAGCGCCATCTCCGGGCCATGCAGCGCAAGCCCCTGCGCAATCTGGATCTGCGCGCGCACGATATCGATGCCGGTCACCATTTCGGTTACCGTGTGCTCCACCTGCACGCGCGGATTCACTTCAATAAAGAACCACTCATCGGAATCCGCATCCACCAGAAACTCGACGGTACCGGCATTGTAGTAGCCCGCCTCGCGCGCCAGCCGCACTGCTGCTGAGGTGATCGCGTCGCGCAGCTCGCGCCGCAGTGACACCGCCGGCGCCACTTCCACTACCTTCTGATGCCGCCGCTGGACGCTGCAATCGCGCTCGTAAAGATGCAGAATGTTGCCGTGCCGGTCGCCTAGAATCTGCACTTCGATATGCCGCGGCCGCTTAATGAAGCGTTCCAAAAACACCGCGCCATTGCCGAACGCCGCCGCCGCTTCCGCCTGCGCCTCGTCCACCAAGCCCGGCAGCAACTCTGGCGACTCCACCACCCGCATCCCGCGCCCGCCGCCGCCAAACGCCGCCTTCACAATCAGCGGAAATCCGATCCGCGCCGCAGCCCTCTCGGCCTCTGCGCGTGTGGTTACCGGCTTCTCGGTGCCCGGAATCACCGGCAGCCCGGCCTTCGCCGCCAACCGCCGCGCTGCCGTCTTGTCGCCCAGCAGATCCAGAATCCCGGCGCTCGGTCCGATAAAGGTTACGCCGTGGCGTTCGCACGCCCGGGGCAAGGCCGGATTCTCCGACAAGAATCCATACCCGGGGTGAATCGCGTCCACGCCTTTCTCGGCCGCCAGCGCCACAATCCGGTCGGCATCCAGGTACGCCTGCACCGGACCCAACCCTTCGCCCACCCGATACGCCTCGTCGGCCTTGAACCGGTGCAGCGAAAGCTTGTCTTCCGCCGAATAGACGGCAGCCGTGCGCAGACCAAGCTCATTGGCGGCGCGCAGAATTCGGATGGCGATTTCGCCACGGTTGAGGGCAAGGAGTTTCTTCATCGTTTTGGGGACGGCCGAGACACACCGGCGACGGGGCGGGCAGACCTGCAAGAAAAATACAGACTAGCACGGAACAAAACCCGCGGCCCACTCGTATTATGCGGATATGCGCACCTTGGCTACTGCGATGGTTGGAATGTCCGTGTGCCTGCTTTCCAGTTGCGACATCGGCGAGGTTATCGCCGAGGGAGCCGCGCGGAAACGCGAGGAATTCTCGCGCACCTACGAACTCCGCCCGGGCGGGCGTGTGAACCTCGAGAGCTTCAATGGCGGGGTTGAAATCCGCACTTGGGATCAATCCAAGGCCGAAATCCACGGCACCAAGTACGCCTCCTCGGAAGACGCTCTCAGGCTTCTCAAGGTCGACATCTCCAGTTCACCGGACCTCCTGGAAATCCGCTCGGTCCGCCCCGGCGGCAACGGCTCCTGGACACGCGGCAACTGCGGCGTCAGCTTGTGCATCACCGTCCCCCGCCAGACGCACATCGATAAGCTCGCCACCTCCAACGGCCCCATCAAAGTGGATGGCATCGAAGGCCGCATGCGCCTCACCACGTCCAATGGTCCGGTCGACGTCCAAGCCAGCACCGGCGAACTCGACGTCCGGACGTCCAACGGCCCCGTGGAACTCACGCGCTTTTCTGGCCGCGCCGCGGTCCAAACCTACAACGGCCCCATCGAAGTCTCGGCCCTTCAGCTCGACACGGCCGCGCCGCTGCGCCTGGAAACCTCGAATGGCCCGATCGACATTACGCTGCCGCGATCCGCCGCCGCCCCCGAAGTCCGCGCCCACTCCTCGAACGGCCCCATCCTGCTCCGCCTGCCGGAGGGCGTAAGCGGCCGGGTCCGCGCAAACACCTCGAACTCGAAGGGGTCCTCGGACTTCGCGATCACCGGCGGCGAGCGCGGCAAGACCCGTCTCGAAGGCGCGCTCGGCAACGGCAGCGGTCCGCTATTCGATCTCACTACCTCGAACAGCCCGATCCAGCTCACGCGCCAGTAAGATAGAGGTCGTGTCCGCACCGCTCACCACCGTCCGCCTCGATAAGTGGCTCTGGGCCGCCCGCTTCTACAAAACGCGCACGCTCGCCACCAAAGCCTGCGACCTCGGCCGCGTCGAGTACAACGGCCAGCACGTCAAACCCTCGCGCGACGTCGTCACCGGCGTCATGCTCCGCATTAAAACGGAAGGCGGCGAATTTGAAGTCCAGGTCCTCGCTCTCAGCGACCTCCGCGGCCCCGCCCCGGTTGCTCAAACACTCTACGCCGAAACGCCCGCGTCCGCCGCGGCGCGTGCCCAGGCGCGTGAGAACAACCGCTTTGGGCTTCCGCCCATGTTCACCCGCGAAGGCCGCCCTTCCAAACGCGACCGCCGCGAACTCGACAAGCTGCAACAGCGCGATTAGTTTGCACGCAAGAGCAGGGCGCAGTCGACGGGTGAAACGCCTGAGGGCGCACAATCGCTGGACGGGCCGTGGCAACCAGTAACAGCCGGCTAAACATCCATGGCACACCGGAACCCGATGTTCGTCGTCGCGCTATCCGGCGTATTCGACGTTCGCGCCGCCACCCTGTACCGGTTGCAGTATGACTTATGGCATAGATAGGACCCGCCCCGCATCACGCGGTTCGTCCCCGCCGCCGGGCCCACCGGATTCACACGCGTCGCCGTCACATGATAGGCCGGATGAAACCAGTCCGCGCACCACTCCCACGTATTCCCGGCCACTGCGTACAACCCGTACCCATTCGCTGGAAACGCATCCACCGGGGCAGGCGCCGAATACCCATCCTCGGCCGCATCGTGAAGCGGAAACTCGCCCTGCCAGATGTTACACAGGTGCCGCCCCTCCGGCGTCAGTTCATCGCCCCACGCATAAATTTTCTGCTCCAGCCCGCCCCGCGCCGCATACTCCCACTCGGCCTCGGTCGGCAGACGCTTGCCCGCCCACCGCGCATATTCCGCCGCGTCGTTCCAGGAAACATGCACGGCCGGGTGATGCGGCCGGGCCGTGATGGAAGTATCCGGGCCTTCTGGATGCCGCCAGTCAGACCGGCCCACCTTGTACCACCACTGCGTGCCCGGCGCCCGATCGTCCACCAGCCGCGGCACCAACTCGCGCGGGATGTGCCCTTGAAACACAAACGACCATCCGAACCGCTCCGCCTCTGTCACATACCTGGTCCGCCGCACAAACTCGCTGAATTGGTCATTCGTCACCGGATGAATATCGATCAAAAACGGATCCAGGGTTACTTCGCGAATCGGCCCTTCGCCATCGGCGGGGAAGCCTTCCTCGTTGTCGGTTCCCATCAAAAAAAGTCCGCCATCGAGCCGCATCATCTCCGCCACGGAACCGCCTGTCGCGCGCACCCGCTCGGCCGCCTGCAATCGCGACGCCGCCAGCACCTCGGCCCGCCACTTACTGGGCGCACAGCACGGATGCGGCACTCCCGCCTCGGCGAACAGCTTGAACTCCGGTTTCATGCCGCCCCTTCCGCCACCACCGCCTTTGCCATCAACTGATCGAGATACCCCTCCACCGCCTTCTCCCGCTTGACGCCCATCAGCCGCTCGGCGATCTCCTCCTTCACCTCTTGCAGACTCCGCAAACCAGCGGCGCGCCGCGCCTGCACCTTTGCAATGTGAAACCCAAACTCGGTGCGGAAAACGCCGCTCACCTCGCCCGGCTTTAAGCCGAACACCACCTGATCGAAGGCCTCCACCATTTGCCCCGGCGCAAAGAATCCCAAGTCGCCACCGCGGCCCGGACAGTCCGACATCTCGTCGGCCACCGCCGCAAAGTCTCGCCCTTCGGCCAGCGCCGCCTGCGCCGCCTCAATCGCCGCGCGGGCCGCCTCTTCCGTGGTGTTCTCGTCCACATTCCTCACAATGTGCGAAGCATGCACAGCCTCGGGCGAAGCGAATTCCTCGCGATGCTTCACGTAATACTCGCTCACGTCCTTCGGCTTCGGCGCACCCACCTTGGCCGTCACGCGCTCCATCAACCGGTCGACGCGAAAGCGAACCTCGAGTTCTTTCCGCAGCGTTGCATCGTCCACCGGCGCAATGCAACCGGATTGCGAGGGGGCCTCGCTGCGCACACGCGCAAACATCTCTTCAATCTGGTCGGCCGCGATGGGCTCTGGATCGGCCAGCGCCGCCTGCCGCAGCACGGTGCGCTCAATCAGGTTCTCCCGAGCCCACTGTTTCACCCGCTGTTCAATCTCCGCGGGCGTCGCCTCGGCGGCCATGGCCTCTTGCAGCCGCGGCCGGATCGTGCGCTCTTCTTCCACAACCAATGAATCTTCAATCAGCTCGCCATTCACTCGCAGTGCCATATAGAACTTTCCAGCATATCGCTTGCCGAAAGAGCCAACGCCACAATCGTGTGACTCTCTTCGAGCCCGGGCACTTCGCATTCCTCCACGCGGACCCGGCAAGCCGCCATCTCCGCGGCCGTCGCGCCCACAAAGCACAGCGCACATCGTGACGTCTCGGCCGCGGCGCCAATCTGAATCAAATGTCCATGCAACCGGCACGCCACCGGCCGGTGCTCATACAACTCGCACTCCCCGCGCGCCACATCCAGCGCCGGGCACGCCATTCGCCCCTTCATCCGCGCGAAGAACCAATCCCGCCAGGCCTCGTCGTCCGTCAACCGCCCCGCCGCCCATTCGCCCGGAAACGTATCGCGCACCGCCGCCGCATACGCCGCTGCCCGCGCCCGGATCGCTTCCTCATGAGGATGCCCGCGCAGCCCCGCCCGCAGCCGCGATGCATCGAGAGCCGTAATCGCAAACGCCGCGTTGCAACACCCGGCGCACCCCGCGCGGCACGCAATCCACTCCCCGGCGCGCCGCCTGGACTCGGCCACCGCTGCCTCGACCGCAGGCAAAATCAGCTCATCGAAGTTCACGGCAAAATCGGGAACTGTGCGTAGCCTTTCGGCACAAACAAGCTCCCCTCGGTCACACCCTGTGGCGCGGCCCGCTGTAACTCGCGCGCGAGTTCTGCCGTGTCCATCCGGCCCTCCAGCCCCGCCCGCAGCGCCTCCAACACGCGCCGCACCTCCGCTGCGGATTCATGGACAAACTCCACACGAAAGTGCCGCAACCCTGCCGCGAGCCACGCCGGTAAATGCGCCGCGGCCTGCTGCGCCGCCGCCCCAAACACTGTATTCCGGCAGCCCACATCGGCCATCACGGGATGCGCCATCCCGCGCTCATCGCGCAGCGCAACACGATGCCGTTCACATGGATGCCCGCAGTTCTCATGGGTTGTCCCGGTCGATAGAAACCGGCAAAACACGCAGTGCTCGGTGTGAAACACGGGCAGATGGTGATAGAGCGCCGGCTCCAGCCGCTGTGGATCCACGGCACGCGCCAGACCCGCGATCTGGTCCGCATTCAGATCGTGCGACGGCGTCAGTCGCGTCAATCCCAACTCCAGCAACAGCTTGGCGGTCCGCGCATTCGAAGCATTCAAACTGAAGTCGCCAAACAAATCCGGCCGGCCCGCTGCGGCCTCCGCTGTCACCAGAGAATCCAGCAGCCCCGCGGACCGCACGACAATGGCGCTATCCAGCTTCCGCAGGAAGTGCACAATCCGTTCTTCAGCCGGCCTCAGCACTCGCGGACTCGCCACGCGCACCACAATCCCGGCCTCGCGCACGCGCGCTACTGAAGGCGCAAGACCATACAGCTCCAGATAGTCCAGCGTGATGCTTGCCGGGCGCAGCGCAATCGCCGCGTCGAGTTGCTCTGACGTCCGCACCAGCACCTGCAACTCCGGCGCTCCCGTCTCGCGCATCACTACCGCGGCAGCAGGCCGCGCCACCACCGCGTCGCGCCGGCCCGGCCGCGGAGCACTCTGCAACGCCGTGAGCGTCTCCACCGCCTGCCGCCGCATCTGATTCAACAACGACACCGGCGCAAACGGCGACCCGGCGACCTCCACTTGCAACTCACCCAATGCAAACGCCGTCCCACCCAGCCGGCCCAGTTGACCCCGCAACACCGCCTCATCCACCGGCCTCTGCGCCGCGCGCGCCAGCACCCCGGGCGACTCCACCTCCACGCGATGTTCGCCCACCGTCCACACCATCCGCAGCCGCTCGCCCTCGCGCGCCGTCACCTCTACACGCACCGGTTGCCCGGGCCGAGCGGGCAGCGCCTTCACATATTTGTCCAACTCGGGATCGTGCGTCCGCCAAACCAGATCGCCCGGCCGGATCCGCGCCGGATTCACCGCGTCCTTGCCAAACCGCAGCGTCAGGAATTTTCCGCGCGCGCCGACCTCATAAATCCGCCCGCCCTCTTCAGCCTCCTGTGGACTCCGCCAATCGGCGGCATCGAACACCACGCCGTCGCCCGGTTTCAACGGCGCCAGCCCCTGCGTCGCGGCTTCTGGAATCACCGTCACCGCGCCGCCCGCGTCCACGGTCTCCACGCGGCCCATCAGCAGCCCGCGATGCCGCCCCGCGCGCCCGCGCACCACAGCCTGATGATCCGTCCCCGCCAAAAACTGCGGACCCATGCCGCGCGAGTAAACCTGTTGGAGCCGCAGTTCGTCCGTTGGCGTCACGGTCAACGCGCGGCCCGCCCAAGCCTCGTCCACAGCCTGGCGATACGCCTGGGTGGTCAGCGCCACATAGTCTGCGTCCTTATACCGGCCCTCAATCTTGAGCGACGCAATCCCGCCCAGCGCGACAATCTCGGGGATCTGCTTCAGCGCATAAAGGTCGCCGGGCGAGAGCAGATACCGCGCGTCCCCCAACAGCCGCGCCGCACCATCCACCAGCAGTTCATACGGCAGCCGGCACGCCTGCGCGCATTGCCCGCGATTGGCGCTGCGCCCGCCCCACGCTTCCGAGGAAAAACACTGTCCGGAGTAAGAAACGCAGAGCGCCCCGTGAACAAAGATTTCCAGTTCGGTGCCGCCCGTGCCGGCGTCAATGATCGCGCCGATGTCTTTGAGCGAAAGTTCGCGCGCCAGCACCACGCGCCGCGCGCCCAGCCGCCCGGCAAACCGCACACCCTCGGCGGACGTGATGCTCATCTGCGTGCTGCCGTGCACCACCAGATCCGGCGCAATCTCGCGTGCCAGCGCCGCGATGCCGAGGTCCTGCACGATGATCGCGTCCGGGGCGGCTTCGGCCAGTTTTTCCAACGTCTCGATCGCCGCGCGGAGTTCATGATCGAACACCAGCGTGTTGAACGTCACGTAGCCCTTCACGCCCCGGCTGTGCAACAGCCGCAGCGCTTCCGGCAATTCTTCATCTAAGGAAAACCCTGTCTTCGCCCGCGCCGAAAAATGCCGCAGCCCGAAGTACACCGCATCGGCCCCGGCCTCGATCGCCGCCCGCATCTGCGGCCAATGGCCCGCCGGACTCATCACCTCCGGCCGCCGCTTCATGCCCATCACCTTCGCCTCTTCGCGTGTGGCAAGTCTCTAGCTTAACGCGGGCCGCAGTGCAGGTACCGCCGTTTTAGCATTCGTGCACGGGCGGAAGGGGCGGACTCAAGTCCGCCGCGAGCTGAAGCTCGCCCTACACGGACGCCGAATGCGTGGGGTCCGGACGTAAAAAAAGGGCAGGCGCGAAGCCTGCCCTTTGTCAAGAACGCCAGAACTACCAGACCAAGTTCAGCGCCAGCTTCACGAACCTCGGCAGGTTGCGTTGCGTCGGGTCGAGTTGGCCGAAGGTGGGGCGGCTCACGTCGGTGGCGCCTTGCGCGAGGTTGGCGTACCAGGGGCGGTTCATGGCATTGATCATTTCCATGCGGAACTGGAGCTTGACCTTCTCCGTGATGGGGAAGAACTTTGCCAGTGACGCGTCCCAGTTGCGGTAGCCGGGTTGGCGCATGTCGGAGAAGCGCGTGGGGAAGTCGCGGAGGGTGAACGGCTCCTGGGCGGCCACGCGGACGCCCGAGGCGGTGTCCCACAGCGATGTATCGAAGTAGCGGCCAAACGTCGCGGCCGAGCCCAGGTTCGGGCTGCCCGGCTTCACCTGCTTGGCATTCGGGTGATCGGCCACCCAGCCGCTTTGATAGGTGACGTCGAAGTTCATCTGCCAGCCGCCGAGAATCGCGTTGCCGACGCGGCCGAGGTTAGAGCCCCACGGCATGCCTTTGCCTACCGGCAAATCCCACGAGCCCGCGATGGCGAACTTGTGCGGAATATCGATCTGGCCGGCGCTGCGTTTTTCGAGCCTTGAGCTTTGCGGGTCGGCGAAGTTGAAGTCCTGGTTGTTCAGCAGCGAGGCCCGTTCGGTCACCTTGATCCACTGATACGTTGCGTTGAACACCACGCCGTAGCTGTAGCGTTTGGTGAACTTCGTTTGCAGGCCGTGATAGCGCTGGCGTCCGATCGAGACGTTGTTGAGCCCGAAGCCGTTCAGGGCGTACTGGGGATAGGGAATGAGCAGTTCCTGACGGGCGATGTTGGCGCCGTTCTTGGCGGCGTTGTTGGGGATGAGCCCGCGCATGGGGTTCGGCACCTGGCCCGTGTAGTAGGCAGTGTCGATGGCGCCGGCGGCGGTGCGGCGGCCGAGTTGATCGGCGGGAGTCACGTTGAGGTTGACGCCCACCGGCAGGTCGCGTGAGATGTTGCTGACGTAGCCGGCCTCCACCAGAAGGTTGCCCGGCAGCTCGCGCTGAATGTCGATGGAGTACTGGTGCGACGACGGGATCTTGCGGTCCAGGAAGTTCACGCCGATGCCTTCGCCGAGGAAGCTGGAAAGGCCGAGCGAGTTGCCGACGGGGGACAGGAGGCGGCCACCAGGAAGATTCGCAAACGCGTTCTGCAGGGAGACGGCCGGGGTGAGGTTGCCGTCCGTGGTTGTGATGGCGCTGGAGGTGCGGCTGAAGCCCGAGGGCGCACCAGCCTCGTTCTGCCCGAGGTAGTACAGCCCGTAGCCTCCGCGCAGCACCAACTTCTTCGTGATGTTCCAGGCCATGCCGATGCGGGGCTGGAAGTTGTTGCGGTCCGGATTAAACGCGCGCCGGTTGTTGCTGTCGGCAAAAAGCACGCCGCCCTTGAGATTCAGGCCCTGCACTTGCGAGGCGATGGGGCTGGCCACGTTGAAGTCAAAGCCCCGCAGCATGCGGTCATACCGCTCCTGGAGGGCGGTTTCGTAGTCCCAACGGAGGCCGAGGTTCAAGGTGAGGTTGGATCGGATCTTCCAGTCATCCTGGACGAAGAGCGCATAGTAACGCGAGGTGTAGGCGGTGTCGATGTTGCGGTCGACACTGGCGTCGGTGGGGAAACCGAGGAGGAACGTGGCGAGTTCGTTGCCCGAGACGGTGTCGGCACGGTTGGCGGCGCCCTGCGTCCAGTTGCGGCCGAAGCTGTAGGAACCGGAGCTGTTGCCGGGGTTGGCGCGATTGTCGCGGAACTCGCGCGCTTCGACGCCCATTTTGAGGAAGTGCGCGCCGCGGACGGTGCTCAGGTTCGGCTGAATGGTCCAGGTGTCGTTGGTGCCGGGAGAAAGTCCGCGGCCGTTGCCGATCCGGGCGTATTGACCCAGGCCAAAGCCGGGGAACTGGAAGCGCGTGAATTGGGACACCAGCGCATCGGCAAAGCCGAGTTGGCGCGGGTCAAAACCCGTGCCGAAGCCGTTGCCGCCCGCTTCTTCCCAGCGGGCGAGGCCGGCGCGGAGGTTGAAGGTCATCGTCGGGGATAGCGTTGACGTCCAGTCCGCCGTCCAGTTGCGGCCGTTGCGATTGAGAGGCGTGTTGCCGGAAGACTCGGCCACGCTCCGGGTGGGCCATACCAGACCGCGGAATTCTTGGAACGGGTTCTGGCCGTAGCGGAAGTAGAAGCGGTTGGAGTTGTTGATGGTGTAGTCGATGCGGCCGATCCACTGATCCATGTTGGCCACCCACCGCGACGGATAGATGTAGTTGTTGATGCGCGCGGGGCCTTCACCGGGGGACGTGGGCTGGAGGTAAGACTTCAGCGCGTTCAAGGCCACGGGATTTTGCCGTGCGGCCGGGATACGGTTGCCCGCGAACGGCGTACGGCTGCCGTCGGCCTGGGTGGTGAGCGGATCGTAGATGAGCACGGCCTGATTGGCGGCGTTGCGGAGGGTGGAGAAGTCGCCCTGCTGCCACTCCGAGAGCGGCACCGTGAGCGTGCCGGGGTCCGCCGAGCGCTGCTTCATGGCTTCGTAGGAAAGCAGCCAGAAGAGCTTGTTGCGGCCGTCAAGCACCTTGGGGATGTAGACCGGGCCGTTGGCGGTGAAGCCGTAGGTGTTGATGTTCATGGGCGGCTTCTTGATGCCCACGCGGTTGAGTTCGCTTTGGTTGGCGTTGAGCTCTTCGGACTGGAAGTATTCAAAGAGATTGCCGTGGAGTTGGTTGCCGCCGCCCTTGGTGACGATGGCGATGACGCCGCCGCCGGTGCGGCCGTACTGCGAGTCGTAGGTGTTGGTGATCACCTTGAACTCCTGCACGGTGTCCATGGAGGGCACGTGGATCACGGTGCGGTCGCCGCGGACGTTGGAGATGCCATCAAGGAGGACTTCGTTTTCGCGGTTCTTGCCGCCATTGATCGAAATGCCGGTGGTGCCGGCGATGTCGAATGAGCGCAGGTAGCGCCAGTCACCCGTCTTCACCACGCCCGCGGCGCTCCAGGCAATCTGGAACGGATTGCGGCCTTGCGTGGGGACGTTGGCAAGCAGTTCGTTGGCGATGACCTGCGAGCGGGTGGCGGATTCGGTTTGGAGCAGCGAGACGGCGTCGTTGACGGTGACGGATTGCGAGAGGTCGCCGACCTCGAGTTGCACGTCGACGCGCGCGCGGTCCTGCGCCTGGAGAACGATGTTTTCGCGGTTGAAAATCTTGAAGCCGTCGTGGCGCACGTTCATCTTGTAGTTGCCGGGCGGGAGGAACGGTGCGAGGTACAGGCCGGACTCGCTGGAGGCGCTGGTGAAAACAGCGTTGGTGGCGACGTTGGTGACGGTGATGGTGGCGGCGGGGACCGGAGCGCCGGAAGAGTCGGTGATGGTGCCGGTGAGGCTGGCACGGACTTCCTGGGCGTGAGAGGAGGCCGCAAGGGCGAGGGAGAGCGCAAAGACTGGGCGCGTGGGTTTTAACATGAAAAAAGAGCCTTCCTGAAGGGTCTAGTCAATTGTATCCCACTTTGCGGATGGCGCGGCGGGGTTGCCGTGCGGTGAATGGGAGAGGTATTCGCTGCATAAGGTGCGGTAATTAGGTGTTATGAGCACCGCAAGGGACCCAGTATGGAGTATGGAACGTACATCCACGAGCTGCCGGATTGGCCGGCGTGTCGCTCTCACGGGGAGACCCTCGCCAACCAGTTGGCCGAGGTCCGGCACCGGCAGGGGCTGCTGCTCGGCCGCATAGAGGCCGTGGGCTTCAACCTGCAACACGTGGCTCAGTGCAGCGCGGTGGCGGGCGATGTAATCATGAGCAGCGCGATCGAGGGCGAACGGTTGGATGCCGCGCAGGTGCGCTCCTCGGTGGCGCGGCGGTTGAGGTTCGATGTGGCGGGGATGAAGCCGGCGGACCGGCATGTGGACGGAGTGGTGGAAATGATGTTGGACGCGACGCAACACTACGATGCGCCGCTTACCGCCGCGCGCCTGTACAACTGGGAGGCGGCGTTGTTTCCCACCGGCCGCAGTTTACTGGTGAAGATCCGTACGGGCGCGTGGCGCGATGACGCGAGCGGCCCGATGCAGGTGGTTTCCGGTCCGCACGGGCGCGAGCGGGTGCACTTTGAAGCGCCCGCGGCGCGGCGGCTGAAAGCGGAGATGGCGGCGTTTTTGCGGTGGTTCAATGCGCGGCCCGCGACGGACCCGGTGTTGAAGGCTGCGCTCGCGCATCTGTGGTTTGTGACGGTGCATCCGTTTGCGGACGGTAACGGCCGCGTTGCGCGCGCGATCGCCGACATGGCGCTGGCGCGCTCGGAGGGCAGCCCGCGGCGGTTCTACAGTATGTCCACACAGATCCGCGCCGAGCGCGAGGCGTACTACCGGATCCTCGAGCGCGCGCAGCGCGGGCGGACCATGGACGTGACGCCGTGGCTTGAGTGGTTTCTGGCGTGTCTGGGCCGGGCGATCGACGCCGCGCAGGTGCAGTTGGCGGTGGTGCTGGCGAAGGCGCGCATGTGGGAGAGCCTTGCGCACGTGAATCTGAACGCGCGCCAGCGGCTGGTGGTGAACCAACTGCTGGATGGTTTTGAACTGCTGGATGGTTTTGAAGGGAACCTGAATACGTCGAAGTGGGCGAAGCTGGCGAAGACGTCGACGGATAAGGCGCTGCGGGATATCCAGCAGTTGGTGGAGCAGGGCGTGCTGGTGCGGGCGATGGGCGCGGGCGGGCGGAGCACGAATTACCTGCTGGCGAAGGCGCCGGAGTTACACAGGGGCAATCGCTCGAATTGAGAGTCCTCAGCGCGCCGGCACGCTCCGGCCGTCCTGTTTGTACTTTTCCAGCAGCGCGCGCATCGCCTGCACACGTTGCGGCTCGCGCGCGTAGAGGTTGTGCAACTCGCGTGGGCTCTGGTGCAATTTCTGAGTCAAACCAAATTCGGTAACGGCCGTCTCGATCGAACCCGACTCCGATCACGCTGCCAACGCGGCTCGCCAGATCTCCGGCATCCTCGCCCCTGCCCCGCCTAGTTTGCCAAATTTGAACTGC
>VFZP01000030.1 GCA_016871115.1 Acidobacteriota bacterium
CTTCGCCGTGAAATGAGCGGCTCGGCCCTCCCAAACACCTTTCGGCTGAGAATTTGACCAGGCTATTGCGTTCACTGATTGTTGCGGCCCGCCGGTTTGCTCCCTTCTCTTTAAAAGGCTTTCGACACTCCGCTCAGCTTGGTCGGATTTATCCTCCCCGCTGGAGTCTGCTTCCGGGCGCTGCGCTGCTTACCCGGTCGGGACTTTCATCCGCTAGAACAACGCGTCTTCAGGACGCACCACTCGTCGCAGTCTATGCGGTCAACATGTACCGCAATGCCGGCCTGGTACCTGTAGCGATCGTCTGCGGCTCGATGCTCGGCGGCATGGCCGGCCGGCGGCTGACGACCGCGCGCCGTCCGGCCGACCCGGCCTGGGCGGTGCCGCTGTTCCTACTACTGCTCACCATGTTCTACCTTCACGTCGGTGGAGAGGCGATCACCGGCTTCGCCAAGGCCGTCTCCGGCATCACCGGAGTACCCTGGACGGAGTACGACTTCATGGTCGTCATCGCGCTTATCGGACCGATCTTCTGGTTCACCGCCGCTTGGAGCCTCTGGAAACGCCAGCCGTTCGGCAACTTCATCTTCTGGTTCCTGATCGTCGGCATGATCCTCGGCGAGCCAGCCCACGTGCTGACGTTCCCGATCATGGCCATGCGCAAATACGGCATCGGCTACGAGTATTTCTCGGGCATGTACACGGCGCTGTTCCCGATGATCCCGGCGATCATCGCGTTGGTAACGATCGTCCGAGAATATCGGCAAGGCCGGCCACCTTGGCTGCGTGAGGCCGTCGCGCATGGGGCTGGCGGGGCGGCCACGCGCCGGGCAAGCCGTCGAGGCGCCCACCATGTTCACGAGCGCAGTCACAAGAACACTCGCCGCCCGCATCGTCATCCTGCTGTGGGTCAGCTTCGGTGGACAGCATGCATTCGCCCATGGTTTTGCGGGAAGCGGCTGGATGCATCCGATCGCAGGGATCGATCACATGCTGGCGATGCTGGCCGTCGGCGCCTGGAGCGCGCAGATGGCGGGAAGGGCTATCATCACCGTACCAGCGGCCTTCGTTTGCGCCATGGCTGCTGGCAGCCTGGCCGCCCAGTGCCACTTTGCCTTTCCGGCGACCGAGGCGGTCATAGCGCTTTCGCTCTTCGCATTGGGAATTGCCATCGCCCTCGACCGGCGTCCGGCCATGCCGATCGCCGCACTGGCGACGGCATTGTTCGGACTAGCGCACGGCTGGGCGCACGGCGCCGAGATCCCGCACACCGCGGATACGCCGACCTATGTAGCGGGATTCCTGACCACCACTGCCGGCCTGCATGTGGCCGGCGCCGCCGGCGGCTTGCTCCTGCTCGAGCGCCACAACGGCCGGCGCTGGCTGCGCTCAGCCGGGATCGTGATCGCAATCGCCGGGAGCGGCTTGGCCGGTATTCGACTGCAATCGACCTGGATCCGTCGAGAGCGGCCTCGCAGCGGAAAGCGGCCATTCACCTATCTCGACAGCAGGGCCGTTGTCCGCCACCTAGCCTGCCGCTTCGCAAAGCCGGACTGGCAGAGTAGGTTCCAGAACTTTTTCCCTTCTGTCATCCCTCCGGCCGGATATTTGTGGCATAATGATATTGGATGTTTGTATGTCCGCTGATATTTAGGCATCTTCTACATCGTCCGGTTCATCCGCCCGTGTCCGATCCTGCCCAGAATCTCACGTCTGCAGATCCAGAAAGTATTTGAAAATGAAAAACATCTTTGTGGGTAATCTGAGCTTCGGCGCGACCGAGGACTCCATCCGCGCGGCGTTTGAAGCCTACGGCACCGTAGATCGTGTCAGCGTGGTGAAGGATCGCGAAACCGGGCAATCCCGCGGTTTCGGCTTCGTGGAAATGAACGACGACGAAGAGGCCAACCGCGCCATCAATGGTTTGAACGGCAAGGAACTCTCCGGCCGCGCGATGAATGTCAACGAAGCGCGCCCGAAGCAAGAGCACGGCGGCGGTAACCGCGGTGGCGGCGGTGGTGGCCGTCGCCGGTACTAACAAACCCAAGCAATTCGAATCACGGGCGTCCGGTTCAACACCGGCCGCCTATTTCCTATTGGCCCGCCGTTTTTCTCATGCGCACAGATCTATTAGAATGGGCGGACACACCATGAAGTGGCACGTTGCAGGGATCTTGCTGTTGCTGCCCGCAGCGGGCGGCTTCCTGAGCGCAGCGGATTTGGCGCCAGCGGCCGTGAAGATTCTGGAGCAGCGTTGCCACGGCTGCCACAACGCGCGCATGCAGATGGCGGGGGTACTGCTGGGGTCCACGGCAGAGGTGAGTTCGGTGAAGGACCGGCTCATTGCGGCCATTGCGTACACGGGCAAGGTGAAGATGCCGCCTACGGGTGCGCTGTCCGCCGGAGAAGCCAAGACCCTTACCGATTGGGTGCTGGCCGGTGCTCCGCGGCCCGCCGGTTCGGCCGCCTCGCCTCGGCAGCCAAGACCGATGCGCCTGCGTGGTGGGCGTTTCAAACCGTTCGCAAGCCCGAACCGTCCGCGGGTTCCGCCGCGAATCCCGTCGACAATTTTATTCGCTCCAAACTTGCCGAACGCGGCTTGCCCTCCGCTCCCGCTGCCGATCGTGCCACGTTGATCCGCCGCGCCACGTTCGATCTGCACGGACTGCCGCCAACGCGCGCTGAGATCGAAGAGTTTGTGCAAGACCAGCGCGCCGACGCGTGGCCACGTCTCATCGAGCGGCTGCTGGAATCGCCGCGCTACGGGGAGCGATGGGGCAAGCACTGGCTGGATCTAGTGCGCTACGGCGATACATCGGGCTTCGAGCAGGATCCATATCTTCTTTATGCGTGGCGCTATCGCGACTATGTGATCAAGTCGTTCAACAGCGACAAGCCGTACGACCGGTTTATCAAGGAACAGATCGCCGGCGACGAATTGTATGGCAGCGATCCGGAAAGCGCGCAGGGTACCGGCTACTTTACGGTGGGCACGAATCGTGACATGCTCTACAAAGTAGAAGATATCAACCGCGTGGAACAGCTCACCGATTTTGTTGACACCACCTCCAGCGTGTTCCTGGGCCTTACCGTGGGTTGCGCGCGATGCCACGATCACAAGTTCGATCCCATTCCGCAGCGCGACTACTTCCGGCTCCAGGCCGTGTTTGCGCCGTTCCAGAAGTCAAGGGTGTTTCTGCACTACAACAACGCGCGCAGCTACGACCTGTCGGAGAACAACCGCACGTTCAAGCTCTACGAAACGGGCGCGCAACTGGCGGCGCTGCTCGATCCGCACCGCACGCGGCTGCGTGAAGAGCGGCTGGCGAAGTTCCCCAAGGAAGTGGCCGAGGCGATCCATACGCCCGACGAGTTGAAGACGCGGGAGCAGAAGGCGCTGACCGACGCCAACGCGCGCCAAGTGGAGCCGAGCGATGACGATGTGTATAAACAGCTCTCACCAGCGGAGACAGATCAACTGCGCAAGATTGAGCGGCGGCTGGTGGGTATGTACAAGGCCTACCTACCCGGGCCGTTCTCACCCGTGTTGACCGATGTGGGCCGCGAAGCGCCACGCACCTATTTGCCGGTGAAGGGCAATCCCATCGGCGAAGAAGTGCGGCCCGGCTTCTTGACCGCGCTGGGAGGCGGCGACATTCCGGAGCCGCCGGCGGACTCGGCCACCACGCTGCGGCGCAAGGGGCTCGCCGAGTGGATTGCTTCGCCGCAACATCCGCCCACCGCGCGCGTGATGGTGAATCGCATCTGGCAATATCACTTCGGGCGCGGGATCGTGGCGACTCCCTCGGACTTTGGCACGCGTGCCGCCGCGCCGTCGCACCCGGAGTTGCTGGACTGGCTAGCGGCCGAGTTCGCCGGGCGCGGCTGGTCGATCAGGGCGATGCATCGTTTGCTGATGACTTCAGAGACATACCGGCAAGCGGCGAGGGTGGCGCCAAAGGCGCTTGAGGCGGACCCGGACAATACCCTGCTTTCGCACTCCTCGCGGCGGCGACTGGAGGCCGAAGAAGTGCGCGACGCGATGCTGGCAGCGAGCGGCGCGATGAACCTCAAGATGGGCGGGCGGCCCGTGGTGCCGGCGCTCGATAAGGAAGAACTCTACGGCATGAGCCAACCGTTGGCCAATGCCTGGGTGGAGACGGAGAACGCGGACGAGCATCGCCGCCGCACGGTGTACATGATCTCGCGCCGCAACTTCCGCATTCCGCTGCTTGAGACGTTTGACCGGCCCGAAGGCGTGCTGAGCTGCTCGCGCCGCGAATCGTCCACCACCGCGCCGCAATCGCTGTCGCTGCTTAATGGCGCTTTCACGCTGGCGCGGGCCAAGGAAGTGGCGGCGCTGATGGAGAAAGCGGCCGATCCGGTGGCGGCGGCGTGGCGGCATGTGTACGGGCGCGACCCGGCGGAACCCGAAGCCGCGCGCGTGCGCGCGTTTCTCGATACGCAGACGGCCACGCTCGGCTCGCGCAGCGCGGCGGCGGTGGAGCTCGCGCGCGCGTTGTTCAACACCAACGAGTTTCTGTACGTGGAGTAGCTGCGATGAATGACTTGCTTGCTTCCCGCCGTGAGTTTTTCTTCCGCGCCGGCCGCGGCTTCAGCGGCCTCGCGTTGGCTTCGATGCTGCCGGGCGCGGTGAACGACGCCGCCGCGCGCGCCGAGCGGGTTATCTACATCTTCAATCACGGCCGCGTGAGCCATGTGGATACGTGGGATCCCAAACCCACGCTCGCGCGCCTGTAGGGACAGACCGTACCGGCGAGTTTTGCGCAGGGGCTGAAGACGTCGCGCATCGATTTCTTTAAGGCGATCATGCGCGGATCGCCGTGGGAGTTCAAAAAGCACGGACGCAACGGGCTGGAGATTTCGGCGCTGTTTCCGCGGTTGAGCGAACATGCCGACAAGCTCGCCGTGGTGCGCTCCTGCTACAGCGATGCGTTCGATCACGCGCCGGCGATGTTCACAAGTTGCACAGGCTCGCAATTTCCCGGCCGCCCGTCGATGGGCTCGTGGCTTTCCTACGGGCTGGGGTCGGAGAACAGGAATCTGCCATCGTTTGTGGTGATGTCGGATGGCGCGATGAAGTCGGGTGCGGGTGCGTATGGATCTGGCTTTCTGCCCGCCACGCATCAGGGCACGGTGTTCCGCTCGGGGCAGAGTCCGGTATTGAACTTGTCGACGCCGGCCGGCGTGACACCGCAAGCGCAGCGGGCTACGCTCGATCTGATTGGCGACCTCAATCGCCGCCACTTTGCCTCGCGCGAAGAAGACACGACACTCGATGCGCGCATGCGCTCGTATGAGCTGGCATACCGCATGCAGGCCGAAGCGCCGGACGCGGCGGACATTCGCCAGGAGAGCGAGGCGACACGCAAGCTGTATGGACTCGATGAGCCGCTCACCGCGGATTTCGGCCGCAAGTGTTTACTGGCGCGGCGGCTTGTGGAGCGCGGCGTACGTTGCGTGCAACTGTTCTTTGGCACGAACCTGGGCGACGATCCGGACGACGCGCACAACGATCTACTGGGCTCGCACGTGAAGATGTCGAAGAAGTCCGACGGCCCGCTGGCGGCCTTACTCACCGATCTGCAGGCGCGCGGACTACTCGATTCGACGCTCGTCGTGTGGAACACCGAGTTCGGCCGCACGCCGCTCGCGGAGGGCACGAACGGGCGCGACCATCACCCCTGCGGCAACAGCATGTGGATGGCGGGCGCGGGCATTCAAGGCGGCCGCGCGTTAGGCGCCACCGACGAGTTTGGACTGCGCGCGGCCGAGCAGCCGAAGAACATTCACGACGTGAACGCCTCAATTCTGCGCATGATGGGCGTCGATCACACCAAGCTCACGTGGCGTTATCAGAGCCGCGATACGCGCCCCACCGACGTCCACGGCGAAAATGAGTTTACGAACTGGCTTCTAAACGTGTAGTCTATTCTTTAGCCAGCTTTTATTTTACTTCCCCAAGAGGATCCTCACACCATGTCGAATGTCGCCCTCAGCGGCGCGGAATTCAAAGCGCAGATGCGCGCAGGCCAACCGAAGATGGGCCTGTTTGTAAACTCACACAGCTCCACCGTGGCCGAACAGCTCGCCCATACCGGCTACGACTGGCTGCTGGTGGATTCGCAGCACGGCCCCATGGGTTTTGAAAAGCTCTCGGCGATGTTGTGCGCCATTTCAAGCGGCGGTGCCAAGAGCCTCGTACGCGTGGCCGGCTATCATGACCGCGGCGGTATGCAACAGTCGCTCGACCTCGGCGCCGATGGCGTGCTGGTGCCCTACATCAACACCGCCGCGGAAGCGCGCGAAGCGGTGAGCTGCTGCCGGTATCCGATGCAGGGCACGCGTTCGGTGTACTTCCCGCAGCGCAGCACCAACAAAGCAGGGCTGCTGGGCTACGTGGGCAAGGCCAATGAAAACATCATCGTCGCGCTGCAGGTGGAAACGGCGGACTGCATCAAGAACATCGATGAGATCGCGGCCGTGCCCGGCGTGGACATTCTGTTCCTTGGCCAGAACGATCTGTGCATGTCGATGGGCTTGTATGAGAAGTACGAGTTCCCGCACATGTACACTTCGCCGGAATTGATGGAAGCCACCAACAAGCTGGTGGCCGCGGCGCAGAAAAACAACGTCACGCTGGGTCTGTTCCTGTTCGGTACCTCGCGCGTGCCGGAGTTCCTGGAGAAGGGCTTCTCGCTGATCTCGGTGGGCAATGACCTGCACCATATCCTCACGCAGGCGGGCGGTTACATCAGCGACATGGAAACCACGTCGGTCACCAAAGGTCGCGCGTGGAAGCGGCGTCCCACGGCGCTGCTCTAATCTAGACGGTGGCTGGTTCACCCCAACCCATTCTGCTCATCGGCGACGCGCGGCTGGCTACGCCCGCGTCGCCGATTGTGTTTCCAGACGCCGTGTTGGCCGCGCGCCTGGCGGACCTGCACGCCACGCTGGATGACTTTCGCGCGCGCCGCGGGTTTGGCCGCGCCATCGCCGCACCGCAGACCGGCTGGATGAGCCGCGGCATCGCGATGAATCTCGGCGCCGGGCCGGTGTCGCTGATCAACCCCGAGATTGTGTGGCGGAGCAGCGAAGAGTTTGAGGTGTGGGATGACTGCCTCAGCAGTCCAGACCGCATTGTGCGCGTACGGCGCGCGCGGTCAATCGACGTGCGCTACTTCGATGAGTGCGGGCGAGAACGCCGGTGGCGCAGGCTGCCGGAAGATCTGAGTGAGTTGTTACAGCACGGGATCGATCACCTGGACGGAATCCTGATGACGGAGCGCGCAGCGGGGCCGGACGCTGTGCGGCCCATCGAAGAGCATGCAGCGCTGGTGGGCGCAGCACGGCCTCGTCATCGTTTGCGGCTCGAGGCGATCGAGCGAGCGGCTGGCGTGATCGACCCCGTGTTTCTCAACACGCCGCAGTTTGAAACCGATACGCTGAATCGCGCTTTGGGGCGCCACGTATTGGTAAAACTGGAAACAGTCAACCCCGTGCGCAACTTCAAAGGCCGCGGCGCGGAGTTCTTTCTGGCTGAACGTGCGCCGGAACGATGTGTCACGGCGAGTGCGGGCAATTGGGGGCAGGCGCTGGCGTACGCCGGTGCGCGCCGGGGCGTGCCGGTGAAGGTGTTCGCCTCAGTGAACGCGAATCCATTGAAGCTCCAGCGGATGCGCGACCTCGGCGCGGACGTGCGCCTGGCGGGCGAGGATTTCGATGCGGCGAAGATGGCGGCGAAGGCGGAAGCCGGGGACGACTTCGTGGAAGACGGGCGGCAACCCGAGATCGCCGAAGGCGCGGGTACGAACGCGCGCGAGTTGCTGCGAGACCGGCCTGCGCTCGACGCCGTGTTCATTCCGCTTGGCAACGGCTCTCTGCTCACCGGCATGGCACGCTGGCTCAATGCCGCGAGTCCCTCGACGCGCGTGATTGCCGTCTGCGCCGTGGGAGCGGATGCGATGAAGAGTTCGTTTGAGCAGGGCCGCATTGTGGAGCAACCCAGCATCGATACCATCGCCCACAGGATTGGCGTGCGCGTGCCGGTGCCCGAAGCGCTGGCCGACATGCGCGGGCTGGTGGACGAGATTGTGACCGTGAAAGACAGCGAAATGCTACGGGCCATGCAGTTGGCCTACGAGCATCTACGCCTGTTGATTGAACCCTCGGCGGCGGCAGGCCTCGCGGCTATCGCGCAACGCCGCGCTGAACTGGCAGGCGCGCACGTCGCCACTTTGTTCTGCGGGGCCAACCTGACGGACGAGCAGGTGCGCGAGTGGATCGTGCCTTAGCTTAGCCTTCGCCAACTACAGTTCGGCCAGCCGCCGGTCCGTGTCGCCGAAGCGCTCAAGCTGCACGCCCATGCGGTCCATCAGCGAAAGATAGAAGCTGCACGCCCGGCGGTTGTCGTCGCCTTTGTTCAAATAGTCGAGCGCGCGGCCGGTCTTCATGGAGCCGTTGCCTCCGCCGGCGAGCACGAACGGCATCTGATCGGCGCCATGCGCATCGCCGTCAAATAGGTTCGAGCAGCCGAGCAGCATGGAGCTGTCGAGCATCGAATGGCCGCCTTCGTCGATTTCCTTGAAGCGCTTGATGAGATAGGCGAACTGCTCGTAGTGATACTGGTTCGTGCGCAGATACATGGCTTCGGCGGCGGCGGCTTTGCCGTTGTGCGTGAGGTCCAGGTGCAGCGCGCCTGTCACGCCGTCGATGAAGCCGAAATTCATCTGCGACAGATCGTTGTTCAGCATCAGGGTCGCGATGCGCGTGCGGTCCATCTGGAATGCCAGCACCACCAGATCGAGCATGAGCTTCATGTGATCCGGCACGTTTTGCGGCATCTCGTTTTTCGGCCGCGGCATATTCGGTTTTTCGAGCATGGGCCGCCAGCCTTCGATGCGTTCCTGTTTGCTGGCGCGCTCGATGCGCGTTTCGATGCTGCGGATCGAGTCGAGATATTCGTCGAGCTTGCGCTTGTCGCTGCCGCTGACGCGGCCTTGCAGCGAGTGGGCGTCCTGGAGCACCGCGTCCAGCACGCTGCGATCCAACGGACGGCCGGAGCCATCGCCCACCAGCAGATCGAACGTGCGCGCGGGGTAGATCTCTTTGGTGGCGGGGCGGGACGGCGTGGCCCAAGAGATGGCCGAGCCGTAGATCATCGACACGCCGTCTTCCAGGCGCAGTTCGTTGGGTTCAATGCCGAGCACGAGGCTGGGAATCGCGGTCTGGTTGCCGATGCGTTGCGCGAGCACCTGATCGAACGAAGTGCCCACACGAATCACCGCGGGGTCCAGACTCACCGTCGCGCCGGAGAACATGTTGGGCATGCGGCCCAGGTGCGGGCTGGAGGATTTGACGGCTTCCTGATTGAACAGGCCGCGCAGCACATTGATGTCGGTGCGGTACGGCTCCAGCGGTTTGAGGCAAGGGCCGAGTTCCATGGACGCGCCTGCGCCCTTGGCCCACCAATGCGCGGGCTCCACGCCGTTCGAAAAATAGACGCAGGCAAAACGCGTGGGCGGCTTGCTCGCCGCAGTGGCCATCGCGCGCGACTCGAGCCGCGGCAGCGCTAGGGCCACGCCCGCTCCACGCAGGAAGTTACGGCGAGTGGATTGCGTCATCATTTAAGGTTGTCCTCCGGCAGTCATCGTGGGAGTGGCAGTGGCAGGTGCAGGCGCGTCGCGGTCTATGCCGCGCTGGCGGAACTGGCGGCTGGCGACGATGTCGAGAATCATTTTGGACAGCGGCACCGCGCCGCCATTCTCCCGCATGCGGTCCACCAGCGGCTGATCGGTAGCGAGAACGGTGCGGCCCAGCGCGTAGCCCAAGAGCTTTTGCGAGAAGTTCTTGATCACCTGGTTGTCGCGCGATTGCAGATAGCCGAGGAGCCCCTCGACGCCCTGAAGATCCGCGCCAGAGGGAAGCTTGGCGGCGTCCTGCACCGGCTTGCCGTCGTGATATTGTTCGCGCCAGCGGCCCACGGCATCGTAGCGTTCGAGCGAAAAGCCCAAAGGATCGATGCGCGTATGGCAGGCCGCGCAGGCAGGGTTGCGCTTGTGTTGATCGAGCCGCTCTTTCAGCGTGAGTCCGCCGAACGCTTTTTCGTCGGCGGGGATCGATCCGGCATCGGCGGGCGGCGGCGGCGTGGGCGTGCCGAGCACGCGGCGCAGCACCCAATCGCCGCGCTTCACCGGGCTGGTACGCAGCGGCGCCGAAGTGGCGGTGAGAACAGCGCCCAGGCGCATCATGCCGCCGCGATTGGGCACGCCTTCCACCAGCGCGAGGTCATCGCCCTTCACCTTCGCAGTCACGCCGTAGTGCTTGGCGAGCGGTTCATTGAGGAACGTGTAGTTGGCCGTGAACATCTCGCTCACTGGACGATCCTTGCGAACGATGTGTTCGAAGAACGAAACGGCCTCGCCGTACATCGCTTCACGCACAGCGGGCGTGAACTCGGGGAAGCGTGTGGCGTCGACGCCGCGATGGTCGTCGAACTTGTAAAAGCCCAGCCACTGCCCGAAGAACTCGGTGGCAAAGCGGCGGGCCCGCGTGTCGGCCCGCATGCGCTTCACCTGCGCGTCCACTTTCTTCGGGTCGCGCAGTTCGCCAGCGCGGGCCGCGCGGGTCAGTTCCTTGTCAGGGGCGGAGGACCACAGGAAGTAGCTCAGGCGGCTGGCGAATTCCCAATCGTTCAGCGGGCGTGTGCCGGAGACCGGCGCGGCCTGTGGCTCCACGCGATAGAGGAACTGCGGCGACACAAGCACGCGGGTGAGCAGCAGACGCAACGCGGCGGCATGATCGAGCTTCAGCTTCTCGCGGCCGTTCACGTAGAAGCCGCGCAGCTTGTCCTTCTCCACCGGCGTGAGCGGACGGCGCCAAGCGCGCTCGGCGAACACGAGCGCATCGTTCACATGGCCGGGCTGCGCGGCGGCGATCTGTTTTTGCACCGCGTCATGCTCGGTGCGCAACGCACGGGCATAACCTCGCGGTTCGGCGGGCAGCGCTTCAATCTCGGCAGACGTGAGCGCGGCGATGGGTTGCTTGAGGCCGAGTTTGTACTTGTCCGAAACGAAGCGCAGCAGGAGGTCATGATAGTCGAACGAGGCCATCAGATCCTGCCACGCTGTATCCAATTCGCGGCGGGTAGCGTCGTCTAGCATCTTCTCCATCAGGAAGCTGTCGGTGCGCCAGTACTTGACGGTCTGGTGGAAGCGATCGCGCTCGGGCTGACTGTAGGTGTTGTTGTAGGGCGGCGGTATCGGGTCGCGGTCAGCGGGCGTGGGTTCGCCGTGCGAGGCCTGCGGCATGTTGCCGGCGAACTCCAGTACACCGGCCTTCCATTGCTTGAATTCCGTGCTGTCCGAATGTGCGAGGATGGCCCATCCCGGCGGACGGCCAAGTTTGTTGAGGTCTTCGCGATCTGCCACGGTGATGCGCAACACCGCGTCACGCGCTGCGCCCGGTGCGGGTTCGGCGAGCACCGCTTCCACGGTGAGTTCGCCGCCAACGATATCGGGTGGCGCGGCGAGTTCCAGCACGAGCGGCTCGCCAGCCACGGTGGCAAATTCGCCGGCACCGATCGCCACGCCATCGGGGCGCTTGCCCAAATTCATCTTCGCCAGCGTCTTGGCGTCAAGCACCGAAGCGAACGGCTGCTCGGGCAACGTAGTGCGGTCACGCTTGCGCAACCGGATGACTGGATTGCGCCAGATCACAATTGCTTTTTCCGCAGACCCGGGGTTCAAATTCACGGCCCATAAATACAAACGCGTCTTGCGGTCTGGTGTGGGCGGCGCGTCACCGGGGCGGGCAAACCAGAACGTACGGAAGCGGCTGGACGCAGTGGCCACGACGGACTCTTCATTCAAGATCAGCGCGCGTTCATCGCCCGCGCCACCGGCGGCCAGCGCGCCCGCCGCAAACAACATGCGAGGCCAGTTGATGAGGAAGCCCTGGATCTCGTGGCACCCGGCGCGCACCTTGGCGGCGTCCGCGGCAGGCGGCGCAGGCAGGTTCTTCCAACGCGAAATCACTTCAGAGGTGGGAAACCCAGCCGACGGTTTTTGCAGGTAGGCCCAGAGGTGTTGCGCAAATCGCGAGGCCACACCTTCTTCCTTCGCCAAGCGATCCAGCGTGGCGGCCGCGCCGAGGCCGAGCGCAACGCGATGCTGATAGCGCCACGCCGTGTAGAGGGCCTTCGCGTACCTATCGAGTCCAAACGGGCGGCCCCCTTCGGCCGAAGCCGCGCGGAAGCCGTGCTCTCTATAAATGTCGTGGATGCGGTTGATGGCCGACAGCTCCATTCCGCTCTGGCCGGGATCGGGGTAGAAGCGCAACGGGCCCGCGCCGATCACCGCGTGCGAAGCGATGCGCTTGGCGGTTTCGAGATACCGCTCGAGGCCCGCGTCCTGCATGAACTGCGTGCCGCTGAAATTGGTGAAGCCTTCGCCGCCCACGGCGTCGGTGGCCGAGTCGCCTTCCATGAGCAGGTCGAAGCCGATAAGGTCGCGGGTGGTGTAGGCGTACTCGCCGCTGGTGAGCCGGCGCACGGGCACTTTGCCCGGGTCGCCTGCGTTTTTCGCAGCGGCTTGTTTGAGGCTGGTGCGTACCCACGCGGCCAGCGAAGCGCGATCGGCGTCGGCGAGTTGCGGCGCGGCCGCCGGAGGCATGCGCTTTTCGTCGAGCACGGCCGCGACTTTTTCCCACTGTTGGAACTGGTGCGTGAAGGAGCCGGGGTCGGCCGAGAGCTTGGACAAGCTGACGCCGGCGGCCGGCGATTTTTCACCGTGGCAGGCCACGCAGCGCTCTTTCAACAACGGCAGAGGGGACGCCGCCGACATGGCGGCTGCGGCCACAAAAAATGAGAAGAAACAGCGGTGTCGAACGAGCATCGCGACGTGCATTCGTAGTTGATGAAAGTTTATCAAAGCATAGGGCTTGCGTTTGGCCGCTGAGGTTACGAGCCGCTCCGGCTGCGGTGGTGTAATGGGAGCTTGTTGTTCCCGTCCACGCATCACTCGCTCCTGGCTGGGTTGCAGAGCCCGGAGACTCCTGTGCGCCAGGAGGCGCTGGACCGCTTTGCCGAGGTGTACTGGAAGCCGGCCTACAAGTACATCCGCCTGCGCTGGCGGCGCCAGCCGGCCGATGCCGAGGATCTGACGCAGGCGCTCTTTGCAGGGCTCCTGGTGCGCGATACGGTGAACCGATTTGACCCGGCGCGCGGCTCCTTTCACAACTACCTGCGCGTTTGTATCGACAACTTCGCGCACAACCGCACGGCGTCGGCAGCCGCGCGCGCGATACCCTCGCTGGACTTTGCGGGCGCCGAGGCCGAACTGGCGCTGACTTCGATGACCGCCATGGCTACGCTCACGCCCGAAGAGATCTTCCATCGCGAGTGGCAGCGGCAGATCTTCGCGCTCGCGTTGGACGACCTGAGGGCATTGGCGGCAAAGCCGGGCAAAGCCGCGCAGTGGGAGGTGTTCGAGGCCTACGACCTCGCCTCGGGTGGCGATGAGCGCCGGCCCTCTTACGGCGAGTTGGCGGCGCGGTATGCCGTGCCGGCCACTCAGATCACCAACTATCTGGCGTGGGCGCGGAGGCAATTGCGGGAACTGACGATGGCGCGGCTGGCGGGCGTGACGGGCTCAGACCGCGAGTTGCAGGCTGAAACGCGCCGGCTGTTTGAAGGCGAGTGAGAGCCAATCGATGCCGCCCTTGCCTGACTCCGTGCTGCGTCATCTCCAAAGCGTAACGGCCGCGCCGGATCTCGCCGGCACCCCGTACGAGTTGCGCGCGCCGCTGGGGCGCGGGGCGATGGGCGCGGTGTATGCCGTCTTCGACACACGCCTGGGGCGCGAGGTGGCCATGAAGGTGCTGCACACGGGCGGGCGGATTGAGCAGGAAGCGCGCATTGTCGCATCGCTTGAACATCCCGGCATTGTGCCCGTGCATGAGACGGGCGAGTTGGCCGACGGCCAGCCCTACTACACGATGCGCCTCGTCCGCGGGCGTTCACTCGACGCATATCTCACTCCAGAAACGCCGCTGTCTGAGCGCCTGCGTGTGTTTCAAAAAGTCTGCGAGACTGTGGCCTTCGCACATAGCCACGGCGTGCTGCATCGCGACTTGAAACCGCCGAACATCATGGCCGGTGAATGCGGCGGCGTGGTGATTCTCGATTGGGGGATTGCGCGGCACACGCACACCGAAGAGCCGCCGGGCGTGGTGGCCGGGACGCCCCGGTTCATGGCGCCTAGATCGCAGCCGGCGAGTCACGCACGGCGGACCAGCGTGCCGATATCTACTCGCTGGGCGTGCTGCTCTCGTACTGTCTGCCGGCCGCCAACGCTCCAGCGCCGCTCCGCGCGATTGCCGCGCGGGCCAGCCAAAACATGCCCGCGGAACGCTATGCCGATGCCTCCGCGTTGAATCGCGAAATCGGCCGGTATCTCGATGGCAAGGCAGTGGAGGCGTATCGCGAGTGCGTGGCAGAACGGCTGGCGCGATTCGTACGCCGCAACTGGACGCTGTTGTTGTTGCTGGCGGCGTACGTGCTTGTGCGATTTTTTCTGTTTTTTCTACGCCGCGGCTAAAGGAATCGGCTGCGCGCCTGTATATGCCTGATGAACGGGAAGGAGCCGTAAACACGTCTTAAAAAAACCGATGGTGGGACTGGTGGCAGGAGCCGTACTCGGCGTGCTGGATGGCGCAACGGCGTGGTTCACGCCTGCCGTGCGCGATCAGATCGCCGGGATCCTGATGGGTTCCAGCATGAAGGGCATGCTGGTGGGATTGTTCTCGGGCTGGTTCGCCACCAAGGTGCAATCAGTGCCCAAGGGCGTGCTGCTGGGCTGCGCGCTGGGCTTTGCCTTTGCGCTCGCCGGTCTGTCGAGCTTCCAGAACGTCGGCGAAGACTTCACGATCCAGAACAACCTGAGGAAGATCGCAGGCAAACACACGTGGAAGTTCGGCTATGAATTGATCCGCACGCGCTACAACGGTACGGCCAGTTCGCTCCCGGGCGGTACCTATAACTTCACCGGGACGAACGCGCCGTTCACGCCGAACACCGGCATTAGCTTGGCGAACTTCCTGCTGGGCACGGTGGGTTCGGCCGTCTACACGCAAGACTTTGCTTCGTGGCTGCCGCGCTGGTGGCCTCATCAGGCGTACGCACAAACGGACTGGAAGCCGTTCCGCAAGCTGACGCTGAATCTCGGCGTGCGGTATTCGCTGGAAACCGGCTTCAACACCAAGTACGGGCAACAGTCGCAATTCGATCCGGCGACGCGCGACCCGAGCAGCGGCTTGATGGGCGCGATTGTGCACCGTCCGGGCGCGCTGGCCAACACGGACCGCAATAACTTCGCGCCGCGCGTGGGCCTCGCGTGGAACTTCCATCGAGCCGTTGTGTTCCGCGGGTCGTTCGGCGTGGTCCACCAGGATATCTTCTCGACGGGCGCGAACATCCTGTTCCAGGAGTATCTGGCCAATGCGACCATTCAGTCTCCGGTGGGCGATCCGCGCCACGCGTTCCGGTTGTCGCAGGGGCCGCCAGGCTTTCAATACCAAGTGCAACCGGACGGCTCAGTGCCGTTCATCGGCACGAACTTCGCCGGCCGCGGCGCGGCGTGGTGGGATCCGAAGATGCGCATGCCTTACGTGATGAGCTGGTCTGGCGGGTTGCAGTGGGGCTTTGCGCCGAACTTCGTGCTGGATGTGACCTGCCTGGGCCAGGGCGGCGTGGGCATGATCAATAGCTGGGACATCAATGCGATTCCGCTCGATATCTCGCGCGACCCGGCCGTGTTGAATCAAATATTCCAGGCCACGCAGAATTTCCGCCCGTACCGCCAGTTCGGCGGCATTCGGCACTTCTCCAATTACGGGCACAATACCTATCACGGCGCCACGGCGCGCGTGGAGCGCCGTATGCTGGGCGGGTTGAGCTTCAATGCGTTCTACGCGTGGGCCAAGACGCTGAACGAAGTGGAAGGCGACGGCGGCGACAACGGCATCACGTTCTACAACCGGCGCCTGGGAAAAGGCCGTTCAGGCACCGATATCCGCCACCGCTTTGTCAGCGTCATGAATGGGGAACTGCCGTTTGGCGAGGGGCGTCGCTTCATGAATGTGAAGGGCGTGGCGAACCATGTGCTGGGCAGATGGGAACTGACTTGGTCGCAGACGTTCCAATCCGGGCAGCCGTTCACGGTGGGATTTGCCGGGAGCCCGAGCCGGTATCTGCCGGGCGAGTCGCAGCCGAATATTGTGACGACGCACCAGGAAGCTGCTACCTCGAACTGGGAGATCGGTGCGAACCGCTTCCCGACGTCCGCTCAGAATCCTTACCTGGAGTTCAACTCCTTTGCTTATCCGGCGGCGTTTACGCCCGGCAACCTCGGGCGGAATACGTTCGAAGGCCCGGGCCTCAACTGGACGCAGCTTTCGCTGGCGAAATGGTGGCGCATCGGCGAACGTCTGAAGTTCCAGGCGCGCGTGGACGGCAACAATTTCTTCCCGGTGAGGCAGCCTAACTACAGCAACCCGACGGCGACTTACAACACGGCCAGTCCCCTGGCGTTCGGGCGCGGCTTCGGCACGCGCGGCTCGTTCGCCGATGTGGGGACGTCGAACTCGCATATTCTGCTGGTGGGCCGGTTCCAGTTCTAAGGATTGGCCGACTCTTCGCAAACGGGCATATACTAGTGTTTTGTAATGGAATTAGCCTGCAATAACGGCAGCCAGGGATTCCCGCGCCCTGGTGATCTGTCGGAGGATGTCCTCGCCGTTGGCTTTCCATTTAGGCCAGCCGTGACGACGGCGCCAAAATTATACGCTAAGGAAAATGAAGACCCGCCACACCGCAGAAAACAAGTGCTTCATCAAACTCACCCAGCTTGCTCTCGCCCGGCCTTCACTTCGATTTTCGACCGCCAGCAAGTTGTTGATAACGCAAGGCCGCTTCCGGCTTAGCGTCGACACTCTACGGTGGTCCAAGAGCAAGCACCAGGTGACGATGGGCGGCGAGTACGCGTACGGGTCCAACGACATCATCAATAACTTCCGCGCCAACGGCCAATAGAACTTCAACGGCGCGGCGCCGTTCACCACCGATGCGCTGGCGGACTTCCTCACCGGACGCTTCAACTCGCTCACGCAGGGGATCGGCGAGTACAAAGGCACGGGCTTCCAGCGCTTCAGCCTGTTTCTGCAAGATTGCTGGAGAGTGTCGCGCCGCCTGACGCTGGATCTCGGCGCACGCTGGGAGCCGTTTATACCGTACACGGACTCGCTCGATAAGATCGCCGTCTGGCGGCCCGCCGAGCAGTCGACGCGCTACCGCAATGCGCCGAAGGGTGTGATCTTTGCGGGCGACCCGACGGTTCCCAAAGGCACTGTGCCCACCGTGTGGCGCAATCTTGGTCCGCGCGTTGGTTTTGCGTGGGACGTGTTCGGTGATGGCAAGACGGCGGTACGCGGCGGGTACGGGATGTTCTTCGATTGGTTGAATACGATCTCCACGAACAGCCATGCGAACCAGGCGCCGTTCGGGACGGTGGTGACGGTGTTCGGCAACGCGAACAACAGCTTCAATAATCCTTGGGCGGGCACCACCAATCCATTCCCGGCGTCGCTCAATCCGCCGGCGACTGTCGCGTTTCCGCAGTTCACTTCGCAGTTCTTCTACGCGGCGGATTTCTGCAATCCGTACGTGCAATCGTGGAACCTGACGCTGGAACGCGAGTTGCCTGGCAGTTTTATGCTGCGCAGTTCGTATGCGGCGTCGAAGGGCACGCGTTTGGTGACGGGGCGCGAGTTGAATTCTGCAATCTACGCGGTGGGGGCGACGACGGCGACGACGAATCAGCGGCGCCCGCTCGGGCCGGCATTGGGCACTACGCCGATTATCGAGAGCGTCGACAACTCGACGTTCCACGCGCTGCAATTGACGGCGGAGCGGCGCTTCAGCAAGGGACTCACGGCGCTCGCGAATTATCAATTCGCGAAGTCGATTGACGACACGTCGCAGAACAAGGCGACGGGCGTGACGCGCACTTTGAGCCAGGCGTTCGACAAGGGGCTGGCCGAGTTCCATCGCGCGCATGTGTTCAACTTTTCGGGGCTGTGGGAGATTCCCGGACTACCGAAGACGGGCGTGGCGCGATTCTTCCTGGGCGGGTGGAATCTGAATGGGATTGTGAATCTCTACACGGGTCAGTCGTTCTCGGTGTGAAGCGGCGTGGACAACGCGCGCAAAGGCATTGGCGGACAGCGGGCGGATCAGGTGGGTGACCCGAACATGGGTAGCGGTCGCGTGCGGCAGCAAGTGATCACGGAGTATTTGCGCAAGGCGGCGTTCGCACCGAACGCGTTGGGCACCTTTGGGAATCTAGGGCGCAACACGTTCTTCAATCCGGGTCTCGCCAATGTCGATCTGGGGATGGTGAAGAGCTTTCGCATCAACGAGCGCATCAATACGATGTTCCGGTTTGAGATGTTCAACGCGTTCAACCGCGTGAATCTCAACGGGCCGACGGCGGCGCAGAACAATGCGAACTTCATGCGGATCAAGGGTGCGCAGGATCCGCGGATTCTACAGTTGGCGCTGCGGGTGACGTTCTGAGGGGTTGAGCCCGGGTTTCTCTCCTGAAAAACAATTAATTCGATCCTTCGCAAATCCGATCTACGCGCGAAGCCCGTAGAGGTGAGAAAGGAGAATCATCGCAATGACCCTATCCCGTCTCGCCCTCGCCACCGCCCTCGCGGCGGGCGCCGGTTGGCAGTTCTTGCCGGCGCCTCCCGCTGTGCGCGCCGATTCACACGAGATTCCTAACACAGGCTTGGCTGACTCTGCCACGCTTGTGCAACTGTTCAACCAATGGCGGTCTGCGGCGCCGCGAACCATGATGCTTGCACTCGGAGCTTTTCCTGGCTTGTCCGCCGAGAACGTGAGTGCGAACGGCACGGTCGCCATCGATGCCACCGCCGGCAAGGCGGTTTCGCGGGTGGACGGTTTGCCTGCTGGAGACTGGGAGTTGTGGCTGATTGACAACGCGGCTGACGGCACGACTCTGCCTGACGCTCGCGACCGCGTGGTGAGCGTAGGACGCTACCGGAGGACTGAGGATGGCGGGTTGGCGGCGGAAGGCGACGTCCCGGCGGGCATGACCATAGACCGAGCCGCCGTGACGCGCGCCGGACGCAAGCCGGCTACGGACGGCTTCGTGCTGCTCGGTTCGGCCAATCTCTACGAGCGCATGCGCGCGGGGATGGTAGCCGGATCGGATGGGGGCGAAGCGGGGCTGCGGCGTCTGATCGCCCGCGGACGGTCGCTGTTCCACGGCGAGGCCTTCTAGGGCAACGGACGGACGTGCGGCTCCTGCCATCGAGAGGACAACAACTTCACGATCGACGCGGCTTTCATCGACAAGCTGTCGCCCGCCGATCCGTTTTTTGTCCACGAGCGCAACGACGCCTTGTCGGCTAACTTCGAAAACGCCCGGCGCCTGCGCAGCCACGGTCTGATCCTCGGCAATCCCGACGGGCTCGACGACCTGACTCGCAAGCACGTGCTGCGCGCTGTGCAGCCGATTCAGGCGCTGAACACGCAGTCGACGCGGCCGGGCCCGGGTCTGGTGACGGACTTCACTGTGGTGGACCCGGCTGTCAATCCGGCCTAGCGCACCGGCTGGGGCAACGACAATCTGCCGATTCGTGAGTTCGCCATCGGCGCGATTGCGCAACACATGACCAAGAGCCTGGCGCGCAGGAACGGCGCGGACTTCCGCATGCCGAGCGACGAAGAACTGGACTCCATCGCGGCCTACGTGCTCTCAATCGGGCGCGCTGAGGACTTCGATCTCAAGAAGCTGAAGCTCCACTCCGGCTCGGCGCGCCGGGGTCAGAAACTCTACACGGACACTGGAATGCTGGGCGAGCCCGGTCACAAAAACTGCAACTCCTGCCACTTCAATGGTGGCGGTACCGGGGCCTAGGCATTCAATCCGGACGCGCCTGGGTTCACGCCGAAGCTCGACGCGCTGGTGCACGGCGGTAACGTGACCACCGGGACCAACGTGAACGCGCTCGCAGCGTCACTCGCGTTGGGTTTGCCGGGGGACGGCGGTTTCGGCCTGGTCCGGCTGCCCGGCGGCAGTTTTGGCAATTTCGGCCAACTGCCCGGCACGTCGCCGTTCCCGGTGGAGGAGTTCAATTCCATGAGCGTGGTGGAATCGGCCGACACCGCGGCTTACTTCCACAACCACGCCGTGGCCACACTGGAGGAAGCGGTGGCGTTCTACGGGACCAACGAATACCAATCGCCGGTGAGCATTGGCGATTCCGTAGCCGGCCCGATTCCGATCAAGATCTCCGCCAACCCGAACGATCCGGAAGTTCAAGCGATCTCCACATTTCTCCGGCACCTGAATACGCTCGAGAATCTCCGCTCGGCGATCTCCGCGGCAGAACGCGCGCGGCGTGCCGAGCCGCTGGCCGACGCTGTCCAGCTTGCGGCGCTGGCCGGCGAGGAAGTGGCCGATGCGTTGGAGGTGACCTCGTCCGGATCGATGACGCGCGGTTCGGACTTCGTGGTGGTGATCGCACGCATGCGGCTGACCGCGGCGAGGGCAGCGCTGCAGGCGGCGCGAAACGCGCGCACGCAACTGGCGCTGGAACAAGCCCTCCAGGACGGTCTCATCGCCCTGCGGGCGCCGCGTGAGACTCTGGCGGACGTGAATACGCTGCCCGTGTCGTTCAGACGGTAGCCCGCGCCGCTTTCCAGCCCGCATCGAGCACGCCGCGCATACGCGTGAGGAGCGCTGCGGCGTGCTGGCGCGATGAGGCGAGGTTGGTGAACTCGCGCGGGTCTGTTGTGTGGCCGTACAACTCTTCGCCTGGGCGCGGACCGGTCCAGCGTGTGTAGTGGTAGCGGTCGTTCACGGCAGACCGGCCCACGATTTCTTTGGGGCCGAACATCTGCGTAAAGGCGGCTTTCTTCCAGACCCGGGCGGGGTTGTCAACGAGCGGCACGAAGCTGGGCGACCGTGGGCTAAAGGCCGACGAACTCTACGAGTGACCGCGAGGACTTGCCGTTGCCTTTGTGCCCCGGGGCGCGCGCGATGAGCGGCGCGCAGGCCGATTCTTCGAACAGACTCCGTTTGTGCCAACGGTGATGCAAAGGAGCGCGAGTCGCAGCATTGGCGGGATGATATCCCACTGAGGATGCCGCTACGTTCCCAAGCGGGCGTGCTAATCTGTGGCCCATGCGAAACACCGCACCGAGGTTGATCGCCGCCCTTTCTGCCGCGTGCGCCCTGATGGCCGAGGAGGTGAACCAGCGCGATGAGCACTCGGTGCTGCGGATGCGCTCGTTCGCCGCGCGCCGCGTGAATGTGGTGGAGGAGAACGGCGGCTACTTCCCGGTGGCCGCGCGCCTGAAGGACGGCCGCATCGCCGCGGTGCTGCGCGGGGGCGGCAGCCACATCGATGTGCGCGGGCGGCTTGACATCGTGTTCTCGGCCGACGAGGGCGAAACCTGGACCATGCCGCGCATCGTCGTCGACGGCCCCAACGACGACCGCAATCCGGCCTTCGGCGTGGCCGCCGACGGGACGCTGGTGCTTGCCTATCTGGTCGCCTACGGGTACCCGGCGAACAAAACCGAAGCGGAACTGCGGCAGATCGGCACGTCGAACTTTCTGCGCGGCAGCGGCATCTACGTGATCCGTTCGCGCGATCACGGCGCGACGTGGGATCCGCCCACCATGATAGATCTCTTCAAGGGTAAGTATCCTTCGCCCTACGGCAAGATCCTCACGCTCGACGATAGCACGCTGCTGATGACGTTCTATACGCAGGACGATTTTCAGAAGACGCCCATGCCGCGCCCCGGACCGAACGCCAACTACGCCTACGCAATCCGCTCACGCGACCACGGCAAGACCTGGGGCGAAGTCAGTTTGATCGGCGCAGGCTTTGATGAAACCGGTCTGCTGCAGACGCGGAGCAACAAAGAGGTTCTGGCGGTGATGCGGAGCGGACCCGGCGTAGGCGAAGGCACGCCGTTGCAGGCCCTCTTCCTCGCGCGATCAAAAGACCGCGGCAAAAGCTGGTCCGCGCCGGAGCGCTTGACGCGAGAAATGGAGATCCCCGCCGATCTGGTGGACCTCGCCGATGGCCGGATTGTGCTCACGCACGGGCAGCGCAACTATCCGATGGGCGTGCATGCACTGGTGAGTTCCGATGGCGGCCGCACGTTCAATCTGCGCGACCGGCTCTCGCTCTCGTGGTCTGCCAACAACCGCGACACCGGTTACCCTTCGTCGGTGATTCGCAAGGACGGTAAGATCGTCACGCTGTACTACCAGATGGACGATCCCTCGCGCCATCCGGAGAGCGCCAAGTGCCGTGCGCTGATCTGGGAACCGCCCGCCGATTGGAAGTGAGGCGATGATGTTCCGCCAGACGTTGTTGTTGGCCGCACTTCTGATCGCGCCCGTTACGTCGCCACAGGCGTTCCCGCCGCGCTATGAGATCTACCGCGCCGCGGGCCGCATTACCATTGACGGGAAGCTCGACGAGAAGGCGTGGCGGCATGCGCCGCCCGCAGGTGATTTCCACTTCAACTGGTGGACCGCCGGCGAAAAAGAGCAGACCGTGGCCAAGATCCTTTGGGACAGCAAGAACCTCTACGTGGGCTACCGGTGCGCGGACAAACACATCGCCGCAGAAGTGCTGAAACGCCATGGCCCGGTGTCGCTGGACGACTCGGTGGAGATCTTCATCAGCCCCAATCCGGCCAAGCCGCGCAACTACTACGGCTTTGAGATGAACGTCATCGGCACGATGCTCAACTTCATCCGCGCCGATTGGTATCAGGGGCCTTTCAACTCCGAGCCCGAGGGCGTGCGGCTGGCTACGTCGCACCAGAGCACGCGCGCCAAGATGAACTCGCCGCAGGACGATTACTGGATTCTCGAAATCGCGATCCCGTTCTCGAACTTCGAAAAGGACGCCGCCCACACGCCGCCGCGCGATGGCGATGTCTGGCGGCTGAATCTGAATCGCGCCGGCGGGAAGACCAATGCGCAGTACAGCACGTGGGCGCCGGTGAAAACGGAGAAGCCCAACTTTCATGTGCCCGAGGCGTTTGGCGAGGCGCGCTTTGTGAAGCGGCCGCCGCCCAAGCGCAAGTAATATGCTGGTCAAGCATGAATTTGGCACTGGCAGGGCAGGTGGTGGTGGTGACCGGCGGAGCAAGCGGCATCGGCCGCGGCATCGCCGAAGGCTTCGCGGCTGAGGGCGCGCGCGTGGCAATCTGGGACATCGCGGCGAACACGGCAGAAGTAGCTGCCGAGATCCCGGGTGCGTTCGGCTGCGTGGTTGACGTGACGCAGCCCAACAGCATCGCCGCAGCGTTGGCGGCCACCGGCGATGCCGATCACCTGGTGCATTCGGCGGCCGTGGGCTCCCGCAAGTTTGGGTTTCCGTTTACCAACCTCACGCCCGAGGATTGGCCACGCGTGCTGACGGTTAACATCGTGGGCATGGTCAACGTGGCCCACGCGCTGGCGCCCGGGATGATCGCGCGCAAACGCGGCACGATGACGTTCATTGCGTCCATCGCCGGGCAGATCGGCTCGCAAACGGACCCGCCCTATAGCGCTTCGAAGGCCGCGAATATCAACTTTGCGCAGTGCCTGGCGAAGGACCTCGCGCCGCACGGAGTGCGCGTGAACACGGTGTGCCCGGGCATGGTGAAGACGCCGCTGAACCGCGGGATCTGGCAGGCCTGGCATGACCGGCAAGCGCCCGAAGACCGGCTGGATTTTGAAACCTGGGGCCACGAGAAGATCCGGAAGTCGACGCCGCTCGGTACGTGGCAGACCGCTGCCGATATCGCGAACATGACCGTGTTTCTGGCGTCGAACCGCGCCGGGCAGGTGACGGGGCAGACGATCAATGTCGATGGCGGATTCGTGATGCACTGGTGAGTGAGCGGTGCCTTGCGCCGGGTTGGCGACGGCCGGAAGTCTCGGGCGCGCCCGATCATTTGCGACTGCCCAAACTGGGACTTCGCGGTCGTGTCAGTCTGGATCCGAGCTCTGTACGAGTAGTCGACGATCCGGACGGAGGGCACACCAAACGCTGTAGCGTTAGGGAAGTATCCGATCACACGCCCGCAATGCTTTGTATGAAAATGCGTTGTGGCTCTGACCATCGGAGCCCTGCACCCGTCGAGGCAATTAATTTGCCCGACCGTCCCGCGCTAACCCGCGATTCGGTCATACTCTGCGTGTGTCCCAATCCAAAACCACAGAAATCCGCCCGAGGTTTCGACCGCAAGTGCGCGATGATGCAATCCAAGTCGCGCCGACCAAACCTCATCGGGTTTCTTGAACTGCAGCGAAGGATGCCGTCCGTCGCGCTTGAGGAGTTCGAACGCCTTGTCTGCTACTCGCTCAATCTCAGCGGGGAGTCGCCGGTAGCACGCCCAAAAGTCCGGCGAGGCCCGATGGTTCACAATTCCGTCGAGCGGCCAGCGTGATCGTCAGCGAGGGCCTGGTCGACCAGCCGACGCAACCTGCCGCTCTTGGAATCGCTTTCAATTTGGCGGTCCCAGACCTCGGCGTCATAGCATTCAAACCACGCACGCAGCTCCCTAAACTCCGCTGCATCCAATTCTGTGATTCGTTGTTCGAGTTGCTCTACGCGGCTCATGGCGGCTTCTTCTTTATTCTAGACTACCGCCATCGCAGGCCTGTAGTTCGAGTACAGGCTCGGGCGGAAACTCTTCCAAGTCGTTAGCGCGTTCATACGGAAAAGCGGGACCAGGAGCCGAGCTTCCCATCCGCGCGGTTGAGATAGGCGATTGCAAAGAGCCATCTTGCCGAACCAGACAACCAGGGCCGAATCGCGTCTATTACGGCGACTGGCATCTGGCCAGCGGTGCCGTGGCTGCTGTTTTCGACGACGACCTATCCTCGTGAAACCTCCAGGAACTCGGCCGTTCTCGCCTTACATAAAACGTATTAGGCCAACACTATGGGCCATGGGAATGGCCCGACAGAGAGCTGCTCGGAGGAACCTGTCGAGGCGGTTCACGGGTGCAAGCGTCGAACGAGGCTCGTACTTTCGCAAACAGACGTACGTTGAAGCCACTGAGTGACTGCCCAATTAGGACGTAGCGAGGCGCGATCTTCGCCGCACCGAGGGCAGCATGCAAGTCGGCGGCAATCGCCGCGCTCGTCTGTGGAATTGGACTCGAGTCACTCCAGCCGAGGCCGGCCCGATTATAGGCCTTCCTCTCGCAGAGCGACGATCAAGGGCAAGAGCGTGGCGCGAGCGCTCGGCCAGTTGGCTGACCGCCCCTGAATCCAGGATCAACACAAAGGCTAGCCAGCCTTCCGATCCGCTGGCAGGTCGGCCTGCATGCGAAGTCCCAGTGGTTTGTGTCTGACCGTGTGCAGCCACGGACACTTGGTGCCGGAGTATCTTAGCGGCTATGGGGGTTCATCGCGAACCCGTACAGGGTGTCCCCCGCGCCAACCACCACAAACTGCCGTCCATCCAGCGCATAGCTGATCGGCGCGTTGCTGATGCCGCCGCCGAGATTGGCGTGCCACAACGGCTGGCTCGTGGTGGCGTTCAGCGCCACGAAGTTGTTCATCGGGTCTGCGCAGAACACGAGGTTCCCGGCGGTGCTGAGCACACCGTTGCGCGGGCCGCCGGCGCCTTCCCACTTGTGGCTCCACTTCACTTTGCCGGTGGTGATGTCGATGGCCTGCAGCATCGCTTCTGAGAAACCGCCGCGGTCGTTGCCGCCCCAGCCCTCGGGCTTCTCTTCATCGTCGTAGATGTAGTAGACGCTGAACGCGTTCGAGGCATTGACCTAGAACAGCCCCGTGGCCGGGCTGTAGCTGGGGGCCAATTGGCTGCGCTGGCCTGGCTGGGCGAGACCAATGCGCCGTCGATTTGCGGGTGCTTCGCGGGGTCGGGAATCGGTTGGCCTTTGGCGTCAAGCCCCTTCGCCCAGTTCGCTTTCGCAAATTTGTTGGTGGAGATGTTCTTGCCGGTGATACGGTCGAGCACAAAGAAGTAGCCGTTGCGCGCGGCTTGCGCCACCAGTTTGCGCGGCTTGCCGTCAATCGTTGCGTCCATGAGCACGGGCGTTTGATTAGCGTCCCAATCGTGCGTGTCGTGCGGCGACGACTGGAAGTACCAACGCATTTTGCCAGTTTCCACATGCAGCGCGATGATGCACTCGGTGAACAGATTGTCGCCCATGCGGCCTTTGTGCGCGATGACAGGTTGCGGATTCCCGGTGCCGAAGTAGATCGTCTTCAACTCGGGATCGTAGGTCGTCGCGCCCCACGTCATGCCGCCGCCGTGCATCATCGCTTCCACACTGGGCCACGTTTTGGCTTCTGGCGTGGCGGGGTCCGGATACGAGTACCAGCGCCATTGGCGCTCGCCGGTTTCCGGGTCGTGCGATTGAATGTAGCCGGGCACGTCAAGATCGTCGCCACTGATGCCTGCAATCACATGGTTGCCGGCGATGAGTGGCGCGGCGCTGGCGGAGTAGAACAGATCGGGGTCGCAGATCTGTTTGTGCCAGCGCTCCTTGCCGTCTTTCATATTCAGCGAAACGAGATTGCGGTCCGGCGTAACGAAGTAGAGCCACTTGCCGTAGACGCCCACGCCGCGGCTGCCGGTGAATGCCGCCGCGCGAGG
>VFZP01000031.1 GCA_016871115.1 Acidobacteriota bacterium
ACTCGTGGCGGATGGATGAGACCTACGTGAAGGTACGCGGTGAATGGATGTACCTTTACCGAGCGGTCGACAAAGCGGGCAAGACGGTGGACTTCTTTTTGAGCCGACACCGGGATGTCAATGCGGCCAAGGCGTTTCTACGCAAAGCGATGAAGGGGCGACGGGTGCCGGCCAAGGTGACGCTAGACGCGTACGCGGCCTCCCATCGCGCGGTAGCTGATCTGAAGGAAACCGGCGAGTTGCCGGAGCAGCTGGTAGTCCGCAGCAGCAAGTACTTGAACAACTTGATCGAGCAAGATCATCGCAGGATCAAGCAGCGATTGCGGCCGATGCTGGGACTCAAGAGCTTTGAGTCGGCGACCATTGTGATCAGCGGTATCGAACTGGCGGGGAAGATCAAGAAGGGGCAATTCAAATTTGGCAAACTAGGCGGGACAGGGACAACGATGCCGGAGATCTGGCGAGCCGCGTTGGCAGCGTGATTGGGGTCGGGATCGATCGAGACCCGCGGACCGAAACGGTATCAAGCCAGTGTCAACCCAGATTTTGCACCAGAGCCCAATATCTATAGTGGTGCGCACGATGATTTCCTCTCAGCTTTTGTGTAGTATGAGTGGGAAAAATGGAGATGTCAAGATGCTGATGATGAATTGATGATTTGATGCGTCAGCGCCGGGACGCCCGCATCAGAACGCCCCCCACTACAAACACCGGGGGGATCGCCAGGACCAGAATTCCCTGATTCATCCGCCGCGCTTGTTCAGCGTTCTGCGCCTCCGCCGTACGCTTGCACATCACGCACTGCGCGCGGGCGGCATCCGGCAGCAGCATCAACAGCGCCAGGATGCACAGTAGCATGATCGGGAACAGGCTCAGGCTGAGGCTGCGTTTTTCCTGCTTCATGTGCATGAAGTACGCCACGATATAGCCGGCCTTGACGAACGACAGGATCAGCAGCACCGCCAGCATGACCATCGGCGAGGCGTGCACGTAGGCGAGCCACACCTCAATCGCCGTCAGCACCAGCAGGAAGATCCACACGCGCAGCGTCATGGCTTCACACTCATCAAATAGAGCAGCGGAAAGACGAACATCCACACCAGGTCGACAAAGTGCCAGTAGAGGCCGCTTGCCTCCACGTCCTCCTCGGTGAACCGCCCGCGACCCACGCCCGCGGCGGTGATGCCGAGATACACGACGCCGATTGTGACGTGCAGCATGTGGAGTCCAGTGATGCCGAAGAACGCGGCGCCAAACACCGGCGAGCCCCACGGGTTCGCGGCGGGCGTCATGCCCTGTGAAATGAGATGTCGCCATTCGGTGAGGTGCAGGACGACGAACGCCGCGCCGCCCATCATCGTGAGCAGAATCCAGCGCACCGCCCGCCCGCGGTCACCGTGCTGCATCGCGTGGACGCCGAACACCATCGTCAGGCTTGAACTCAGCAGCACCAGCGTCATGCCGGTGGAAAACAGAACGCTCGGCGAAAAGGCAAACGGCACGGGCCACGACTCGGCGTTCGCCATGCGCACGTAGGCGTAGCAGACAAGGAGCGTGGCAAAAGTGAGCGCGTCGGAGACGATGAATAGCCACATCCCGAACTTCTTCGAGCCGATCCCGAACGGCGAAGACGAAGCGTGCGTGGCGGCGGCGTGAATGGACACAGTTAGCTTCTCCAGATCAGGAACATCAGCACCACATACAACCACAGTCCGGTGACGAAGTGCCAGTATACGCGCGCCAACTCAAAACGCGCAAAGCGAAATGCCACGAAACCGCCCAACACGTGAAACGCGTGCGAAACGCTGAAGGTCCAGAAAAACCAACTGCCCGGGCCCTTGATGTTGACGAACTGAACCCATGCCACGGCTTGGCCGGCCAGGAACACGAGGCCGAAGACCACACCCGTGCGTTTGTCGTTGCGCACCAGAAAGTAGCTCGACGCGAGGATCGCCGCCGTGGAAAACCACAACACGCGCGGAATCGGCACGCCGTGGAAATCGTCGGCCGATCCGGCGCGGATAATCAGCACGCTGGTGAGCGCGCCGAAGAACATCAGGATGGAAGCTAACAGCACGTATAGGCCAGTGCGCGAAGCCTCTTTCTGCTTTGCCTCCCAATCCACGCGGACGTCGCTTTTGAGTTCCACCGGCTGAAACTCACTCGTACTCATCGCTACTCCATTCCCGTGTGGTGGCATGCCAGGGATTGGCCGGCGCCACCGAGCCGCGATACATGCTCCAGAACAGATTGAACAGGAACACGAGTTGGATGGCGGCGGTGGACATCGCCGCGTGCGTCATCATCGTGTGTAGAAACTTCAGATCCGCGAGGAACTCGAACTCCTTAAAGTCCGGATAGCGGCGCGGATTGCCCACGATGCCGGCAATGTGCATGGGCACGAAGATCGCGTAGACGCCGAGAAACGTCACCAGGAAGTGCGCTTTGCCGAGCGTCTCGTTCATCATGCGGCCGAACATCTTCGGGAACCAGTAGTAGGTTCCCGCAAACATGGCAAACACGGCCGCTACGCCCATGATCAGGTGAAAGTGGCCGACCACGAAGTATGTGTCGTGAAAATACATATCCATCGCGGGCTGTCCCAGCAGAATCCCCGTAATGCCGCCGCTCACAAACAACGACACGAAACCCAGGGCGAAGAGCGAAGGCGTGGTAATCCATAACTTGCCGCCCCACAACGTACCCACCCAGTTGAAAGTTTTGATCGCGCTCGGCACGCCCACGGTCATGGTGATCAGCGAAAAAGCGATCGCCGAGTAGGGATTCATGCCGCTCACAAACATGTGATGGCCCCACACCAGGAACCCGAGCGCTGCGATGGCTACCATCGCATAGACCATCGCGCGGTAACCGAAAATGGGCTTGCGGGCAAAAGTGCTGAGGATCGTGGAAACGAAGCCCATGCCCGGCAGGATCGCAATGTACACCTCCGGGTGGCCAAAAAACCAAAACAGATGCTGCCACAGGATAGGGGAGCCGCCTGAGTGCTGCAGTGCGCGGTCACTCACAACCAGCCCTGCCGGCAGAAAGAAGCTGGTGCCGAGATTACGGTCCATTAATAGCAGAACTCCGCCCGGCAGCAACACGGCAAACGCGAGCAGACTGATCATCGCCGTGGTAAACCAGCCCCAACAAGTCAGCGGTAGCTGCATCAGGCCGAGACTCGGAGCACGCAAATCCACTAGCGTCGCGACAAAGTTGATGGCGCCCATCAGCGAGGCGATGCAAAATAGCGCGATGCTCACAATCCACAGATCCATGCCCAGGCCCATGCCCGGACCCGCGATCGCGCCCACTCCACTCAACGGCGGATACGCGGTCCAGCCGCCGAGCGGCGCGCCGCCCGGCACCACGAACGCGGCGATGAGCACCAAGAATGAAACGAACGTGGTCCAGAAAGAGGCCATATTCAGCCGCGGAAACGCCATGTCGTCCGCGCCGATCTGCAACGGCAGGAAGTAGTTGCCAAAGCCGCTCTGCGGCACCGTGGTGAGCACGAAGAACACCATGATGGTACCATGCATCGTCATCAACGACAGATACAACTCCGGCGTCATGATGCCGCCAGCGGCGCCTTCGGGCCACAGTTTTTCCAGCCATGCGATCTTGCGGTCCGGATCGATGAGATGCCAGCGCATCAGTAGCGATAGCGCCATGCCGAGGAATGCCGCAAACAGGGCCAGGAAGTAATACTGCTTGCCGATGACCTTGTGGTCCGTACTGAAAATCCACCGGCGCACAAAGCCGGGTGGGGGAGCCGCGACTACCGGCTCTCGGGAGCCGTAATCACGCCCAGTTGCTGCAAGGTCTCCTGCTGCCACTTTTGAAACTCCTCCTTTCCCATGACGATGAGCTGCGTACGCATCTGATGATGGCCGAGCCCGCACAACTCCGAACAAGCCACTTCGTACGTGCCGGGCTTGTCGGCGCTGAAGCGCAGCGGGATGCGCATGCCCGGCACGAGATCTTGCTTGATGCGCAGTTCGCGCACAAAAAAGTTGTGCAGCACGTCGCGGCTCTGCATTTCGAGCACGACGGGCGTGCCGGCGGGAATGCGAAGCGCGGCCATGGTGATGTCGTCGCGCCCGGCTTCGTCGGTGTCGTCCAGGCCAAACGGGTTGCCGTTGGCGTCGCTGATCAGTTCCGGCTTCACACGTCCGAACTTGCCGTCCGGTCCCTGGTAGCGGAAGTTCCAGGCGAATTGCTTGGCCACGGCTTCAATGCGCATGGCTCCGGCGGGCGCGCGTTCCAAATGCACGCCGGCCCAGATCGCCGTCGAAAGCGCCGACAGCCCGACAAAGACCACCGCGGCCGCGCCCATCCAAACCAGTTCCAGTTTGTTGTTGCCATGCGAGCCGGACTCGGCCACAGGCTCACCTGAGCTTCGATACCGCAGCACCACCCAACTCAGAGCCAGTTGCGCGGCGGCAAAAACGGCGCCCATGATCCAGAACGTGAGATTGAAGTGTGAGTCCCATGACCGGGCCTGCGCGTTGATCGCCTCGGGCAGCCACCAGCGGCCCGAAAGGAAGAGGGCGAGCGTGGCGGCCGTCACCACCCACACGAGAACCGCAGCCATCATGAAGCTCCATTATCACCCCTAGGGCGGCACACTGTCTGGACGAATGGACTGGATGGCCGTCATCCAGGCCACCCACGGTACGGAAGGCTCCGTGTTAACAGGGAGATGCTTCGGCCCATGCCTTGCATCTTTGCCCAGTATGAGAATCCAGCCTGCCCGGCTCGCAGTGTTGCCCACCGTGATGCGGGCCGCTTCAGCGCCGGCGCTGAAGATGGCTCGGGAGGTTTTGGAGGCCGCTGCCAACGCGCCCGACGGCGTATGACGTACTGGTGAGCTACCGCGACGACCGGGGCGAACCGGAAGCCCTTGCCATCCGGCGCTTTGCCGCGGGCGCCGTGCTTCGGCAGCGCAGCCGGCGTCACGTGCCCGTGGCGGCACTGCGGGCGACGCGGGCTGAACTCGAAGAACTTGCGGCTGATCCTGACGTGATCTCGATTGAGCCAGACCGCGAAGTTGGTGCGACATACTTCCCGCCGTGGATGGCGTTTGAATCGCTGGGTTACGGCTTTGCCGTCTACACCACGCCGGAGCGGCCCGATGTCATCGGTTCGGGTATTGGAATTGCTGTGATCGACTCCGGCATTTCGCCGGACGGCTTGCTTAAGAACGCGGCGGGCGGCTGCACCAGTTCTCGCGTTCGCTATCTATCACCAGAACTTCGTCACCACCGAGAACATCACCAATGACCCGTACGGCACGGCACGCACATCGCCGGAATTCTGGCGGCCAATGGCAAGTGCCTCTCGCCGTAGGCGCCGAATTTCCTGGGCGTCGCGCCCGGTGTGAACCTCATGGACCTGCGTGCGCTCGATGCACGCGGCAAGGGCAGGGATAGCTATGTTATCGCAGCGATAGAATCGCGCCATCGCGCTGAGGAGCGCATACAACATCCGCGTCATCAATCTTTCGCTCGGCCGCCTCGTCACCGGCTCGTTCGCTACGGATCCGTTGTGCCTGGCCGTCGAGAAGGCCTGGAAGGCGGGCATCGTGGTGGTGGTAGCCGCGGGCAATCTCGGCCGCGACAACTCGCTCGGCACGCAAGGCTATGCCACCATTACCGCGCCCGCCAATGACCCTTATGTGATCACCGTGGGCGCCACGCGCCAGGTAGGACGCACGAAGCGCGAGGACGACATGATCGCGTCGTCTAGCTCCAAGGGCCCGACGTTGCGCGACAAGATCGTGAAACCCGATTTGGTGGCGCCGGGCAATCTGTTTTATGCCCGCATGCAACCGGCGCACTACCTGGTGACGAGCTACCAGGCCAACTATCAGGCCAACTATGTGGGTCTCAGCATGAATGGCGGCGCTGAGCCCATCGGCAATACCGTCATCCTCAGCGGCACCAGTATGGCTGCGCCGATGGCCGCCGCGGCTGCCGCGCGGGTGCTGGAGAAGGACTGCAAGCGCCAGCAGGCTGCGGGCAGAACGCCGGTCTATATGACGCCCGATCAAGTGAAAGCGCGCCTGATGCGCGCGGCGTTCAAGGGCATGCCGCCCACGGCCCGCATCTACGATGCCCGCACCGGGCAGACCTTCAACCTGCAGCATGACGTGTTCACGATCGGCGCAGGCCACCTCGATCTCAAGGCAGCACTCTCGGGCACGACGGTGTTCTCTTCCACCCGGCGCGCGCTGTCTCCCCGTGCGGTGTTTGCCAACGGCAAGGCGACGATCTCGAACAACTGGCCGTCGTATGCCAGCCTCTACGGCACTGATGTCATCTGGGGCGAGAAGGTCAACTTCGCGGTCAACGTGAGCTGGGGCGATAACGTGATTTGGGGCGGCGCGGACCCGTACTCGGAAGCGCTCTCGGTGGCGGGCGACCGCCCCTGGTAGGGCGCTGTCTATTCCTTCAGAACCTTGCCCAGCACCGCCATCGCTTGATCGACTTCGTGCTCCCGGGCCGTGCTCCCGGGCGATGTAGGGTGGCAGCAGGCGCAGGACATGGCCGTGCGTGCAGTTGATCACCAACCCTTCGCGGAGGGCCCGTTGGACGATGGGTTCGCCAGCTACGCTCAACTCGATGCCAGCCATCAGGCCGCGACCCCGAATCTCGCGGATGCGGGGCACGGTCATCTGCAGCCTCCTGAGTTGCTGATGAAGATAATCGCCGCACCGGCGGATGGAAGGCAGCAAGCGCTCTGCCTCGTTCAGAAACGCAATCGCCGCGCGACAAGCCAGCGGGCCTCCACCGAAAGTTGTACCGTGCATGCCGGTCTCCATGGCGGTGGCGGCCGCGCTGCTGAAGATCGTCGCGCCCAGCGGCAGTCCTCCGCCTAGCGGCTTGGCTGTGACAACGATGTCGGGCAAGCCAGTCTCGGGAAAACTTTGATACGCGAACCGTTCGCCGGTCCGGCCCAGGCCGCATTGCGTTTCATCGGCGATCCAGAGCGCGTTGCGTTGTTCTGCAACCGCCCGAACGGCCGACAGGAACGAAGCTTCGAGCGGATAGATTCCGCCTTCGCCGAGAATAGTCTCGGCCACGATGGCTATGGTATCCCCGGTCGCCGCCTGCTTGAGGGCCGCAACATTGTTGAGCGGAACGAAAACAACGTCCGGAAACAGTGGCAAGAAGGGATCGCGATACTTGGGTTGGCCAGTCATAGCGAGCGCCCCCGCCGTCTTGCCGTGAAAAGAGTTCTCCAGAGCGACGATGCGATGACGCCGCTGGCCGCGCTGGTTCGCCCGCGCTTTGGCCGCCTTCATCGCCGCCTCCATCGCCTCCGTGCCGCTGTTGCTCAGAAAGACCTGGTTCAGCCCGCTCCACCGGGCGAGTTGTTCGGCCAGCAGGTTCTGATACGGATGAGTGTGGAGATTGGAGGTATGAACACAGCGCTCCACCTGCTCTCTCATCGCCGCCAGGATGGCAGGGTGGCCATACCCCAAAGCGTTCACGCCGATCCCGGTGAGGAAGTCCAGGTAGCGCCGTCCAGTTGGGTCGATCACGTAGCAGCCTTCTCCACGCTCCACCGTCAGGGCTCGCGGCCCGTAGAGGGGGAGCGGGAACGAGTGCTCAGCCGTTGCGTTGGGGGCGGGTTCAAGAGTGGCCATGTGTCGAGTGTAGGCTCGAGCAAAGTGATATTCAAATACAATTAAGATTGAGCATTAATACTCTCTGAGTACGAATGATCCGGGCGTTGAGCTGACCCACCTTCGCTACTTCATCGCGCTGGCTGAGGAATGCCACTTTGGCCGGGCGTCCACTCGATTGGGGATTGCTCAGCCGCCCTTAACGAGGCAGATCAAGCTGCTGGAGTCGCGGCTGCAATGCCGCCTCTTCGGGAGAACCTCCCGATCCAGCAAGCTGAAGGTAGCCAGCGAGCAGTTCCTTGAAAGCGCCCGGGCAGTAGTTGCCTCCGCCGACCACGCGATCGCCGCGATGCAGAGACTAGGCTCGGGGCAGGCCGGGCAGTTGACTCTGGCCACCGCGCCTTCGCTGATGCTGGGCGCGTTGCCCAAAACAATCCGGCGCTACCGGAAGATGTACCGCAGCGTCGACTTCCGGCCCCTTGAAATGGCAACCAGCGCCATCCTGCAAGCCATACAGACCGGCGCGGCCGACTTGGGCCTGATTAGAGGCGTGGACGCATGCCCCGAGATCGAAACGCATCTGCGGTGGGAAGAGGCGATGGTAGCGATTGTGCCCAACGATTCACCGCTTGCGGCCAAAGACGTGGTCTCCGTTTCGCAACTGCGATCCGAGCCATTCGTGTTCTTCCCGCGGCACCTCGGTCCTTTCTTTTTCGCTGCGGTTACGGAGCATTGCCAGCGGGCGGGCTTCCGGCCCGCGGTCTCCCAGGAAGCCCGTCAGTGGTCCAGCATTCTGAGTTTTGTGAGCGCGGGCATGGGCGTTTCCATCGGCCCGCAGTCCGTGGCAGTCCTCCTGCCGAAAGCGGTGACGAGCGTCCCGATCAGAGGTTTCCGGACAGCGGTGCGGCTGGTGGGCCGGCGTAGCGCGCTGAACCCGGCCGCCGCGAACTTTTTGAAGATCGCCCGGCAGGAGCGCCTGGTTCCGTAGGCGCCTATTTCATCAGGGCGGATTGGCATGGACGCGCCACGCTAGAGCGGGCAGACGATCAACGCGAAGGCCAAAACGAAATAGCCAAAACTCACTGCTGGCAACGCGCACCTTGCGCTAAATTCGCACCTGATCCATCGCGAGAAACTCGCGGATGTGCGGATGGTCGGCATCCGGCAGGCCCGCCGTCGGCCCCACGTAGATCGCCTCGCCCTTGTGCAGAAACACCACACGATCCGCCACGAGGCGCATCAGGTCCAGATCATGCGTCACCACCGCGGAAGTCAGCCGCAACTGGCGCTTCAAACGCAGCATCAGATGCCCGAGGTGGGCGGACATGATGGGGTCCACCATCGTGGTCGGCTCGTCGTAGAGGACGCACTCGGGCTGCGCGGCCAGCGCGCGGGCTATGGCAACGGCGCGCTTGAAGCCGGTGGACAGGTCGGTGGGGTAGGCGTCGTAGTATTCTTCGAGGTCCACCATGCGCAGCAATCCGCGCACGATTTCCTCGCGGTTGGCGGCGTCATAGTCCTCGCGCAGTTCGAGCGAGAACAGGATGTTTTCGGCCACTGTCATCGAGTCAAACAGCGCGCCGGACTGGAAGACCATCGTCACCTTCTTGCGGATCCGGCGGAGTTCGTGTTCCGGGGCATTGGTGATGTCGGTGTGCGCCACGCTCACTTGCCCCTGGTCCGGCTTGAGGAACCCCATGATGTGGCCGAGCGAAACGGACTTACCAACGCCGCTGCGGCCGATGATGGCCACGGTCTCGCCGGCACGAACGTGAAAACTCACGTCAACTAAAACGGGACGATCGAACGTCTTGTAGACGTGGCGGAATTCAATATAGTTGGGGAACGACTCGCTCATGCGGCGCTTTCTCCTGCCACTGCCGCCCAGTCGGCGGGGGTGTTGACGTTGGTGAGCGCGGAGTCTTCATCGATTTGAAAATGCACCACTTGCACATCGGAAACCACGTCGCGCACTTTGCGCTGCCCGGCCTCCAGAGCCGCTCGCGCCACTGGGCCGAACTCACGCCGCCAGACCGCGCACAGGGGCTCCGGCGCCCGGCTGCTGACGGCCATCACGCAGACCGCCTCGGGGTGTGCGGCGGCTTGGGCCGCCAATCCACGGAGTATGTCCACCCGCAAATGGGGCATGTCGCAGGCGATGATGAGGTTCCAGTCTCGTGCATAGGGGCTGTTGAGCGCGGCTTCGATGCCCGCCAGCGGACCTTGTCCCGGGAAGCTGTCCTCCACCACCGGGAGGCCCAGGTGCGCATAGCGCCCGGCGCTGCCCACCAGTGCGACCGGCGCGGACAAAAACGAACCCAATACACCGGCGGCTCGTTGGGCCATCGCTTCGCCTTCGAGCACCAGCAGGGCCTTGTCGCGCCCCATGCGCGAACTGCGGCCGCCTGCCAGAACAAAGCCGCTGACGTCCATATAATGCCAATCTACCACTGGGCGTCCGGCACGCCCAGTTTTTTCGAGCGATAATGAAAACTGCGATTGGCCATCGATTAAGTCTCTTGATGCGAAAGAGTTTTGTGGCGCTGATTCCGCTTTTGCTGGCGACCGCTCCAGGTTGGGCGGTTGGCGGCGGCCATGGCAATGACGTCACGTCCACGGTGGCGCTCGACCGGCGGAGCGGGCGGCTGGTGCGCCGCATTGTGGTTCCCGAGCGCATCATTCAGGCTCGCATTGTGCCGTCGGTGGAGTCCGCGGGCGAGGCCACATCGGCTCTTGGCGTGAAGCTGCCCGTGAACGCTGCGCCGGTAAACGATCTGGTGGCGGAGATTTCGCCCCAGCATGGAGTAGACCCGTTGCTGGTGCATGCGGTAATCCACTGCGAGAGTGCCTACAACCAATACGCCGTTTCGCCCAAGGGCGCCGAAGGCTTGATGCAGTTGATTCCTGACACGGCCCTTCGAATGGGCGTGCAGAACAGTTTCGACTCGCGCCAGAACATTGAAGGCGGAGTGAGATACCTTCGATTTCTCCAGGACCGCTACCCGGGCGACCTGCGCCTAGTACTGGCGGCGTATAATGCGGGGGAGGGCGCGGTAGACCGGTACAAGGGAATCCCTCCCTATGCCGAGACTCAAGAGTATGTCTATCGCGTCGGGAAGCGGCTGGGCGATTTGCGGCGGTTAGCGCAACGTCAAAAGCCGCCGGCTGCGGCCATAGTGAAGGTTGCAAAGGTTGAGCCGCAATACCGGCCGCTGGATTCCTACGTGGATGCGTCGGGCCAGCTACATATGCGGACGAGGTGAGAGTACGCAAGGCATGAATTTGCTGGGGCGGATGGAGTGGGGACAGCTAGTGCGGGTGGCGTGTGTCTGCGCGGCCCTTCCGCTGATTTTGCCTGCACAATCACATGTCTCCGCCCTGACGGAAGTCCGCTATTGGAGTTCGGTAGACAACACGCGCGTGGCCATTGAATTGTCGCGCCCTGTCCAGTTCAAGCATGGCCGGCTTGCCAACCCCGACCGCGCTTTCGTCGATCTGGTGGATGTGCATCCCAACCCGAGTTTTCGCGGGGTGGCCTATACGATTCCGGTGAGCGATGGGCTCGTAAACAAGGTCCGCGTGGCGCCGAATCAGGCGCGGGTAACCCGCGTGGTGCTGGACCTGGCCGTACCCGCCGAAGTGACCGCCAGCGAACTCGTCAACCCGGCCCGCATTGTGCTGGACGTCCGGCGTGCCACCGGCGGCTCCACGCCAGCGCCCGCGGCTCCATCCGTGACGCAGGCTCTGCCTCCCGTTGCTGCTCCTCCAGTGGAACGCGCCCCGCTTCCACCCTCCCCGCCGCCGGTGGTGGCCAAGGTGACTCCTCCTCCCACGGTGGCGCCGCCGCCTGCACCAGCGCCGGCTAAGGAGCCGGAAAGGGCGAACGGCAACAACACGGATGGCCCGCAATCGGCGCGCTTGGTGACGCCTTCTTTGACGCGGGCGTTGGGGTTGAAGCTTTCGCTCGTGGTGCTAGATGCCGGACATGGCGGGCACGACCCGGGGTCGGAGGGCGTGACCGGGCTGGTGGAGAAAGAGCTCACGCTCGACGTCACGCTGCGTTTGGGCAAGCTGCTTGAACAGCGCATCGGCGTTGAAGTGGTCTACACGCGCAAGAACGATACGTACGTGGGCCTCGAAGAACGCTGCATGATGGCGAACAAGGTGAAGGCTGACCTTTTCCTTTCGATCCACGCCAACACCGCGCCGGTGCGCAGTGTGGTGGGCACCGAAACGTACTTTCTGAACCGCGGCGATTCACGCGAAGATCTGGGGCTGGCCGCGCGCGAGAACACGTTTGCGCAGAAGAAAGTGTCGGACCTGAACGATCTGGTGAAGCGCATTCTGCTGTTTGACAAACGCGATGAGTCGCGTGAGTTTGCTGCGCGCATTCAATCGGCCACGCATGACCTGTCCAAGGAAACGCACGGGCGAATTCACAATCGCGGAGTGCGCAGCGCTCCGCTGGTGGTGCTGATTGGCGCGACGATGCCGTCGGTGTTGGTGGAAATTGGTTTTCTGAGCAACGCGCGGGAAGAAGCTTTGTTGCGCAAGGGGGAACACCGGCAGAAGATTGCCGAGGCCTTATACAAGGGAGTGCTTTCCTATGCGCGCAGTTTGAGCCACTTCAGCATGGCCCGCCAGGGTGGAGAAGAATAGGCCCTAGGACACGGCTACATTGAAGGGCTTGAATTCTGAGCGGTTTCGCCCTGCCTGCTTGGCCCGGTAGAGCGCTGTGTCGGCTAGTTTGATCAGCGTTTCCGGGGATGTCTCCACGCCCCGAGGCAGTGCCGTGCCTCCGAAACTGGCGGTGATGGTAAGGGACTCACCCTCCCCGGTTTCAATGGGAAACTGGGTCAATTGAGTGCGAATCCGCTCGGCGGTCTGCAGGGTGGACTCTTCGTCACACCCCGGCAGAATCAATAGAAATTCTTCGCCGCCGTAACGTCCGGCCGCATCGTAGACGCGGATAGAGTTGCCCATACGTTGGGCTACCTCGCGCAGTACGTGGTCTCCCGCCTGGTGGCCATGCGTATCGTTCACGTCCTTAAAATGATCGAGGTCACCCATGATGATGCCGAGCGGAATCTCCTCGCGTACACTGCGTGACAACTCTCGCGCCAGAATCTCGTGGATAGTCGGCCGGTTCCACAGGCCCGTCAGAGAGTCTTGCGTCGCCTGCACGCGCAGCGCCTCTTGCGCGGCGAGGAGCTGGCTCTGAAGTTCCACGATGCGCCGTCCGGGACCCAGGCGTACTTTCAGTTCGTTGTTGTCGAACGGCTTGACCAGATAGTCGTCCGCACCCGCCTCCATGCCGGCGATGAGGTCTTCTTTTTCGTTGCGGGATGTAAGCAGGATTATATATGTGTAGGCGGCGCTGGCGCGGTTCTCGCGCACCAGGCTACAGACCTCCGGGCCGCTCAGGCCGGGCATCATCCAGTCTAGAATCGCCAACTTGGGAGCATCTTCACGTTGGAGTACTTGCCAGGCTTCCGTACCGCTGGAGACCAGCACCACATCGAAACCCCACTTGCGTAACACGGCTTCCAGTAGCCGCCGCGAAACGAGGCTGTCGTCGGCAACCAGTATGGAGTTGTCCGAGGAACACAGTCGTGGAGCGTTCAGCTTGTCAGCGGATGCCGTCATGAGCGTCTGCACATTTCCAATATCGGCGGGAGTAAGGGCCCTGATCATTATATTAGTGTTTGCGCACTCATCTTTGCAGTACCATCAAATATTAAAATGGCAGTGCGCGAGCTGTTTCTTGGTTTATCCATCAGCGTGATTCTGCTCCGGGGACAGGTGTTGTTGCGGCCTTACCCACAGAAGGAGGCCAAGTTTTGGAGTGTTTCGCCTTGGCCGGCGGAGCTGTCTGCAAACCTGCGTACAGGTGCAGCACGGGAGGCGGCCGAACCGGGTGGGCGGGTGCGTTGGTGGGTGGCCGAGCGTGGTTTGACGCGCGAAGAGCCAAGCGCCCGGGAGCCGCTCGACCGCTTGCAGTACTTCCACGGCCGGCGCTATCTGCCTGACGATTCCGTGCAGCACCTCGAATGGGATGCCGCCGCCGGGGCGCTGTGGGCGCGCACGGCAACCGGCGTCGCCCGCATTACAATGCGCCCGATGACGTTGGCCGCCAAGGCCGCCTTGTTTGAGGAACGGGTGACGGCGCGGCATGGCCGGCTGGGCTTCGTCTCTTCCTCGAACCTCGACCGGCCGGGCGATCTCAGCTCGAACCGCCTGGACCCCAGCGACAACGACGGGTTGTGGACGGCCATGTACGCCGCCGCCGAATGCTACCGCTATGCCGTTACGCGCGAGCCGGCGGCGCTGGACCGCGCGCGGCGCGCGACCGAGGCCGTTTTGAAACTGGAAGAGGTGACGGGCCGGCCAGGCTATCCGGCGCGCTCCTACACCCACAAGGGCGATTGGCGCGCGAACGGCGGCACGTGGCACTGGACGCCGGACGGCGAGATTGAATGGAAGTCCGATACCAGTTCCGATGAAATTGTCGGCCACTTCTACCTGTTCGCGCTCGCGTATGACCTGCTTCCCGATGAAGCGTTGCGGGCGCGAATCCGTGGCACGGCGCAACGTGTCATGGATCATCTGCTGCGGCACGATTTGAATCTCACCGATATTCACGGGCTGCCGACGTATTGGGGGCGCTGGTCGCCCGAGTATTTCGCTACGCCGCGCGGCAGCGGCGACGGTCCGTTGAACGCCGTGGAACTGCTGAGCTTTCTGCTGGTCACGCATCGTCTGACGGGCGAGGCGAAGTATCGCGCCGAGTACGAGCGGCTGGCGGGGGCGGGCGGATATCTGAAGCTGGCCAACCGGCTGCTCGAATTGCGCGAGGAGTTGAACTACTCGGACGAAGAACTGGCGATGCTGCCTTTCTATTTGGTCTTCCGCTATGAGAAGAACGAAGCGTTGCTGAAGCAATATCGCGCGGCGATGGACCAGTGGTGGAAGAACATCCAGCGCGAACGCAATCCGCTGTGGATGTTCATCTATCAGACGGCCTGGCCCAAGGGAAAGATTGACCTCGCGCCCGCCGCGTATACGCTGTACCGCATTCCGCTGGACCTGATCAATTGGAGCGTGGACAATAACTGGCGCAAGGGCCTCAAGTGGGCCGGGGCGCCGGACCGCCATGGGCGGCGCGAATCGCTCGATTGGATTGCGCCGGACGAGCGGCCCATCATGAAATGGAACGGCAATCCGTTTGTGGTGTCGGCCGGCGGCGGCGGAGGGTCCGAAGACGACGGCGCGTTTTTCCTGCTGCCGTACTGGATGGGACGCTATCACAAGTTCCTGATCGGAGAGTGAGACCATGGGCCTCGAGTGGTTGCGGGCGTTGTGCCTGAGCTTGCCGGGCACGAGTGAGCAGGTGCAGTGGGAGAACCACCTGCAGTTTAAAGTGAGCGGCAAGATGTTTACGGTGGCCTCGCTGGAGCCAGTGGCCCATGTACTTTCGCTCAAAGTGACGCCCGAGGAATTTGCCGAACTCGTCGAGTGCCCCGGCATCGTGCCTGCGCCGTACCTGGCGCGCGCATTGGGTTGCGCTCGAACGGTTCGATGCGCTCCGAGCGAGCGAACTGGAGCGGCTGGCGCGCGGGTCGTATGCGTTGGTGGTGAGCAAGCTTCCGAAGTCTAAACAGCCGGGTTTGCCGCCGGCATTGAAGAAGAAAAAAGGGGTGGGAACTCTAGCGCGCCGCGCGCCTCGAGGGACCATCTCGCGGCTGTGAGGGATTGAACTCAGGGCCCGGCTCGTGCGTCAATGGTTAAGCGATGCACATTATCTGGGCAGCCGCCGGGCTTCTGGCGGCCACTGGCCTTGACCTCGACACTCTGCTCAAAGGCGTAGAGTACCACTACAACCGCGCGCGAACGCTGGAGTTCGATTTTGAACAAACGCAATCCGGCCAGGGGCAGATTGCGCGCAGCGAAGCGGGCGAAGTGGCGCTGCAAAAGCCGGGCCGCATGCGTTGGACCTATTCCCGTCCGGCGGGCAAATTCTTCCTCACCGACGGCAAGTTCGCCTACTTCTACTCGCCCAGCACCAAACAGGTGACGCGCGCCAAGATCAAGGAGGCTGACGACCTGCGCGCACCGCTTGCGTTCATGATCGGTCAGCTCGATTTCCGACGTGATTTCAAAGAGTTCCGGACCACACCCGAGGGTGCGAACACCTACATCATCGCCATCCCGAAGTCCGCCCGCGCCCCCTATACGCAGGTGGATTTCCTCGTAACCCCCGACTTCCGCATCGAACTCCTCCGCGTCACCGGGCAGGACGGCTCGGTGATGCGCTACCGTCTGTCGCGCGAGCGCTCGAACACCGCGCTCCCGGCCTCCACCTTCCAGTTCGCCAAGCCCGACGGAGCCGAGCTGACCGACGAAGATCAATAGTCTCCACGTTTTACGGCCCTCCGCCGTCAAACTCTGACAGTGGCCGAGTTTATTCTCAAGTACGCCGACGCCAAGGGCGCGATCCACCAGCAGGTGGCCGAAGCCGAGTCCGAGCGTGAACTGCGCGAGAAAATGACGCAGCAGGGCTTCCTGGTCTATTCGATCAAGGCGCGCGGCGAACTGGCGGCCAAGCTGGGCGCGGGCAAGAAGGTGGACCTTGAAAAGTTCCTCATCTTCAACCAGCAGTTCCTCACGCTGGTGAAAGCCGGCCTCCCGATTCCGCGCTGCCTCGATTTGCTGGCAGACCGGCTCACGGACCCGAAGCTTGCCAAGTACATCAAAGCCGTCCGCGAGGACGTCAAAAACGGCACGCTGCTTTCCGGGGCTTTCTCGCGCCAGCGGGTGTTTCCGCCCATGTACATCACCTCGCTGATGGCGGGCGAAAAAAGCGGCTCGCTCGCCGAGGTGATCGAGCGGTTTCTTTCCTACCAGCGCCTGGCGCTCGCCGTACGCAAGAAGATCATGCTGTCGCTGATCTACCCTTGCATTCTCGTCGTGCTGGTCGGCGCGCTGATTGTGTTCATGGTCACCTACGTGGTGCCGAACTTCGCGCAACTCTACAACTCGCTCCAGGCCGAACTCCCCTACGTCACGCAGATTCTGCTCGCTATCGGCACCACCGCGCGCAACTACATTCTGCTGGCCGTAGGCGCGCTGGTGGCCGCGGCGGTGGCGTTCCGGTTGTGGATGCGCACGGACGCAGGCGGCGCGGCAGTGGAGCACGCGCAGCTTCGTATGCCGGTAATCGGCGACATCTGGGCCAAGTATCAGGTGGCGCAGTTCTCGCGCGTGCTCGGAACGCTCCTGCTGGGTGGCATTCCGCTCGTGCAGGCGCTCGAAACGGCGGGCGATTCGCTGGGGGCGCGCATCATGCGGTCAGCGATTGAGAAGGCGCGCAAACTGGTGCGCGAGGGGCAGCCGCTGTCCTCGTCGCTCCGCACCACGGGGATCTTTCCGCCGCTGTCGATCGACATGATTGAAGTGGGCGAGTCGACCGGCGCATTGCCGGCGATGCTCAACTCGGTGGCCGAGTTCTTCGAGGACGACGTGAATACCCGCCTAACCGCAGCGATGGCGCTGGTGGAGCCCGCGATCATGCTGTTTATGGGCGGTTTTGTGGCGTTTGTGCTGGTGGCGCTGTATTTGCCGATCTTCTCGCTCGCCGAGAAGGTGTAGCTTGGAGACTGTTATGGTATCTCCCGCTGTCGCCATTTCGATAGAAGAGTACCAGCGGACGTCCTTTGAGTGGGACGCCGAGTGGGTAGGGGGGAGGTCATTCATCGTCCCTGGCCGAACGCAGATCACGCCAATGCAATGGCGTCGAGAGGCTTTGCGATCAGGTTGTCTCAGCCGACCAGCCGTTTATTCGCCGCGCCGCAGTTGCGCATTCGCGTAGCGCCGCGCAAATGGCGCATACCGCGGATTTGGCCATCTTCGCCGACCGGAAACCGGCAGACGGAGTGATACCGTTCGGTGCCGTCGAAATCCTCTCGCCGGACGACTCGCTGTCGACCTACATCGGCAAATTCGACGAATACGCCGCCGCCGGAATCGAGTTCATTTGGCTGGTTGACCCCGCCCACGGCCGTATCCAGCGGCACCAGAACGGGAGCCTCCTCCGCGTCGACGCCATCGAATTCCCGGACCGCGGCTTCCGCCTCACCGCCGACGAGATCTTCGCCTAAACCCCATCCGCTCTGCACGCCCGGCCCCTCGGCTGCGTCATCCTAATTGAGGACGCGTCCGTCTCGGGCGGCCAGGCGAAGAAATGGCGCAAGAACCGCAGCAGCAACCACCAGCCGCCCCCCCGGCCAAGACCGCGGCCCGCGAGGCCGAAATCCGGCAGGCCCGGGCTCTGGCTGAACGCTATCGCTGCGAATTCGTCGACCTCAAAGAAGCCCACATCGCCCAGGACGTGCTGAAATCGGTCCCCGTGGACCTGATGTTCCGCTACAACTTCGTGCCGCTCGCCGCCCACAACGGGACGCTCGAAATCGCGCTGTCGGACCCGCGCAACCTCAATCTGGTGGACGAGTTGTCGATTCTGCTCGACAAAAAACTTCGCATCAAGGTCGCCGCGCTCCAGCAAATTTCAGATCTTCTCAAGAAGACCGAGCAGTCGCAGCGCGTGCTGGAGGAAGTCACTGAAACCTTCTCGCTCGACGTGGTGGCGGACGAAGAGAACTCGGACGAAACGCTGTCGATCGACAAGCTCTCGGCCGTTGACTCCGACATCGCGCCGGTCATCAAGCTGGTGGACACCACCATTTTCAACGCCCTCGAACGCCGCGCCTCGGATATTCACATCGAAACGCGCGACGCCGAAGTGGTGATCAAGTACCGCATCGACGGCGTGCTGAACTACGCCATGCCGCCCATCTCCAAGGAGTGGCACTCGACGATCATCTCGCGCATCAAGGTGATGAGCGAACTCGATATCGCCGAGCGGCGCGTACCGCAGGACGGACGCTTCCGCGTGCGCTACAAGACGCGCCTGATCGATTTCCGCGTGTCCATCATGCCCACCGTGCATGGCGAGGACGCCGTGTTGCGCGTGCTCGACAAAGAGTCGATGAACGAGAAGTTTTCAAAGCTCACGCTCGATGTCGTGGGCTTCGACCCGCGCGATATCGTCAAGTTCCGCCGCTACATCAAAGAGCCCTACGGCATGGTGCTCGTCACCGGCCCAACCGGCTCGGGCAAGACCACCACGCTGTATGCAGCCATCAGCGAGATCAAGACCGACGAAGACAAGATCATCACCATCGAAGATCCGGTTGAGTACCAACTCAAAGGCATCACCCAGATTCCGGTGAATGAAAAGAAGGGCCTCACCTTCGCCCGCGGCCTGCGCTCGATTCTGCGTCACGATCCGGACAAGATCATGGTGGGCGAAATTCGCGACCAGGAAACCGCGCAGATTGCCATCAACGCCGCACTCACCGGCCACCTTGTTTTCACCACCGTCCACGCCAACAACGTGCTCGACGTGCTGGGGCGATTTCTGAACATGGGTGTGGAGCCCTACAACTTCGTGTCGGCGATGAATTGCATCCTGGCTCAGCGCCTGGTGCGCTTGATCTGCGAGCATTGCAAGCGCCCGGTGAAGTACCCGGACGAAGTACTGGAAGAAAGCGGTCTCAACGTGGAGGAATGGCGCAACGTCACCTGTTACGAAGGCGCCGGGTGCTTTGAATGCGGCGGCACGGGCTATCATGGCCGGACGGCGATCCATGAACTGCTTGACCTGTCTGAGAAGGTCCGCGAAATGATTCTCGACCGGCGGCCGGCATCGGAAATCAAACGCCAGGCGCGCGAAGAGGGCATGACGTTTCTGCGCGAGTCGGCGATTGAGAAGGTACGGCTCGGACTGTCCACGCTCAAAGAGATCAACAAAGTGACGTTCATCGAAGGGTAGATTTTTAAACGCGTGTCATTCCTCGACCAACTCCAATCGCTCGTCGCCGACCCGCCTCCGGCCCACGCCTTTGAACTCTCCGGCGGCGGCGTGGCGGTTGCGCATCGCGTGGCGGCAGGCCCGGAAACCGGGTTCCGTCCGTTTGCCTCGCCCGTGCTGCAGATCTCGCCCATGCGTGAAAACGTGGTGGACGCCGAGGCCTTCGGCGCGCACATCGCCGCGCTCGTCTCCACTCAAAACGCGTCCAACAAACGCCGCGACGCGGCGCTCATTCTGCCGGACTTTTGCGCGCGCATTGCGCTGCTCGATTTCGATTCGTTTCCCAAAGACCCTGTCGAGCAAACCGCGCTCGTGCGATTCCGCATGAAGCGCACCGTGCCGTTTGAGATGGACTCGGCGGCCGTCAGTTTTGAAGCGCGGCGCGGTGAGACGAAGAACACCGAAGTGCTGGTGGCGGCCGCGGCGGCCGAGATCGTCTCGCGCTACGAAGCGCCGTTCCGCGCCGCCGGTTTTCAGCCCGGCTTCGTCACCACCTCCATGCTCGCAACGCTCGATCTGCTGCCCAAAGACGGCTTGCAGATGGTGGCCAAACTCAGCGGCGCGGTGCTCACGTTGGCCGTCTGCGCCGGGCGGCTGCCGAAACTCGTCCGGTGCGTGGAAATCGGCCGGCTCAACGCACAGGAAGTGATGGCGGTGCTCTACCCCACGCTCGCTTATGCCGAAGACGAACTGAAAGAGCGGCTCCAGCGATTGTTGACCTGTGGCTTTGACGCGCTCGACCAGTGGGACCGTGAGCAGTGCGAACAGGAATGCGGCCTGCGTTTTGAACCGCTCACCACGCCGTGGGGCGCGGCCGGCGGCCACAACGCAGGACTCCTCGGCTGGCTCACCGCGCAACAGGAGCGCAACTAACCGATGGCCCGCCCCGCCGTTTCCATCAATCTCGCCTCAGAGCCGTTCCGCAGCGACCGGCCGTACATCGTGGCAGCCGCCGCGGCGACGGCGCTGCTGGCCGGCGCATTGATCTATCAGGTCTCGCTCGGCTGGATTGAGCGCGACCAGCGCGTGCAACTTAATGCCGACATCGCGCGCGCCGAATTTGCGCTGAACCGGCTGCGCACGGACGACGCGCGTATTCAGGGCGTGCTGCGGCGGCCCGAGAATGCCGAAGCGGCCGACTATGCGGTGTTCCTCAACGGCCTCATCACGCGCAAGGCGATCAGTTGGACGCGCATTTTCGCGGACCTGGAAAAAGTGCTGCCGCATAACGTGCGCCTGATGGCCGTGCGTCCGCAGGTGAATCTCGATAACCAGATTCTGCTCGCCATGACCGTGGCGTCGCCATCGCCGGAGCCGGTGGTGGACATGCTGATGCGTCTGGAAGGCTCAAAGGTGTTCGGAGCCACGGCGATGACCGGCTGGGTGCCGCCCTCGCAGTCCGATCCTGTTTACCGCTACCGGGTGACTGTGAACTATGCCCCTCAACTTTAGCTCCGACGGGCGTCTGCTTCGCCGCGGTGGCGGCGCGGCGGCGGGCGACAAACTCGAAGGCATGATCGGCGAAGGCCATGCCGCGCCCACCACCCGGCCCGATCCGCTGCGCTGGTGGAAGATCGCGCTCGGCGTGCTCGCCGTGGCGAACCTCGCAGCCTTCTTTCTGCTGGTGAAGCCAGTGGGCGGCTCGGCGGCCGATCTCGACGCGCGCCTGGCCGGCCTGCAAATGCAAGTGAAGCGCCAGCAGCTTTCGCTGCGCACCTCGCGAGAGATGACGAGCAAGCTGGACGGCGCGCGGGCCGAGCACGAAGAGTTCATGGCCACGCACTTCCTGGATCGCCGCACGATGTCGTCGACGATTTTGAGTGAGATCAAGGACTCGGCGGCGTCGGCGGGCCTCGTCGCCAAAGAGCACTCATTCGCGCTTGAGGCCATCGAAGGCGCCGACAATCTGGGGCTGATGACGATCACCGCCAACTACGAGGGCGACTACGGGCAACTCGTCCGGTTCGTGAACCTGATTGACCGGTCCAAGCGCTTTCTGATCATCGACAACATGCAGGCCGCGCCGCAGCAGCAGGGCGGCAAGCTGACGGCACGCGTCAAGATCAATGCGTTTGTGCGGGACTCGCCGCGCAACGTCGCGCTTGCGGCAGCGGCGTCCGAACCCGTGGGTGCGATCAACAACGACAAGCCAGGAGCGGAACAGCAATGAGCCTCTCCAAGGACCAGAAGCAGAAGTTGGCCGTGGCCGTGTTGCTGCCGGTGGCTGCCTACACGGCCTATACGAACATCCTGGGCGGCGGTGGCGGCGATGAGAGCGCCGCGCCCGTCGCGCCGGCCGCCGTGAGAATGCCGCAGAAGCTGCAGACGCTTGAAACCGCCGCGGCGGCCAAAGGACCGTCCGCGGCGAACGTGGCCGCTTCGCGCTCGCGCCGTGCGGGCCTCAATACGGCGCAAGAATGGACGCCGCGCGTCGGCAGCCGGAGGCCCGAAGAGCGCGCTGACCCGGCGCGTACGGAAATCGCGCTGCGCCAGGACTTGCTGGCGAAGCTGTCCAGACTGCCGGTCTCGCAGCCCGGCCGGAGCTTGTTCGATTTTTCGAATGCACCCGCCGCCGCGCCCAAGCAGCCGGACATCAAAGTACTCACCAAGAAGGGCCGCGGCGGCAAGGGCGTCGACACGGCCAAACCCGTCGACGTAGCCCCGGCGCCGCCTCCGGAACCCACGGGCCCGCCGCCGGAGCCACAAGCGCCGCCTGTCCCGCTGAAGTTCTACGGCTATGTGCAGGGGCAAGGTGGCAAGCGCGCCTTCTTCCGGCTGGGCGCAGACGAGATCTTCATGGCACGCGAAGGGCAACTCATTCAGGGCCGCTACAAGATCGCGCGCATCGGTTTGAGCTCGGCCGCGGTGGAAGACACACAGTTCAAGGTGAACAACCAGCAGTCGCTGCGCATTGAAGAGATCCCGAAGGAGAACTTCTAGCGCCATGGCAGCACCGCGGCGGCGGAGACTCGCACAGCGCAACGAGAGCGGCTTCGTGCTGCTGTTGATCTTTGCGATGGCCGCGGCGATCGGCGTGCTGCTGTACAAGGAAGCGCCGCGCGTGATGTTCGAAGCACAGCGCAACAAAGAAGAGCTCCTGATTGAGCGCGGCGAGCAGTACAAGCGCGCCATTCAGGTTTACTACCGCAAGAACAAGAAGCTCCCGCAACGGGTAGAGGATCTTGAGCGCGGCAGCGAGATGCGCTTCCTGCGGCAGCGCTACAAAGATCCGTTCACGGGGAAAGACGACTGGAAGTTCATCGAAACCGACGGCGTCAACCTCAAGAACTCGCTGGTGAAGAAGCCGCAGAATCAGGTAGGCTCCAGCCGTCCTGGCGATCCGCAGCAGCAGGATCAGCAGCAACAACAACAATCGGGTGGCCAGCCCGTGGGCTTCAGCGCCTTCGGCATGCCGGCGGGCCAACCCGGCGTGCCCGGGCAACCGCAGCAACCCTGTCTCCCTGGCCAGCCGGATTGTGCACCCAACCCTGCGTTGCAGCGCCGCGGCAGCGATCGTCCGGCTGTGCCGGCGGGTGAGAATCCCAGCGGCGGGTTGCCCGGGTGCGACCCCACGCAACCGTACGACCCGACCAAGTGTGACCCCAGCAAGCCGTGGGATCCGCAGGCGGCAGCGAACCAACAGCAGCAACAGCAACACCCCGGCGCGCCGCCTCCGCCGGGCACCATCCCCGGGCAGCCGGGCTTTCCAGGACAACCGACCACGCCATACCCTGAGCAACCTTCACCGTATCCGGGGCAAGCGTATCCCACCGGCCCAGGCGGCGTGCCCGCTCAACCGGGCTTCCCCCCGGGCTTTCCAGGCATTCCCGGCTTCCCGGGCTCTTCGCCCGGCGGTGGCGCGGTACTGCGGCCTTCGGTTGGTGTGCCTCCTCCAGGAGGTTACGCGCCAATCAGTTCGCATACGGGCGGCGCGGCTCCGGGCGGCGCGGCGGCGTTTCCGGGGCAGAATTCTTCGGCGCTGGCTGCGATCAATGCCCTGCTCACGACGCCGCGTCAAGGTGGCATGCCGGGCGTGGCGGCGGGCGCGACGATGGGCCCGGGCATCGTGGGCGTAGCAAGCAAACATGAAGGCCCCGGCATCAAAGTCTACGCCGAACGGACCAAGTATCAGGAGTGGGAGTTCGTCTACGACCCCAAGGAAGAAAAGGCGCCGAACATGTCGGGCAACCAGCAGGCGCCGGGCGCGAACTCCGGGCAGCCGGGCAATCCGCTGGGCTCGTCAACGCCCAACCCGTCGCCACTCTCGCCCGCCCCAGGCGGCAGCGTCACTAACTCGCCGTTCGGCGGCCCCGGCGGCGCGGGCGGATTCCCGGGCCGCCAACGCTAGCTGGCCCGGCGTTACCGTGGAGGGATGCGCACCGCACTCGCTCTTTGTCTTTTTGTAGCCCCGTTGCTTCCTGCGGCGGAGCTGAGCTCTCAGGAAAAATCGGTCCTGGTCAAACACCTGCAGCGCACGGCGAAAGAACTTCTTCTGGCCGTGAAAGCACTCACGCCGGAGCAACTCAGTTTCAAGGCCACGCTGGAAAGGTGGTCTGTAGCCGAGTGCGTCGAACACATTGCGTTGAGTGAAACCTTCCTGCGCGGCATCGCCGACAAGACACTCGCTTCGCACGCCAAGACGGAAGGACTCGAAGCGCGCAAGGCCAGCGACGCGAAGATGCTGGCCATGGTGCCGGACCGCACGCAGAGGTTCCAGACGCCCGAGCCGCTCAAGCCCGCCGGCAAATTCGCCGAGGTCAAGGTAGGCATGGCCGAGTTCAACCGCGCGCGTAAGGCCAATTTTGAATACGTGAAGACCACCACCGCCGATCTGCGTGCGCATGTTGCGCCGCACCCGGTGCTGAAGGAGATGGACGTCTATCAGTGGCTGCTGACGCTGTCGGCGCATACCGAGCGGCACACCAAACAGATTCTCGAACTGAAGGCCGACTCGAAGTTTCCGAAGTAGCCCTCAGGCTCCGTGCGATTCGCCGGCCGGCGGCGGCGCGGCGGGCTCAAAGCCGCGGCAAGTGAAAACGGGCAAGTGCGGATACTTCGGGTAGCGGTGCGGCTCTTCCCTGGCGCGGCCGCACAGCAGGTAGCGCGGACCACGATCGCTAACGATCTCGCGCGCGTGGGCGCAGCGGCCGCACAGTCCCGGCGAGGCGGCGGTGGTCACCGCGGCTGACCGTCGTAGTTGAGAATCGTCAGCAGCAAGGTTTGCGGGCCTTTCCACGCTTCGCGCGGATCGAACCACTCGTCCAGCGAATGGGCATTCTCGCCGCGCCCGCCGCCGCCCACGGTGATGGCCGGGATGCCGAGACTGATGGGCAGGTTCGAGTCGGTGCTGCCGAAGCTGAGCCGCGGGCTCGCATGGCCGGTGGCGCGAGCGGCGTCGAGCGCGGCGCGCACCAGCGGATCGTCGACCTTCGTCTGCCCGGCGGGCGGGTTGCCCACGAGTTTTGCTTCGGCGATCACCTTGCGGCCGGAGGCTGCGCGCAGCGTGTTCTCTTCCTCGACGTCGAGACGCATGGCCCCCATCAGCTTCAGCTCGGTGCGGTCCAACTGAGCCGGCGCTTCCGAGCGCAGGTCCACTTCCATCCACGCCTCTTCGGCAATCGCATTCACCGCCGTGCCGCCGCCGATGCGGCCCAAGTTGTACGTGGTCTTGGGCTCGGCGGGCACTTCCATCATAGCAAGGCGCGCGATCATGCGGCCGAGCGCTTGCGTCGCGCTGGGGCAGCCAAAGTTGCCCCAACTGCGCCCGCCCGGTCCGCGCACGGTGATGCGGTAGCTCTTCACGCCGGTACCGCCGTTCACCACCCGATCCGGCGCAGTGCCGTCGATGGAGATGAACGCCTTCAGCCGCTCGCGATGCGGGCTCTCCCTGAACAGATACTTCACGCCGTTCAGGTCGCCGAGGAGTTCTTCGCCGACGTTGGCGACGAACACGAGCGTGCGCTGCGTCTTGATCCGCGCGTGATTCATCGCTTCGACGAGCGCAAGCTGGCACAGCAGGCCGCGCGAATCGTCCGCGATGCCCGGCGCGTAACACCGGCTGCGTTCCTTGCGGACCTTGGTCTTCACGCCGGGCTCAAACGAGATATCGAGGTGCGCGGCAATCACGAGCGCGTCGGGCGAAGCGCCCGCGCGCCAGCCGAGCACGTTGCCCTGTTTGCGATCTCCACTTTCTCCAGCCCCACGCGGCGGAACTCCTGAGCCATGAAACGCGGGCGTTCGGCTTCGTGAAACGTGGGCGCGGGGATTTCGGTGATCTGCACCTGCTTGTCGAGATGCGCGGCGTGGTTCGCTTCCAGATAGGCGAGCGCGCGCGGCAGCTCGGCCGAAGCCAACAGGAAAAAGGAGAGCATACTCATCATCGTGCCATGATGAAGAAATGCACCGCGCACCCGATGTGATCGAGACGCCGCGGCTGCGTCTGCGGCGACCGGTGGCGGCGGACGCGGAGGCGATTTTTGCGCGTTATGCGAGCGATCAGGAAGTGACGCGCTACATGTCCTGGCCGCGGCATCGCACGGTGGAGGACACACGTGCGTTTCTTGCCTTCAGCGAGGAGGAGTGGGGCCACTGGCCTGCGGGACCGTATCTCATTGAGTCGCGCGAGACGGGTGAATTGCTGGGCAGCACGGGGCTCGGCTTCAAAACGAATCAACGCGCCGAGACCGGGTATGTGCTGGCTCGCGATGCGTGGGGGCGCGGGTTCGCAACCGAAGCACTGCGGGCGATGATCGTGCTCGCGCCGCTGGTGGGCGTCACGCGGCTGGTGGCGTTTTGCCATCCGGCTCACGATGCGTCGCGGCGGGTGCTCGACAAGGGCGGCTTCGATCACCTGGGGCTGCTGCGGGATCATCTCGTGTTTCCCAATCTTCCGGCGGACGCGGCGTGCGACGTGCTGAGCTTTGAATTGCGCTTTCCCGCATCATGAAGATTCTCGCGCTGCTGCTCGCCGCCGGCATAGTTACGGCTTGGATGCCGGGGCCTGAGCCGTGGTGGGTGGCGCAGACGGCGCTGCTGGCGCTCGGCGCGGTGTGGGCGTGGACTAGTGTAATGTACTTGAATTGCATTTAAATAACGGCGGAACTGTGCCGCACTTAGCCATGGCACGCCCTGTCTCGACCATCGAGCTCACTCCAGAAGAGCGATCCACGCTGCGCCGC
>VFZP01000032.1 GCA_016871115.1 Acidobacteriota bacterium
GGCCCCGGGGCTGATCGGAGCATCTCCTCCAGGCTCTCGTGGCCGGACCGCTGAATGTACTCCTCGCGCGCCACCGCCGTCATCCACACCGAGTTGAGCCCGCCGACGAGCGCGCGGATGCGTTGATGACGAACGCCGTGGAATGCGAGCGGCAAGCCCTCCCAGGCCCAAACTGCCGTGGCCACCTGGCAAAGTGCGATGGAAGCTTTTCCGCGCTCCACGAGTGCCGGATTACCGGTGCCGCCGCCGCGCGCAAAGATCTCGATGGATTTTCCCGGCAACTGGCTCTCGAGTAACTCGGCCAGCGTGGCGGCAAAGACGTACCAGGAACTGCCCGGTGGCATGGCGGCGATCACCAGTGCTTCATGCGGCGGCGCGGTGGCGGCAGACCACGTTGCCGCTCCGGCGCCCGCTGCGGCCGCGGCAGCAGGGAGGAACATCCGGCGGTTCATCGGCATCGGCTCAGGATACAGCCGACGCCAATAAGTCAGCGGCGGGGCTGAGTTTCGCTTCCTCGACGGCTTTGCGGATACGATCCAGCATCGCGCCCGAGGGCGCGGTCACCGGCGGACGCGTGAGGTTCGATTGCAAGCGGCCCGCCAGCATCATCGCGGTCTTCATTCGCGCATGTGCGTCACCGCTGGGCTCACCGCTGGCGTAGACCACTTCCTTGAGTGGATTGATCTTCGCCTGGACGGCCTGCGCGCGTTTCAGGTCGCCATCGCACACAGCCTGGTACAAGTCGACGATCACTTCCGGGATGAACGAGGCAAAACCCACCAACGCGCCATCCAGTCCCTGCACCATCGACGTGAGCAGGTACTCGTCGTGGCAGGTGAGCAAGGTGATCTTCGGATTGGCGGCGCGCACCGCGGCGAGGTCGCGATCGTACTGGGACATTTCGCGCGTACCGATCTTCATCGTGGTGACACCGGGAATCGTCGCCAGCGCGGCGAGGAGTTCCGATGAGTAGGTGGCTTTGGTCCACGCCGGATAGATGTGCACCACCAGGTTGATGCTCACTGCCTTGGCGATTGCCGTGAAGTGATCGATCACATGTTGCGGCTGCATGCCGAACCGCAGCCAGTAGTGCGGCGGCATCACCAGAAGTCCCTGCGCCCCGGCCTCTTCCGACATCTGCGCGTGTTCTACCGCTTCCGTCATTCCTTCGCAACAGATGCCGGTAATCACAGGCACCTTGAGATCGCGGACTTCGTCCGCCACAATACGCGTGGCCTCGGCGCGCTCCTTCGGGCTCAGCGCGAAGACCTCGCCGGTGTGCCCGTTGGTGACCAAGCCGCCGATACCGCGATGACTTGCCAGCCAGCGCGCGAAGCGGCGCAACTCTACTTCATCAATCGACAGATCGTCGCGATACGGCAATTGCATCGCCGGCAGAATTCCCGTGAACGCCTTTACCAATGCCATCCAGCTTTTTCCTCATCCGAAAAGTCAAGCGGCCGAGGCCGCGCCGGAAATCCGCAGAATCCGGCTGAGTTCCTCCGCGGCGCGGCCCAGCGGCCCCGCCGAACTCTTCACAAATGTCTCCACCGTTCCACTCACCGCGGGCGATGCCACGCTGACCGCGCCAAACGGTTGGCCATCCGGATCGAGCACGGGCGCGGCGAGCACGCGCAGGCCGGGGATGTGGTCCTGATCCCATAAAGCGTAGCCGAGCTTGCGAGCCCGAGCGAACCGGCGCTCCAAGTCGGCGAGCGCCACCGGTGTGTGGGGCGTGAGATTCAATCGCTCGCACAGCGCGAGGATTTCTTTGCGCCGTTTGGGTGGCAGGTACGCCAGAATCGCATGGCCCGCCGCTGCGCAGTAGACCGGGATACGAGAGCCCACACGCACATTCACTCCCAGCCGGCCCCACGGAGCCTGGACCCGCTCGACATAAAGAACCTCGCCGCCGTCGAGCACGGTCAAGCTAGCCGCATCGTTGACCTCGCTGACGAGCGAGCGCAGCACCGGCCGCGAGGATTCGTGAAAGTCCATACCCGCGATGGCATGGAAGCCGAGGTCAAGAACTTTCATGGCCAGCCGGTAACGCTTGGCTCCGCCGATCTGCCGCAAGTAGCCGAGCATCACCAGGGTCTTGATCAGCCGGTACGCCGTGCCCGGGTCCAGCCCGGCGCGGCTGGCAATCTCGGACAGGTTCAGTTCAGGATCCCGCGTTGTGAACGATTCCAGCGCCCGGAGGCCTTTCGACAAAGACAGCACGGTGCTCTTGGCGCTCACCGCCGGGTCGAGACGGGCGGTACGGGTTGGCGATGTCTGGCGCGGGGAGATGGCCATGTTTCGGATGCCGAATAAGTTCACGCTACGGCATTGCTACCGTATCACGCTCGTGCTGGCAGGTCAACGAATCGCTTGCCGATAACCCGCAAATCTGATAGCATCGCTTCAATAAGGGAGAACCTGTGTTCCGCTATCCGAAAAACCAATTTGCCATCGCTCTGCTGTTTGCCACGCCAATTCTGGAGGCCCAAGTTACCACTGCCACCTTGTACGGCATCGTGACCGACCCGACAGGTGCGGTGATCGCCGGTGCCGAAGCCACGCTCACCAACGAAGGAACGCAAGGCATGTTGAAGCAAGCCACCAGTGAGTCGGGCGAGTTTGCTTTCAACTTTGTGCCTGCCGGGGTATACACTCTCCGCATTCAGGCCAACGGGTTCAAGGTGTCTTCGAGTAAGAGCATTCAGTTGAGCGCTGCGGAGAACCTGCGCCGTACGTTTCCGCTCGAAGTGGGCACGGTCACCGAGTCAGTGGAGGTCTCCTCCTCATTGGCTCTGGTCAACACCGTGTCGGCCGAGCAGCGCGAAGCCATCAATGCCACGCAGGTGAACGAGTTGCCGCTGGCCCGCCGCAATGTGGCCGGCCTCGTCACGCTGTCGAGCGGCGTGACGCGCTCCGGCGGCGACGTCTACCTGAACGGCGCCGGCCGCGGCGGCACCACCGTAGCCGTGGACGGAACGGATGCCACTGGAAACCCCGAGCGCCCGTCGCTCGCCATGTTCGGCGACTTCAACTACATCAACGGCATCAGCATCGAGGCCGTGGGCGAAGTCCAGATCATCAAGGGCGTCATCCCCGCCGAGTACACGCGCTCCATGGGCGGCAATCTCAACATCATCAGCCGCTCCGGCACCAACCAACTGCACGGAAGCCTGTTTGAAAACTTCCGCGCCGAGAATCTGAACGCGCGTCTTCAGTTTCTGCGCAACAAGCCGGGCGTGACGTTCAACCAGTTCGGCGGCTCGGTGAGCGGTCCCATCCTGAAAGACCGGCTCTTCGGCCTCTTCGTCTACGAAGGCTACCGCGAGCGGGCCTTCGCCGCCGTCACGGGCAACGTGCCGACCGAACGCCTTCGCGCCGACATGCTCCGCTCCGTTCCCGCGTTCAAGACCATTCTCGACACCTTTCCGCTGCCGAATCAGCCGCACAATCTCGCCGGACAAACCGGCCAGTTCATCGGAGCCGGCTCGCGCAAGAACAACGACAACCATATGGTGATCAAGCCGGACTGGCGAATCTCCGACAGCATGAGCGCCTCGGTGACGATCACCCGTTTCCGCCCCAATGCCGAAGTGCCGCGCGTGCAAGCGATCAACTCGCGGCAGTTCACCGGTGTCACGGACCGCGTGTCGGCCATCTACACGTATTTCAAAAGCCGCTGGAGCTCGGAGAGCCGCTACGGCTACAACAAGAACGTCGTGGACCGTTTGGACGCCATCTTCAACGTCATGGATCCGAACAAGACCGAAGGTAAATTCGGCGGACGCCGCCTTCCCTGCGTCAACGCCGTGGGCTTCGGCGGCTGCGGTGAAATCCTGACGTTGGGCGCGCCCAACCATTCGTTCGATCAGAAGGTGGCGCTGGTCACGGGCCGCCATTCGTTCAAGTTCGGTGGCGTGTTCTTCCGCCGCTCCATCGGCCGCGCCAACATTGAGAACCCCGACATCCGCTTCCAGAACGAAGCGGACTTGCTGGCCAACATTCCCAACCTTGTGCAAATGACCTTCGGCACGGATCTCTATACGGCGCGGTCGAAAGAGTGGGGGATGTTCGCGCAGGACGACTTCCGCGTTAGCAAGAAACTCGTCGTCAACTTCGGCATCCGCAACGACCACTTCGGCAACTACGTCGCCAGCGCGAAGGGCGGGGGCCCGCCGCACGCCTACAATCGCGGCTTCGTCGACTTCGGAACCTTCCGTCACACGCCCATCCGGCCGATCGACAACCCGCTCGACTCCGACAGCATCAACATCGCGCCGCGCGTTGGCTTCAGCTACAACCCCGACGGCAACAGCCGCAACGTCATCCGCGGCGGCCTCAGCACCATGTTCACCAACATGGCCGGCGAGACCATCACGCAGACCGTGCAGAACTCGCTGGTGGATCCGTTCCGCTCCGCTTTCAGCCGTGCGGAAGCGCTGCAGTTCGGTCTGAAGTATCCGCAGTACAACGAGGATGTGATCAAACTCGTGGCGGGCGGCGCCAGCGGAGGTTCACCGCGCGTGATCAATCCGCAGATCGTTTCGCCCTATGCGTTCAATCTCTATCTCGGCTACCAGCGCCAGATTTCCGCGGCGATGGCTCTGGAAACGGCGTACGCGGGCAACCGCGGCGTGAAGTGGCACACCAGCCGCCAGGCGAACGAAGTGAACCCGGCCACCGGAATTCGCCCTAACACGGCCTTCGCGCGCATGGACTACTGGGACAACTCCGACAGCACCTGGTACAACTCCTGGCAGACCTCGCTGCGGTATCGCATGTCCAGCAAACTGACGGCGAACATTCATCACACGTGGGCGAAGGCGACGGCCTACGGCGCGGGCGACGTCGGCTGGACGTCCACCAACACGCCGAACTTCTACGATCTGCGGTCGAACCATGCCCTTTCCGACGGAAGCCTCCTGCACGTGTTCAATGTGAACGCCGTGTACGAATTGCCGCGCCTGGCGAACTCGGCGGCTGCCATGCGCCATGCGATCGGCGGTTGGCAGGTGTCGACGATCTTCAACGCGCAATCCGGTTCGCCGATCAACCTCACTCATCCGACCGGCATCAGCGGCACGCGCCCCGATTACGTCGGCGGCCAGCTCACGCTGGGCGACTACCGCCAGACGCTGATCTATCTGAACCGCGCCGCTTTCGCCGCCGTGCCCGAGAACAATCTCGGCAACGCGATTCGCCTCGGCAATCTCGGCCGCAACGCGTTGCGCGGGCCAGGCCGCTGGGTGGCCGACATCAGCTTCGGTAAGAACTTCAACGTGAAGGAGCGCTACCGCTTCCAGGTGCGGGCGGATCTGTTCAACGCCCTCAACCATACGAACTACGGCAACCCCGATACCAACATTGAGTCGGCGAACTTCGGCCGCATTGCCTCGACGGCCGGCGCGCGCGAGATTCAGCTCAACGCGCGGTTCGTGTTTTAGAGGATGCAGGCGATGCGGCGGCGCTACTTCCTGCTCGGCGGCGCCGGTGCGTTCCTTGGGGGTGCGCACCGGCGTGCCGTGGCGGCCAATGACAAGGTGACGGTCTGCCTGATGGGTGTTGGCGGACGCGGGCAGACGATGGCGAAGTGGTTTGGCGCGCTGCCCGACGTCCGCATCCCGCTGATCTGCGATGTCGATGAAAACGTCACCGGCAAGGTGATGAAGATGGTGACCGAGTCGCAGGGACAGGCGCCGCGGCTGATCTCCGACATCCGGCGCGCTCTCGATGACAAGAGCGTGGACGCGATTGTGATGGCCACGCCCCTGCACTGGCACGCCCCCGGTACGATCCTCGCCTGCGATGCCGGCAAGGACGTCTACGTGGAGAAGCCTGCTTCGCACAATATCCGCGAAGGGCGGCTGATGGTGGACGCGGCGCGGCGCAACCAGCGCATTGTGCAAATGGGGATTCAATCCCGGAGCCGCCCGGTGACGCAGCGTTTTGTCGAATACATCCACTCCGGCAAACTCGGCAAGACGCTGATGGCCAAGGTGTGGAACGTACAGATGCGGGGCAATATCGGACGCAAGGCCGATGAACCGGTTCCCGCCGGGGTTGACTACGACATCTGGACCGGCCCTCTGCCCAAAATGCCGTTCAACCGCAACCGCTATCACGGCACTGTGAACTGGCACTGGCACTATGGCACCGGCGACATCGGCAACGACGGTGTGCACTGGCTCGACATCGCGCGCTGGGCGATGGACCTGGGCGCCCCGCGGCAGATCTCCGGGATGGGTGCCAAGTTGTACTTTGACGACGATCAGCAAACGCCCGACACGATGAACATCACCTATGGCTACGGCGACAAGCTGATCCAATTCGAGCAGCGCTTGTGGAATCGCTACCGCCTGGAAGGCTCCGAGAATACCGTGGCCGTCTACGGCGATCAGGGCATGGCGCAAGTGGGGCGCTGGCAGGGCGGGCACCATGAGTTCCGCGTATTCGATAACGCGGGCAAGCTGGTTCATTCAGACCGTGAACCTTCGCCCGATTTCAATCACCACGCCCGCAATTTCATCGATTGCATCAAGAGCCGCAAGCAGCCTGCCGCCGACATTGAGGCGGGCCACCTCTCCACGGTGCTGTGCCACTTGGGCAACATCGTGGCGCGTACCGGACGCGCGATTCGTTACGATGCGCGCGGCGAGCGCGTTGTGGACGACGCCGCCGCCCAGCGTCTGGTTTCGCGCGAGTACCGGAGGCACTGGTCGACGCCGAAGGGAGTCTAGCGGTGGACGTATCTCGCCGGTCCATGCTCAGCCTAGCGGCGAGTACCGCGGCGCCCGCTCAAGCGGCTCCGCCGGACCTTTCGTCCCGCGTATGCCTCTTCACCGACCACCTCGCGGCGTTCTCCTACGACGAAGTGGGCCGGATGTTGAAGGATCTTGGTGTCACCGGGCCTGACCTCACGGTGCGCAAGGGCGGCCTGGTCCAGCCTGCCAACGTGGCTGTCGATTTGCCGCGCGCGGTGGAGACGTTCGGCAAGTACTCGCTCACCGTGCCGATGATGACCACCACTGTCTTGTCAGCCGCGGACCCCTTGTCCCGTACCGTGCTGGAGACCGCGTCGAAATTGGGAATCCGTTACTACAGGCTCGGCTACTTCCACTACGCCGATCTGGCGCGCTGGCGCGAAACGGCCGACTCCACGCGTACCGCGCTGCATGGGCTGGCCAAACTGGGAGCGCGGCTCAATCTCCACGCCGGCATGCACAATCATGCGGGCGACTCGGTGGGCTGCGCGCTCTGGGATTCCTGGGAGGCGATGGATGGCGTAGACCCGAATCGCGTCGGCTTTTTCTTTGATCCATCGCACGCCACGATTGAAGGCGGCAATACGGGTTGGAACCTCAACTTCCGCCGCATCGCTCCGAAACTGATGATGGTGGCGATCAAGGATTTCGTCTGGGAGAAGACCGCCCAAGGCTGGCGCACGCGCTGGGTGCCGCTGGGCGAGGGTTTGGTGAAATGGCCCGCCTTTCTGGCACTGCTCAAAGCGACGCCGTTTGCTGGTCCCATCTCGCTTCATATTGAATACGACCCCGGCGGCAAGACGAAAACTGTGCAGTATGATCGTAGCTACGAGGCTGCCGCGCGCGACCTCCAGTTTCTTAAGCGTCACTTGGCCGCCGCATGATAGGAGACAGACAGATGCAACGAAGAAGCCTCCTCCTCACTGCAGCGCCCGCCATTCTCGGAGCCGCCGGGAAGTCCGGCACCTGCCCGCCCATCCTCGGCTCCGGCGAGCACACCTACGAAGCGATTCACGATTGGGGCGACCTGCCCGCCGGCCTTCGCTGGGGCAACACGCACGGTGTGGTGGAGGATTCGCAAGGCCACATCTACATCGCCCATACCAGCCACGCCTCCGCTGAACGCCACGACACCCTGGTGGTATTTGACCGTAAAGGCAGGTTCATCCGGAGTTGGGGCGCGGCGTTCCGCGGCGGAGCTCACGGCCTACATCTGCGCAAAGAGGGCCGCGACGAGTTTCTCTATTTCGTCGACACCGGCAAAGGACGCCCGGGCGGAGGCATCAGCGCCAAAGACACGTGGATGGTGAAGATGACGCTGCAGGGAGAAGAAGTCCTGCGCATCGGCTATCCCAAGGAAGCGCCCGGCTACCAGCCCGATGGCTCCACCAAGTTCAGCCCGACGAATGTGGCCATCGCGCCGAATGGCGACATTTATGTCGCCGACGGCTACGGCGCATACTACATCAATCAATACGACGCGCGCGGGAAGTTCATTCGTTCCTTCGGCGGCAACGGCAAAGAGCAGGGCCAACTCGCCTCGCCGCATGGGCTGATGGTGGACACACGCGGCAAGGAGCCGTACCTGCTGGTGGCGGACCGCACCAACAACCGGCTGCAGAAGTTCACGCTGGACGGCCGGCACATCGGTTTCAGCGGGGGCGTCAACCTGCCGTGCCATCTGCATGAGCGCAAGGGCGTGGCGGTGATTCCGGATCTCGCCGCGCGCGTGACTCTGCTCGATCGTGACAACAAGGTCATCACGCACCTCGGCGAAGACACAACGGGCGACTGGCAGGAACTGCGCAAGAAGCCACGCAGCGAGTTCCGCGCCGGGAAGTTTGTCAGTCCGCATGGCGCCTGTTTCGATCACGCCGGCAACATCTTCGTCACCGAGTGGGTGGAAGTGGGACGGGTCACCAAGTTGAGGCGGGTGTGACTTCGATGCAGCCGGTGGTGGTGGATTTCGCAGAGATCGCGGGCGTGCCCTGTCCGTGCGGTAGCGCGCGCCGGGCTTTTGCGGATGTACCGGAGTTCCCGGCCACCATTCACCTTACGGAGATCAGCCAGGACGCAGCGCTCCATTATCACAAGCGCCTCACCGAGACCTACTACTTCCTCGAGTGCGGTCCGGATGCGCGGATGGAACTTGACGACAAGGTGATCGCGGTGCGGCCCGGCCACTGTGTGTTGATTCCTCCCGGTGTGCGGCATCGCGCGATTGGCCGGATGAGGGTGTTGATTGTCGCCATGCCGAAGTTTGACCCGGCGGATGAGTGGTTAGATTGAAGGAATCGAGATGACGACGTTGAGATTGTGTTTGGCGCTGCCCGCGGCACTCGGATTGTTGCCGGCCGCCGACGTGTCCTTCGTGCAGGCGGCTCCTGACCGCATCGACATCAGCATCAATGGCAAGCCGTTCACCTCGTTCCACTACGCATCGAAATGGGACAAACCGTTTCTGCATCCGATCCGCACCGTGAGCGGCGAAGTGGTAACGCGCGGGTGGCCCGTGGAGGAAAAGACCGGCGAGATTGAAGATCATACCTGGCATCGTAGACTCTGGTGGGGCCACGGCGACATCAACGGTGTAGACTTCTGGCGCGAGTTGGGACCCACCAAATCGGGACGCCTGATTGTGGACGGCAAGCCGCGCAGCAAGGGGAATCGGTTGGAGGCGGTGTGCAAGTTGGTCGGGCCCGACGGTAAGCGCCATGGCTCGGTGGTGCAGCAGTTCGCGTTGGATACCAAGGACGGGTTGAATTGGAGGACGTGAGAATCACCTTCCGTGCCGACGCCGGTATGGCGTTCACGTTCGGCGATACCGAAGACGGCGGCCTCGGTTTCCGCTATTCGGATGACTTCCGCGAAGCGCGAGGAGCAACGCTCCGCAACGTCGACGGGTTGACCGGTACGAAAGCGATCTGGGGAAAACGCGCCAAGTGGGTAGACTACTCGACAACACGCGATGGCCGCCGCCTCGGCGTGGCCCTGCTCGATTATCCGTCGAATCCCCGTTACCCCACCTACTGGCACGCGCGCGGCTACGGCCTAAACGCAGCCAATCCGTTCGGCGTGCGTGACTTCACCAAGGACAAAACGCAGGATGGCAGGCTGACGATTCCCGCGGGCGCGACACTGCGCTTCCGCTACCGGATCGCGGCTCACGAAGGCGGAGACCCGGAGACGTTCTGGAAGGAGTTTGCCGGGGCAAAGTAGCATGTTGCACCGTACCGCCCAGATCGTGTTCGCGCTGGCCGCCGTGTTGAATGCGGCGGACCACTGGTCATTCGTTCCTGTTCGTCGCCCCGCGCTGCCGAAAATGGGCAGCACGGCAGGTCTCAACGAGATAGATCGCTTCATCCGCGCACGGCTGGAAAAAGAACGCATCGCGCCATCGCCTGAAGCGCCGAAGTCCGTGCTGCTGCGCCGCCTTTCGCTCGATCTGATTGGTCTGCCGCCCACGCCGGCTGAGATCGCCGCGTTTGTCGAAGATCAGCAGCCCGGCGCATGGCAGCGTCAGGTGAACCGGCTGCTCGATTCTCCGCACTACGGAGAAAAGTGGGGCCGCCACTGGCTAGACCTGGCGCGCTATGCGGACTCAGACGGTTTCCGCTCAGATCGTTTCCGTCCGCATGCCTGGCGGTATCGGCATTGGGTGATCGATGCGCTCAACCGCGATCTTCCCTTCGATCGATTCACGCTGGAGCAGATCGCCGGAGACCTGCTGCCGAACGCGACGGCAAACCAGCGCATCGCCACCGGCTTCCATCGCAACACGCTCACCAATCGCGAAGGCGGTATCGATCCGGAGCAGTTTCGCGTGGAGCAGGTCATCGATCGCACCAACACCGTCGGCACGGTCTGGTTGGGGCTCACCGTGGGCTGTGCCCAATGCCATGACCATAAGTACGATCCCACCAGTCAGCGCGATTACTACCGCTTGTTTGCCTTCTTCAACAACGCGGACGAAGATCATATGGATGCGCCGCTGCCGGGCGAACTCGGTCCACATTTGCAGGCGCGGCCGGCCTACGACGCAAAGCGGCGCGAGATTCTCGAGTCCCACGGCGTGCCCAAGCTACAGGCCGATTGGGAAACCGAGATGCTCAAGACGGCCGCGCACCCCGGTCAGCGTCTCGATTGGGATCATGCCTTTGATGACCTTCGCACGGACTGTGAGGACGGCGAGAAAATCTTGCGCACGCCAGCCGTCAGCCGCACGCGCCGGCAGGCCAAAATCCTCGCCGACTATTTCCTCCGCAACTACGCGCGCGTGATCTCCAAGGAACGCAAAGAAGAGTTGAAGTTCGATGCGGTGGCAACGCAACTGCGCGAACTTGACGTGACGTTGCCCCCGCTGAGCGAAGCGCCGGTGTTGCGCGCGTTTGAGCGCAAGACGCATCTGCTGATGCGTGGTGACTTCAAGCAGCCCGGCGAAGCCGTCGAACCCGGCACGCCCGCGGCACTGCCGCCGTTGGACACCGCCGGCGCGCGAGCCACGCGGCTCGATTTGGCGCGTTGGCTGGTGGCGCCGGAGAATCCTCTCACCGCGCGCGTGGCGGTGAATCGCATCTGGCAGGAGTACTTCGGCCGCGGCCTGGCGCGCACGTCCGAGAATTTCGGCAATCAGGGTGAGCGGCCTTCTCAACCGGAACTGCTCGATTGGCTCGCCGCCGAATTCATGGAGAGCGGCTGGAGCCTCAAGCATATTCATCGCCTGATCGCCACGTCCGCCACCTACCGCCAGTCTTCGCACTCCCGCGCGGATCTGGCTGAGCGTGATCCGGAGAACAGACTCTTTGCTCGCCAGATGCGCTTCCGGCTGAGCGCTGAAGCAATTCGCGACAGCGCGCTCGCCGCCAGCGGGCTGCTCTCTCCTGAGATCGGCGGCCCCAGCGTACGCCCGCCGCGACCGGGCGGCGACAAGGGCTGGAAGGAAAGCGCCGGGCGCGACCGCTACCGGCGCGGCATGTACATCCAGCTCAATCGCACGGCGCCCTATCCGCTCATGGTCAACTTTGACGCCCCCAACGGCTACGGCGCGCTGTGCCGCCGCGGCCGGTCAAACACGCCGCTTCAGGCCTTGAATCTTTTGAATGACCCGGCGTTCGTCGAAGCGGCGCGGACGCTGGCGTGGCGCACCGGGACAGAAGGCTACTCCGACTTTGAACCGCGGCTGAACCTGATGTTTGAACTGTGCCTCGCGCGCAAGGTGGCCCCCGACGAGCGCGACTGGCTGCAGACCTATTGGAAGAGCCAGCCGCCCGCCATGGCCTGGACCGGGCTGGCCAGTGTGCTGCTGAACCTGGACGAGTTCATCACCCGTGAATAACATGCTGCTGAACCGCCGCCATTTTCTACGCGCCGCCTCGGGCTTCGGAGGGCTGGCGCTGGGCGATCTGCTGGCTGCGGAGTCCACGCCATTCTCGCCGCGGCTGCCGCATTTCCCGGCGACGGCGCGCAGCGTGATTTTTCTGTTCATGCCGGGCGGGCCCAGCCAGATTGACCTGTTCGACCACAAACCAGAACTTCGCAAATGGCATGGGCGTCCGCTGCCCGCTTCGGTAACCAAGGATCTGAAACTGGCGTTCATCAAGCCTAACGCGAACGCCGTAGCCAGCCCGCGCACGTTCGCCCGCCATGGCGAGTCTGGTGCGGAGATCTCCGATCTCCTGCCGCATACGGCACGCCGCGCCGACGATCTTTGCATCGTCCGTGGTCTGCACACCGACGCCTTCAATCACGATCCCGGCGAACTCCTGTTGATGACCGGCTCGATGCAACCCGGGCGGCCCTCCATGGGCGCGTGGGTGAGCTACGGTCTCGGCAGCGAGTCGCGCAACCTCCCCGGCTTCGTTGTGCTCAGCTCCGGCAGCGGGCCCAGCGCGGGCTCCAATGATTGGTCGAACGGATTTCTGCCTTCGGCCTTCCAGGGTACGCCGCTCCGAGGCACGGGCGATCCGATTCTGTATCTGTCGAACCCGGATGGGTTCACATCGGAGATGCAGCGCGCGCGGCTCGATGTCATCAGGCGCATGAACGAAAAACGGCGCCGCGAAACCGGCGACGCCGAGATCGACGCGCGCATCGCCTCCTACGAACTGGCTTTTCGGATGCAGATGGCGGCGCCTGAACTGCTGGATCTCAGCGCCGAACCCAAGTATCTACTCGACCAATACGGCGTGCATCACGAGCCGACGCATCAGTACGGTCTGCACTGCCTACTGGCCCGCCGCATGGTGGAGCGCGGTGTGCGCTTCATCATGGTGTCGCACGGAAGTTGGGATGACCATAACGACATTGACAAGAACCTCGAGAAAAACTGCCGCATCACGGATCCGCCCGCGGCAGCGCTCGTTGGTGATCTCAAACAACGCGGCCTGCTTGACTCCACGCTCGTGATCTGGGGCGGCGAGTTCGGCCGCACGCCCCTCACGCAACAGCAGCGGTCCGACATCGGCTATGGCCGCGATCACCATCCCAATTGCTACAGCATGTGGATGGCCGGCGGCGGCATTCGCGCGGGCGAAACGGTTGGCAAGACCGATGAGTTGGGCCTCGAAGCCGTGGAGGATCGCGTTCATCTGCACGATCTGCAGGCCACCATCCTGCACACGCTCGGCTTCGATCACACGCGCCTCACATTCCAGAATTCGGGCCGCAACTTCCGGCTCACAGATGTGGGAGGGAAGGCGGTAAGTAAACTGTTGAAGAAAGGGTTGGCATGAGAAGCGTCTTGATGGCGGCACTGCTGCTGCCAAGACTGGCGGCCGCCGCCGTAGACTTTACGCGCGATGTGCAACCAGTGCTGTCGTCGCGTTGCTATTCCTGTCACGGCGCGCGCACGCAAATGAAGGGGCTGCGCCTCGACAATCGCAACGATGCGGCGCGCGTGTTGTCGCCGGGCAAGAGCGATGCGAGCCTTCTATTGCGCTTGGTAGCGGGCCTCGATGAAAAGCGTGTGATGCCGCCGGTGGGGCCGCGCCTCAACGCGTCGGAGATTACCAAGCTACGGGAGTGGATCGATGCGGGCGCGGTGTGGCCCGCGTCGGCTGCAGCCGCCGCCGGTGCCAAAAGCAAACACTGGTCATTCCAGCCCCTGGTGCGCACCGTGCCGCCGTCGACGCGCAATCAGACCTGGTCTCGCAATGAGATTGACCGCTACATTCTCGCGCGGCTCGAACGCGAAGATTGGGAGCCGTCGCCCGAGGCGGCCAAGTCCGCGTTGATCCGCCGCGTGTCGCTCGACCTTACCGGCTTGCCGCCGTCGCCGCGTGAAGTGACCGGGTTCCTCAACGACAATCGCGCCGACGCCTACGAGCGGCTGGTGGACCGCCTGCTTGAATCGCAACACTACGGCGAGCGTTGGGCTCGCCCGTGGCTGGACCTTGCCCGTTACGCCGATAGCGACGGCTACGAGAAAGACTACGTACGCCCGCACGCCTGGCGTTGGCGGCACTGGGTGATTGACGCAATCAATGCGGACCTGCCCTTTGATCAATTCACAGTGCAACAGATTGCCGGAGACCTGTTGCCGAACTCGACGCTCAACCAGCGCATCGCCACCGGGTTTCACCGCAACACGCTCACCAATCGCGAAGGTGGCGTCAACATCGAGCAGTTCCGTGTCGAACAGGTGCTCGACCGCGCAGCCACCGTCGGCACCGTTTGGCTGGGCCTGACGTTCGGATGCGCGCAGTGTCATGACCACAAGTACGACCCCATCTCGCAGCGCGACTTTTATCAGATGTTCGCCTTCTTCAACTCCACCGCCGAAATGAACATCGACGCTCCGCTGGCAGGTGAGATGGGCCCGCACCTTGCTGGGCTGCCCGAGTATCGCAAGAAGCGCGAAGAAATTCTCGCCAAGTACAATGTGGCCCACTACCAACCGGCTTGGGAAGCGCGCATGAAAGAGGCGCGGGCGTTTCCTGGCCGGTGGACCGATTGGGATCATGCCTTCGACGCACTGACGAAGTATCTGGATCATGCGCTTGCGATTCTCGACACGCCGCCCGCGCAACGGACGCAGAAGCAGACCGACGCGATGGCGGATCACTTCATTCAGAACTATCACCGCGTCATCAGCAAGGAACTCTGGAAGGAACTCGAGTGGGGCGAAGCGCGGAAGCAACTGCGTGCACTGCGCAGCGCGTATCCCGCGCTCAGCGAAGCGCCCGTGATGGCGGAAGAGCCTACCCCCCGGGCCTCGCATATTCTCACTCGCGGCGAGTGGAAGAAGCCCGCGGCGCCGGTGAGCCCGATTGTTCCCGGCTTCCTTCATGCGCCTCCTCCCGGGGCGGCTCCGTCGCGGCTCACCCTGGCGCGCTGGCTTGTGTCTCCAGAGAATCCGCTCACGGCGCGCGTGACGGTGAACCGCATCTGGCAGGAACTGTTCGGGCGCGGCCTCGTGCGGACATCGGAAGACTTCGGCGCGCAAGGCGAAAAGCCCTCGCATCCGGAACTGCTCGATTTTCTGGCGGCCCGTTTTGTGGACTCTGGCTGGAAGCGAAAAGTGCTGATCAAGCTGATCGTGACCTCGGCAGCGTATCGCCAGTCCTCGTACGCGCGCCCAGAGATCGACGCTCGCGACCCCAGCAACACTCTCCTCTCCCATCAATCGCGCCTGCGGCTGCCGGCCGAACTGGTGCGCGACTCTGCCCTGCACGTCAGCGAACTCCTCTATCCCGCGCTCGGCGGGCGCAGCGTTCGCCCGCCCATGCCCAAGGGTGTGATTGAACTCGCTTACGGCACCGACGCTGGTTGGCCGGAGAGCACCGGCCGCGATCGTTACCGGCGCGGCCTCTACATCCACTTCCAGCGCACGGTGCCGTATCCGCAGTTGATGAATTTCGATGCGCCCGATGCGAGTCTCGCGGCCTGCAAGCGAGACCGATCTAACACCGCTCTGCAGGCGCTCAATCTGCTCAATGACCCGGTTTTCGTCGAGTCCGCACAGGCGCTCGCCGCGCGGCTCCTGCGTGAGCAACCTGCGCCATCCGTCGATTCGCGCATCGCGCATCTCTTTCAGATCTGCCTCAGCCGCCCGCCCAGCCGGCGCGAAGCGGAGTTTGCCGCCGCCTACTACCGGCAACAGGCCCTGCTGTTTGAAAAAGACCCTGCTGCCGCTGTCGCGCTGTTTCCGCTGGAGATGCCCGGCGTCGCGCGCACTGAATCCGCCGCCTGGACCGGCTTAGTCAGCGCGATTCTCAATTTGGACGAGTTCATCACGCGCGAGTAACGGAATCACCATGCACCACGACGAATACTTGCGCTTCCAACAACGCCGGGACTTCTTCCGCTCTTTCGGCGGCATGCTCGGCGGGGTTGCTCTCTCTAACCTCCTCGGCGCGGCCGAGGCCCCCGGCAATCCGCTCGCACCCAAGAAGCCGCACTTCGCGGCCAAGGCCAGGAACGTTATCTTCTTCTTCCAGGAGGGCGGCCCCAGCCACCTCGATCTCTACGATCCCAAACCGGCCTTGCAGAAATGGCACGGCCAACCGCTGCCGCCTTCGATGAGCAAGAACCTCAACTTTGTCTTCGTCAAGCCCGATGCGAAGGTCCTCGGCACCGAACGCACCTTCAAACCCTACGGGCAATCGGGCACTGAGTTTTCTGACTACATTCCGCACATCGGCGCGCATGCCGATGACATCTGCCTCATTCGCTCGATGCACACCGAGGCGTTCAACCACCATCCCGGCCAGGCGTTGCTGTTCAGCGGCTCCACGCAGTTCGGGCGGCCCACTGCAGGCGCTTGGGTCTCTTATGGGCTCGGCAGCGAGTCGCAGGACATGCCGGCGTTTGTGGTGCTGAGTTCAGGGAAGGGAACGAGCGGCGGCTCCATGAATTGGGCCAGCGGATTTTTGCCGTCCACCTACGCGGGCACCGTCTTTCGCAACTCGGGTGAGCCGATTCTGTATCTGCCGAACCCGCCCGGTGTGACGCGCGATACGCAACGCGCGCGCCTCGATCTGATCCGCAAGCTGAACGAAGAGCGCCAGTACGATACGGGCGACGCTTCGATTGCCAGCCGCGTGCACTCCTACGAACTCGCGTTCCGCATGCAATCCGCCGCGCCCCAGTTCCTCGACTTTTCGCAGGAGTCCGCCAAGACGCTGGAAGACTACGGCGTCAACAAAGAGCCCACTCATCCGTACGCCGTCAACTGTCTGCTCGCGCGCCGCATGGTGGAGCGCGGCGTGCGGTTTGTGATGCTGGCGCACGCCAGTTGGGACGATCATCAGGAAATCAACCGCAAGCTGAAGAAGAACTGCGCGATCACGGACCAGCCGATCGGCGCACTGATCGGCGACCTCAAGAGCCGCGGTCTGCTCGACTCCACGTTGCTTGTCTGGGCAGGCGAATTCGGCCGCACGCCAGTGGGCCAGTTTGAGCGCGTCGACGAAGACCCGGGACGCGATCACCACCCCAACTGCTTCAGTGTCTGGGCTGCCGGAGGTGGCGTCAAGGGCGGGCAGGTGATCGGCAAAACCGACGAGATCGGTCTGCAGGTGGCCGAAAACCCTGTTCATATTCATGATCTCCAGGCCACCATGCTGAACACTCTCGGCCTCGAACACACCCGCCTCACCTATCGCCACATGGGCCGCGACTTCCGGTTGACGGACGTCGGCGGCAAGGTAGTAAAGCAGATGCTCCTATGACACAACCGCGCAGATCGTTCCTCGCCGGCGCGCTTGCCGCTACCAGCATGACCACGTCCACCACGGCCGCCACGCGCGGGTCGCGCATCGACTCGCAAAGCCACCTCTTCTCCGAAGAGTTCCTCAAGCTCCTAGAAAAACGCAAGATATCGCCCTACGTCTACCGCAAGGGTGACGACCGCTACGTCGTGGTGGGCGACTGGCACCGCCGCCTGATGCCGAAGCACACAGACGCGGCGGCGAAGATCGCCGACATGGACAAAGCGGGCATTGCCATGACCGCGCTGAGCATCAACGATCCGGGCCCGGAGTTGTTCGGCAATGACTCGACGGCGATGGCGGTGATGCTCAATGACTTCATCGCGGACACCGTTCGCCAGTATCCCACGCGCTTCTTCGGGCTCGCGACGCTCCCGTTTCACTCGCCCGACGCGATGCTCAAGGAGTTTGACCGCGCCATCGGCAAGCTGGGCATGAAGGGCATTCTGCTCTACTCGAATCTCGACGGCAAGTTCCCGGATGAGCCCGCTTACCGGCCTTTGTATGCCGAAGCCGAGCGCCGCAACGTGCCGATTCTCCTGCATCCGGGGCTGCCGATGGCATACAGCGCCGTGAGCGATTATCAGATGGCCCCGATGCTGGGCTTGATGTTCGACACCACCATCGCGCTTTGCCGTCTGATTCTATCCGGCGTGCTCGACAAGCACCCCAACCTCAAACTGGTCTGTCCGCACGTCGGCGGCGCGTTGCCGTTCCTAATCGGACGCGTGGATCACCAGACGATGGTGCTCAAGCGCGGCGCGGAGAACATCCGCATGGCGCCGAGCGAGTATCTGAAACGCGTGTACCTCGATACTGTTTCGCCCATCCCGATGGCGATCCGCTACGGAATAGACTTTGTCGGCGTGGACCGCATGCTGTATTCGAGCGATCATCCATGGGTCGATCCGTCGCTGATTGCCGGACATGTGGAAAGCCTCAAGCTCTCGGCGGCGGATGAAGCGAAGGTGTTCACCGCGAACGCGAAGAGGCTGTTTAATCTATGATGTCCCGCCGCACGATGTTGGGAACTGCGGCAGCAGGGGCCCTCGGCGCTGCCCCGGAGCGCTTCCGTCTGGCCATCTGTAGCGAGACGTTTCCCGGGGCATCGTTTTCCGGCATCTGCGAGACGGCCCGGCGCGCCGGCTACACCGGGCTGGAGATCGATCCATCCAACCTGAGCGAAGATCCAGCGTCGCTCACCGCCGCGCAGCGCCGGTCTCTGAAGGATCAGATGAAGGTGAACGGCTTGCACTTCTGCGGGCTGCATTCTTTCCTCAAAGCGCCGAAAGGCCTCCATCTCACTACGCCCGACTCTGCCGCGCGTGCCCGCACGCTGGACTATTTCGCGCGGCTGATTGATCTCGCCGCGGACCTCGGGCCGTCACCGGTGATGGTGCTGGGCTCATCGAAACAACGGCAGGCGATCAACGACGTCACGCCGGCGGACGCTGCCAAACGCGTCGCGGAGGCGCTCAGCAAAGTGGCGCCGCAGGCGAGCCGCCGCGGCGTGACGATTCTGCTGGAACCACTGGCGCCGCATCTGTGCAACGTGATCAACACGATGGCCGAGGCGATCGCGGTGGTCGAGCAAGTGAAGAGCCCCGCCGTACAGTCGATGTTCGACACGCACAACACGACGGCCGAAACCGCGCCCCTCCCGGACGTGATCCGGAAGCACTTCGCGCGGATCCGCCACGTGCATCTGAACGAGCTCGATGGCAAGTATCCCGGCGCCGGGAACTTTCCGTTCACGCCCGTCCTGCAGGCACTCCGCGATTTAAACTACCGGGGTTGGCTCTCGGTGGAAGTGTTCGACTTTAAGCCCGACGGCGAGACCGTGGCCCGTCTCGCCGCCGGCCATATCCGCAATCTGGAACAGGGTCTCAAGTAAGTAAGGGAAGAGAGGAAACCGTAGATGAATCGTAGATACTTCATGATGGGCACCGCGCTTGCCGCCACGGCCGTGCGCCGGAAAGCGGTGGCCGCCAGCGATCAGGTGAATGTCGGCATCATCGGCGTGGGCGGCCGCGGCCGGCACCTGCTGGCCAGCTACGGCAAGATCGCCGGCGTGAACGTCAAGACCCTGTGCGACGCCGACAAGACTTCGCTCGAGAAGGCCCAGGCGATTGCCGTGAAAACCGGCATCCTGAAGCCGGCCGAGACCAACGACATGCGCCGCATGCTCGAAGATAAGGGCATCGATGCGGTGGTGGTAACGACGCCCGATCACTGGCATGCACCCGCCGCCATACTCGCCGCCGACGCGGGCAAAGATGTCTATGTAGAGAAGCCCTGCTCACACAATATCCGCGAGGGGCGTTTGATGATCGACGCCGCGCGCCGCAACGGCAAGCTGATGCAGGTGGGCACGCAGTCGCGGAGCCGCGAGTCCACGGTGCGCGCGATTGAACTCATCAAGTCCGGCAAGATCGGCAAGGTGCTGATGGCCAAGGCCTGGAACATTCAGCTCCGCGACGACATCGGGCACAAGGAATCCGGGCCGGTGCCGGTGGGCGTCGACTATGAAACGTGGCTGGGCCCCGCGCCGTGGATTCCGTTCAACGAGAACCGTTTCCACTACAAATGGCACTGGCACTGGCATTTCGGTACCGGCGACGCGGGCAACGACGGCGCGCACCAGATCGACATCGCGCGCTGGGCGCTCGGCGTGAGTTACCCCACGCGCGTGAGCGGGTCGGGCCGCAAAGTGTTCTTCAAGGACGACCAGCAGACGCCGGACACGATGCTTGCCAACTTCGACTACGAAGACGGCAAGAGCCTGATCTGGGAGCAGCGCATCTGGAATCCCTACGGGATGAATGAGATTGAAAACGGCGTCGGCGTGTACGGCACCGACGGCATGGTGCACATCGGCCAGTACAACCGCCGCTGGGGCTACAAGGTCTTCGACGCGAAGGGAAAGCTGGTCCAGCATGACGATGCCGGCGATGACGATGCCATTCACCAGCGCAAATTTGTCGAGTGCATCCGCTCGCGCCAGCTTCCGCCGGCGGACATCGGGGAGGGCCACCTCTCGGCGATCCACTGCCATCTCGCCAACATCGTCGCCCGCACGGGCCACAACGTTACGTTCGATCAGGAGACGGAATCGATCCCCACGGACGCGGCTGCTAACGCGCATGTGAAGCGCACGTACCGTACGCATTGGGGTACGCCGAAATTGCTGTAGCTGGATCGATGCCGCCGAAGATGGATCCACGTACACATCCCGCTGGCGTGGTTGCGCCAGCGGGAGATCGCGAGGCAATGAAGATGATCACGAGAAGAACAATGGCCATGGCCGTCGCCGTCGCAGCCGGGTCCCCGGTAGCGGCGAAGCAGCGGCCCATCCGCGTGGCGGTGTATGGCGTGGGGCACGCCCACGCCATGGGCAAGGTGGAGGCGTTGCGCAAGCTGCCGGAGTTCGAACTGGTTGGCGTTTGCGAACCCGATCAGTCCGTTCCGCGGACACACCAGGCACTGGCGGGCGTCCGCTGGCTTTCTGAGAAGGAAGTTCTCGACGAAGCCATCGAGTTCATCGCCGTCGAATCGCGCGTGCAACAGAATCTTCTCTACGCCCGGCGCGCGATCGATGCGGGCAAGTTCGTGCATCTCGACAAAGCGCCGGGCGACGACTTGGCGCAGTTCCGCGATTTGCTGGCCGAAGCCACGCGCAAGAAACTCGTGGTGCAGATGGGCTATCAGTGGCGCTATCAGCCGGCGATGCAGGCTGCCATCGAAGCCGCGCGCAACGGCTGGCTGGGCCGCGTGCAACATTTCCGCGGCGTGATTGACAAGCCGATGTCCGCCAAGGACCGCGTTGAACTCGCCAAGTTCCGCGGCGGCATGATGTTTGAACTCGGCTGCCACCTGATCGATCGCGCCACGGCGTTGCTCGGACGCCCGAAGAAGGTGACCAGTCATCTCTGGCACCACGGCGCGCTGAATGACGCGCTCGCCGACAACACGCTCGGCATCCTCGAGTACGATCATGCGATTGCCGAGATCTACGTGGGCTCCGCCAATCCGTTTGGCAGTGAATACCGCACGATCCAAATCACCGGCACCAATGGCATCATGTCGGTGCAGCCGTTCGGCTCGTACCGAATGATGAGCCACCTTACGGACGCTGCCGGCACCTTGCCGGCCGGACGGAAGGAACATGTCTTCCCGCCGGACACGTTGCCGGGCTTTGCTCCCGACATGCTGGAAATGGCGCGCGTGATTCGTGACGGCGCGAAGCCCAGCTATTCCGCCGAGCACGACCTGATGACACAAGAGGTGCTGTTGCGCGTGTGCGGATATGCTATCTAGAGCAGAAATCAGCGCGAACCCATGAAGCCCAAAATACTGATTCCGATTGGCGATGCCTCCGAGGCGTTGGATACCGTGTATCCGATTTGGCGCGTGATGGAGGAAGGCTACGAAGCGGTGGTCGCCGGTCCTGAAAAGCGCGTCTATCATCTGGTGATGCACGAGATCCCGCCGGGGTGGGACATCACAAAGGAGTCGCCGAGTTATCACTGGGCCGCCGACATTGCCTACCGCGACGTGAAGCCCGAAGAGTACGCCGGGCTGTTCATCAGTGGCGGACGCGCGCCGGAATACCTGCGTTACGACCAGGACCTCATGCGCATCACTCGCCACTTCTTTGAAGCGCAGACGCCGGTAGCGGTTGTTTGCCACGGCGCTGAAATTGTGGCGACGGCGGATGTCATCCGCGGGCGGCGTCTGGCGACCGTGGCCAAGTGCAGATTCGACGTTGAGATCTGCGGTGGAACCTACGTCAATGACCGGTGCGTGCGTGACGGCAACATGGTGTCCGGCCGCACCTGGCACGACAATCCCTACTTCATCGGCGAGTGGATGCGGATGTTGAAAGAACACCTGGGAGGCCAAGTATGAGCAACGGCGGCACTGAACTCTATAAGCAAGCGCGCCGGCGCATTCCGGGCGGCACGCAACTCCTGTCCAAGCGGCCGGAGATGTTTCTGCCGGAACAATGGCCGGCGTACTACTCGCGGGCGAGCGGCGCCGAGATCTGGGACATGGACGGACGCCGCTTCGTCGACATGACGATTGGCGGCATCGGGGCCTGTGTGCTTGGATATGCTGACCCGAATGTGGACGATGCCGTGCGCGAGGCGATCGGGCGCGGTGTGGCCACTTCACTCAACTGTCCAGAAGAGCCCGCGCTGGCCGATCTGCTGTGCGAACTGCATCCGTGGGCGGACATGGTTCGCTACCTGCGCTGCGGAGGGGAAGCGATGGCCGCGGGTGTGCGCATCGCGCGCGCTCGAACGAGAAAAGACAAGATTGTTTTTTGCGGATACCACGGTTGGCACGATTGGTATCTGTCCGCCAATCTGGCGCACGGGAGCCAACTGGACGGCCACCTGTTGCCCGGCCTCGATCCGGCGGGCGTGCCCCGCGCGCTGGCCGGAACCGCAATTCCGTTCACCTACAACGATCTCGCCGGTCTGGAGAAAGCGCTGGCTGCTGCCGGTGACGGCTTGGCAGCCATTGTGATGGAGCCGATCCGCGCCATCGAGCCCGCGCCGGGCTTTCTCGAACGTGTCCGGGATGAAGCGCATCGCCGCCAGGCGCTGCTGGTTTTTGACGAAGTGAGCGCCGGGTTCCGGTTGAACACCGGCGGGGCGCATCTGACGTTGGGTGTGGATCCCGATATCGCGGTATTCGCCAAAGCCATTGGAAACGGCTATCCGATGGCAGCCGTGATCGGCACCGGCGATGCGATGCAGGCCGCGCAGGGCACGTTTGTGAGTTCCACGAACTGGACGGAACGCACGGGCCCGGCGGCGGCGCTGGCTACGCTCGCCAAGCACCGCCGGCTCGACGTGGGGCCGCGGTTGGTCAAAACAGGATATAGCGTCCAGGCCGTGTGGCGGCAGGCTGCCGCGGATGCCGGACTCGCCATCACAATCGGTGGCGGTTTGCCGCCGTTCTCCCGCTTCACGTTTGACTATCCGGAGCCATTGCCGATCCGCACGCTATTCACGCAGAGCATGCTCGATCGTGGTTTCCTCGCCGGCAACGCGTTCTACTCGATGTACGCACACACGCCGGATCACGTGGCTCAGTATGGCGCCGCGGTCACCGAAGTGTTCCACGAAATTCGCAAAGCGATCGACGCGGGCACCGTAGCGCAGCTATTGCGCGGACCCGTGGTGCACAGCGGCTTTCACCGTCTGGCTTGAAGCGCGGGGCGTGCTACTGCTGCCACTCCGCATACCTGGATTGCAGGATGGAATTGCATTCTTCGAAGATCGATTCCGGAAAGTTCTCGTACGGCGACAACAGCCGGAGCGGCATCGGGATGCCGGAAAGCCTGACCAGCATCTTGTCGTAGGCGCCGTCGATCATCTCCCGGCGGCGCATCGGCTCAATCACCTCTTCCACGGCGTTCATATACTCGGCCTGATAGGGAAACAGTTTGCCCCATTGCCGTGTCCGCCCGTAATCGAAGAACCGGTGCGTGGCCTTCGGAAACATCGGCCCGAACGACGACAGCAGCGAACACTCGCCGAACAGGCATCCGGTGGGAAACATCGCCTCGCCGAAAAAGTGCTGGAGGTCCGGCGCGTGGAGCAGCAGGTCGCGTGTGGAATGCACCGTGGTGCCGGTGTTCTTGGTGGCCACCAGATTGGGCACTGCGTCGGCGATGCGGCGATAGTCGCGTGCCGTCAACAGGCGCTTGGTCCGCATCAGGTTGTAGTGAAGAAAGCGCGCGTCAGGATAGGCCGAACACACGTCCTGGAAGAACCGCATCACTTCCGTATCGTTGAGCGCGCCCCACGAAGGCAGCGAGATCTGAAATTCGCGGAAACCTTTGTTGTAGGCAAAGCGCAGCCGCTCGTGGAATTGCGGCACCGACAACGCAATCACGCCCACCTGCGCATGCGCCGCCTGCCCGCCCGCCAGCGTTTCCTCGTGAAACACCTCGACGATCCTTTGGAAGCGCGGCATATCGACGGCATAACCCTCGCCGGCCGTTCCAAAGATGTAGGCGTTGCCGAAGCCCGCGGCCAGCGCGGCGCGCACTTGGCTGCGAAATACATCTTCTAGAAGCTGGTAGTTTTCATCCCAGGGAACTTCACAACTGATGAGGATGCTCTGGGGGTAGCGTGGTTTGTTCATAAGTGCTTCAATGGAGGAACTGCGGAATTACCTTCAGTACATTCTCCCACGCGATGGCGCCGTCCAGCCAGCATGCGGCCGCACAAGTGTCGGGCGCCTCACCTCGAGAGTCCGTGGTTCAGTTCTGCGGCGCGGCTGCCGTTGCGGGTGCGCCCCGGAAGCTCCGCTCAACCGCATCCTTGACGTCCGTCGACACCGGCTGATCGCGCCACAACCAACGCATCATGCCGGGAAAAATCGCACCGCCATGCTTGGAGCTGTGACGCCCGATGCCCCATGTGTAGTTCACATCGTAGCCTTTGTCGGTCAGCGCCTGCGCCATGCGTGTATTCTGCAAAAACCAATCCCACTTTTCATCGTAGCTGCCGTCTCGCCTCTGCCCGCGGTTATCGTTGCGGCCGTCCTGCAAAAACACACGCAGCGGTTTGCGGTCTTCTTTTCGCACGAGGTCGGCGTAGGCGTGCCCGCCGCGGATGTTGGTGAAACTGCCGATGAGACTCAGCACTTTGCGAAACTCACCGGGCCGCTGCCAAGCCACCGTGAACGCGGCAATCGCGCCGGAACTGGCGCCGCCGATGCCGCGATGGTCTGGATTGGGCGAGACGTTGAAATCCTTGCGCATTGCCGGCAGCAACTCGTCAACGATCACTCGCGCGTACCTGTCGTCGAGTGAGTTGTACTCGGTGGGCCGGTTCGTGGTGCGATCGCCCCATTCCTTGGCGTGTGGCTCGGGCTGCTCGGGCGTGCGGCCGGGATTGATGAATACCGCGATCATCACCGGGATTTCGCGGCGATAAATCAGGTTGTCCATTACGTTGGTGGCGCGCACATCGCCCTGCGGATTCCAAAACGCATGGCCATCTTGAAAGACCATCAGCGCTGCCGGAGTCTTCGCGTCGTACTGCGCGGGCGCGTACACCCAATAGGTATGCTGGGTGCCCGGATAGGCTTCGCTCGGTAGCGTGAACGGTCCAGTCAGCTTGCCGCGTGGGATGCCCTCCTGCTCCATGGAGTCGGGCCCGAGGCGGTAGTGCGCATCGGGATTGAATGCGGGCGTGGAAGGCTGTGCCAGCAGAATGCCGGGCAGAAGTGAGAACGCAAGTAGGGAACGATTCATGTGAACAGCTCTTTGATTTTATAAACTCAATCGAGAACCATGTCGAACCTTCCACGTCGCCGCGTACTGCAAGCCACCGCCGCTGCCGCCTTGGCCCAACGCCTCCAAGCCGCTGATCAAGCGCCGGGCATGAAAGGCCGCATCAATCACTCGGTTTGCAAGTGGTGCTTCCCCAACATACCGCTTGAAGATCTGTGCAGGTCAAGCAAAGAGTACGGTTTAAGTTCGATTGAATTGCTGGGTCCGAACGATTGGCCCACGCTCAAAAAGTACGGTCTCACCTGCGCCATGGCCAACGGCCCGCAGCTGCCCGGCGGACTCGGCGGCATCTCCAAGGCGTTCAACCGCGTGGAGAATCACGATCAACTCGTGGAAGCCTACACCGCGCATCTGCAGAAGGCCGCCGACGCTGGCATCGTCAACGTGATCTGCTTTTCCGGCAACCGCGCCGGACTCGACGACGAGAAGGGCCTGGAGAATTGCGCCATCGGATTGAAGCGCCTGATGAGCACCGCTGAACGCCTGAAGGTGAACGTGGTGATGGAACTGCTCAACTCCAAGGTGAACCACAAGGACTACCAGTGCGATCACACCGAGTGGGGCGTGGAGGTGTGCAAGCGCATTGGTTCGGAGCGCTTTAAACTCCTCTACGACATCTATCACATGCAGATCATGGAAGGCG
>VFZP01000033.1 GCA_016871115.1 Acidobacteriota bacterium
CCGGAGCAAGTGCGAGTCCGCAGCAGCAAGTACTTGAACAACTTGATCGAGCAAGATCATCGCAGCATCAAGCAGCGATTGCGGCCGATGCTGGGACTCAAGAGGTTTGAGTCGGCGACCATTGTGATCAGCGGTATCGAACTGGCGGAGAAGATCAAGAAAGGGCAATTCAAATTTAGCAAACTAGGCGGGGCAGGGGCGAGGATGCCGGAGATCTGGCGAGCCGCGTTGGCAGCGTGATCGGAGTAGGGTTCGATCGAGACCCGCGGACCGAAACGGTATCAAGCCAGTGTCAACCCAGATTTTGCACCAGAGCCATACAGGCTACCGCCATGTGGCTGCGTGTTCCGGGTGCGACGTGCGCGCGATCTGCGACGGCTTCTATGGCGACTATGCCGATCTGTTCGGCGAGGGCGAAGCGCGGCCCATACGTCTGGCGAACGAAGCAGTGAGCGACCTGCAGCACTTCACCCGGAATCAGCAAAAGCGGGTGCATCCGCGGGATATCGCGTGGCTCGACGGCGCCACTAATTCGTGACGGCCGCGGCGACAGCGTTGGAGACAAGCCGCAGGAGGCGGCCGTTGTCCTCGCCGGACGGGCGTGTGGTGAGGATGACGCAGAGGAGGCCCGAGTCCGGGTCAGCCCAGGCGACGGTGCCGGTTGCGCCGCTGTGGCCGAAGGTGCGAGGCGAGACGAGGTCGCCGAAGTAGGCCCAGACGGGCGAGGTGGCGAGTCCCCAACCGAGCCCCCAGGAGCGGCCGGGGAGGGACGTGTTCTGGTCGCGCGTCATGGCGGCGACGGTGGCGGGGCTGAAGACGCGGCGGCCGTTGTAGACGCCACCGTTGAGGAACGTCTGGAGGAGGATGGCGAGATCCATGGTGGTGGAATGCATGCCGCCCCACGGGTGGCCCATGTCGCGCCAGTAGGGCGAGTTGGGGCCGAAGCGGTCGGCGTCGGGTCCGGGCGCAGTTTGGCACCACGCCGTGTCCTCAATGCGGCGGCCTGCGCCCATGCCGAGCGAACTGTCCTTCATGCCGAGGGGCTCGAAGATTTCCTGACGTTCGAAGTCGCGGAGCTTTATACCAGAGACGCGCTCGACGATTTCGCCCGCGAGGAGCGTGCCCATGCTCTGGTAGCGGAAGTTTGTGCCCGGCGCGTAGAGGAGCGGAGTGGTGAGTGCGTGGGCGACGAAGTCAGGCAGCGGCGCGTGGGCGCGGCGGAGTTCGGTATTTTCTGGCAGCATATCCGGCATGCCGGAGGTGTGCGAGAGCAGGTCACGCACGCGGATCTCGCGGTGTTTGAGTTCGGGCAGGTAGAGATGCGCGGGGTCATTGAGCGAGACGCGGCCGCGTTCGACGAGCCGCAGGAGCGCGCACGCGGTGACGGGCTTGGTGATGGAGGCGAGCAGGAAGACGGTGCCGGGGGTGACGGGTTTGGCGTTGGCAGTGGGTGCGAGTTTGCCGTAGCCGCGGTGGAGCAGGATTTTTCCGTGCTGGGCGACCAGGAGCGATGCGGCGAGAACACGCCCGGAGGAGGTTTCGGCGGAGAGGAGCTGCGAGGCGGTTTCGAGTTGCGGGGACGAGACGCCCGCGGCAGGCACGAGGGACTGAGCAGTGGCGGTGGTGGCGGCGAGGAGCAGGCAAGCGGCGGTCAGTCTCATCAAGGATTCGAGGATACCAGCCCACGCGCGAGACTGCATTTGCTACGGTGCTGGCGATGCCGCCGCGAAAACACCACCCATTCCTGCTCCTCCTGCTGACTCTGTACCAGCTTCCGGCGCAGGACTTTGTGGTGGAACGTAACATCGCCGTGCCCATGCGCGACGGCGTGGCCCTCGCGACGGATCTGTACTTCCCTGCCGCCAATGGCGTGCGCAAACCGGGAACTCTGCCCGTCATTCTGGAACGGACGCCTTACGACAAGTCCCGCGTGAATGGCGAACTCTACGCCTCCCGCGGCTACGTCTACGTGGTCCAGGACACGCGCGTCCGGTACTCCTCGGAAGGCCGCTGGGCGTTTCTGACGGGCGACGATGAGGATGGCCATGATGCCCCGGCGTGGATCGTGAAACAGCCCTGGTCAAACGGGCTGATCGGCACGATCGGAACATCCTACGGCGGCGGCACGCAGCATGCACTGGCGCTGGGCAACGCTCCCGGCCTCGCGGCGCTGATCCCCGTGGACGCGGTCTCCAACGCCGGCTCGTTCGGCATCCGCAACTCCGGCGCGTTTGAGCTCCGCTTTTTCAACTGGATCTTCACCATCGGCGCGCCGCGCGGGAGCCGGGCTTCGCGCGACCCCGCCACGCGGGCTGCGCTCGCGGAGATGGCCAAGAACACGCGGCAGTATCTTGATCAGTTCCCCATCCGCAAAGGCGTAACGCCGCTGAAGTTCGCCCCCGAATACGAGGACTGGCTGATTGAAGCGATCACACATTCTGACAACGACGCGTATTGGAAGCAGCCCGATTTCGGCGTGGCCGACCAGGCCGCCCAGTACAAAGACGTGCCCGTGCTGGTGGTGGGCGGCTGGTATGACTCCTGGGCCCGGTCGACGACCACGACCTATGAAGCACTGAGTAAGGCAAAGAAGAGCCCGGTGAAACTGATCATGGGTCCGTGGATTCACGGACGGCAAACGGCGCACGCCCACGGCCAAGTGGAGTTCGGCGAGACCGCCGCTTTCCAGGCTGACTGGCGCCTGCGCTGGTATGACCGCTGGTTGAAGAAGGAAGCCAACGGCGCGGAAAAGGATCCTGCCGTGCGCATCTTTGTCATGGGTGGCGGCACGGGGACCAGGAATGCCGAAGGCAAACTCGTACACGGCGGCCAATGGCGCGGTGAGCGCGAATGGCCGCTGGCCCGGGCTCGCGCGACGCCTTACTACCTACACGCCGGCGGGACGCTGTCCACCACTGCGCCTGCGCCCACCGGCGGCGCGACCAGCTACGACTTCGATCCGCGCTTGCCCGTGCCGACCATCGGCGGCAGCATTTCTTCAGGCGACGGTATCCTGCTGCAGGGCGCGCGGGATCAGAAATGCGGAACGCATGTATGGAACTGCCGCGATGAACTGCCGCTTTCGGCCCGCCGCGATGTGCTGGTGTTTCAGACCGCGCCGCTGGCGGAAGACATGGAAGTGACGGGCCCGATCGACGTGAAACTGTGGGTGGCGTCCTCAGCGGCTGACACCGATTTCACGACCAAGCTGATCGACGTGTATCCGCCCACCGAAGCCTGCCCGGAGGATTCGATCTCAACATCGCCGACGGCATTCAGCGCGGCCGCTGTCGCAACTCGCTCGAAAAGGCGGAGCTGCTGGAGGCCGGCCAGCCCTACGAACTCACCGTGCGGATGTACCCGACGTCGAACGTGTTCAAGAAAGGCCACCGTATCCGCGTTGACGTGTCGTCGAGCAACTACCCGCGCTTTGACATCAATCCCAACACAGGCGAACCGCTGGGCCAACACCGCCGCATGCAGACGGCCGTCAACCGCGTGTTCTATGAACAGGCGCGGGCATCTTATATTGCTCTTCCTGTCGTCCCCCGCTGACCGCGATCAGGCGCCGGCGTCGTCGTCTGCCAGGCTAACCTCGGCTTCGCGCTGGATATCGCCGAGGCGCATGCGGGTGAGCATCAGTGCGACGAAGCCGCCGAACAGAAGCGGCACGGTGACGACGAAGAACGACAGCGTGGCAAAGCCTGTAGCCTCCGCCTTGGAGTAGCCAAAGATGCCGAGGCCGGCGATGATGAGCGCTTGAAAAGAGCCGACGTTGCCCGGCGCCTGCGGAATGACGGTGCCAAGACGGACGATGACCAGCATGACGAGCGCGGCCCACGGTGACAAGTCGAACCGGTAGCCGCGGAGCAGCGCGTAGAGCGGCACGAGTTGCAGGGCGAGATACCAGAAGCTTAAGAAGCTGGCCCACCAGAACGAGCGCGAGCGGCCCATCGTGTAGATGCCGTCCATCACGGGGAGCAGGCGGCGCGCCCAACGGCTGCCGGCCACGGCCTCTTCGGTGCGCCTGCGGTACAGCATCGCCGCGCCGAGCGCCCCCATCAGGATCAGCAACATGATCAGCAATCCGCGGCTCATCATTTCCAGGAACCCCGGCAGTTCCACTCGAGACGCGACGAGGCTGAAGGCAGCAATGAGCCATACGCCGTCCCACAGGCGTTCGACGAGCACCGAGGAGACGATGACCGACAGCGGCAGGCCAGTCCAACGGCGTTGCAGGTAGCACCGGATCACTTCCCCGCTCCGCAGCGGCAGGATCTCGTTGGCGAACAAACCGATGTAGATGGCCTGCGTGGATTTCCAGACCGAGATCGGCCCCAGCGGGCTGAGCAGCGCCGTCCAGCGGAGGCCCTGGCAGATGTAGACCACCCAATCGAAAACAACGGCGAGGAAGATCCAGCGCCAGTCCGAGGCGAGGATGCGCGGCAGCGCGCTCCGCCAGTCAAACCCGTGGTAGACCCAGATGAGGCAAACGATGGAGAGCGTGTAGCCGAGCATGGGAATCAGCCGCCCGGACAGACGCCGCGCCGGCGACGCGGGTAGTGACGGGGGCGTGGTCTCGCTCAACTTCTCATCATATCTTTGCGCCCCACCCACGCCTGCTACACTCCCAATGGGACACCTACTTTCCATGAGACTGATACAGCGCGTGGCGGTTCTCGGCGCGGGCACCATGGGCGCCCGCATTGCGGCCCACTTTGCGAACGCGGGCATCCCGGCCCTGTTGTTCGATGTGGTATTGCCGAATGAAAAAGACCGCAATGCGGCGGCCCGCAAGGGGCTTGAAAGCGCGTTGAAGCAGAAGCCCGGGGGCTTTTTTACCGATGCGGGCGCGGCGCGGATTGAGACCGGCAATTTTGACGATCACCTGGCCAAGCTGAACGGCTGCGATTGGGTGATTGAAGCCGTCACCGAGCGGCTGGATGTGAAGCGGGCGCTGTGGCAGCGCGTGGACGCCGTGCGCAGGCCGGACGCGATTTTGTCCACCAACACGAGCGGCATTCCGCTGGCGACCATTCTCGAAGGCTTTCCGGAGGCGTTCCGCAAGCAATTTCTGGGCACGCACTTTTTCAATCCGCCTCGGTATTTGCATTTGCTGGAGCTGATCCCGACGCCCGATACCGATCCGGCGATCGCCAGTTTTGTGGCCAAGTTTTGCGACGTGCGGCTGGGCAAGGGCGTGGTGCCGTGCAAGGACACGCCGAACTTTATCGGCAATCGCATTGGGAGTTTTTTCGGCGGCACCGTGGCGAAGCTGACGGCCGAGGGCGGCTACACGGTAGAGGAAGTGGATGCGCTTACCGGACCGCTAATCGGTTTGCCGAGTACGGCGAGCTATCGTTTGCTCGATCTGGTGGGCATCGATATCTGGGCATACGTGGGCAAGAACCTCTATGACTTGGTGCCCGACGATCCGTGGCGAGACCGCTTTCTGCCTGCGGCCAGCATCACCGGGTTGATTCAGCGCGGCTGGTTGGGTGAGAAATCCGGGCAAGGTTTTTATCGGCGGGTGGGCAAGGGCGCCGAGCGCAAGATGGAAGCGCTGGACCTGGAGATATTCGAGTACAAGCCGAGCCAGCGCGCCACGTTCGCATCGGTGGAGCAGGTGAAGACCATCGAGCCGCTGCCAGACAGGTTGCGCGCGCTGGTGGCGGCGGGCGACCGCGCCGGCCAGTTTTTGTGGAGCCTGTTCTCAGACACCTTTATCTACTCTGCCGAGCGGATTCAGGAGATCGCGGACCGTTGCGTGGAGATCGATCGCGCGATGCGTTGGGGCTATGCGCATACGTACGGCCCGTTTGAGTTGTGGGATGCGCTGGGCTTTCAAGATGTGTGCCGCCGCATTGAGCGGGAAGGCCGCGAGTTGCCTGCGTCGGTGCAGTGGATGCTGCGCGCGGGTAACACTTCGTTCTACCGCCACGCTGACCGGCCGGGCGATCCGCGCACGGAGTACTTCGATTTGGGCCGCCAAATCTACACCGAGATCGAGCCGCGGCGCGGGATCACTGTGCTGGCGGACCGGAAACGCGCGGGCGGAGTTGTGCGCGGGAATCCGGGCGCGTCGCTGGTGGATTTGGGCGACGGCGTGCTGGGCTTGGAATTTCATACCAAGATGAACACGCTGGGCGAGGACATCTTCCAGATGATCTACGCCGGCGTGGACGAAGCGGCGCGCAACTGGCAGGCCATGGTGATTGCCAACCAGGGTTCGGACTTCAGCGTGGGCGCGAATCTAATGATGGTGCTGCTGGCCGCCCAGGAGGGCGAATGGGACGAGTTGAATCTCGGCATTCACCGCTTCCAGCAGGCCAACATGGCGATCAAGTGTTCGCCGAAGCCGGTGGTGGTGGCGCCGTTCAACCGGACGCTGGGGGGCGGGTGCGAAATGGCGCTCCATGCGGCCCGCGTGCAGGCGTCGGCGGAGTTGTACATGGGTTTGGTGGAAGTGGGTGTGGGCGTGATTCCGGGCGGAGGTGGCTGCAAGGAGCTGGTGCTGCGATGGGGCGACGCACGGCGCTGTTTCGAACAGATCGGCTATGCGAAAGTTTCCGCCAGCGCCGAGGATGCGCGCGTGATGGGGCTGCTCTCGCCGGGCGACTGGGTGAGCATGAATGCCGAGCGGCTGGTGGCTGACGCGAAGGCGCTGGCATTGTCGCTGGCGCCCGGGTATGTGGCGCCCACGCCGCGGCAGGACGTGGCGGTGTCCGGCGAAAACGGCTATGCGTTGATGAAGATGGGCGCGTGGATGGGCCACCAGGGCGGCTACATCACCGACTACGACAAAGCGATTGCCGAAAAGCTGGCTCACGTGTTGAGCGGCGGCCGGCTGACCGGCGAGCACCGCGTGAGCGAACAGTATCTGCTGGACCTCGAGCGCGAAGCGTTTTTGAGCCTGTGCGGAGACCCGCGCACGCAGGCCCGCATGCAACACATGCTGAAGACCGGCAAGCCGCTGCGCAACTAACGTGATGACCTGCAGACGCGCTTTCTTAACACGGCGGCCGCGGATCTATTCGAAGGGAATTTTTTGCTATGCCTGAAGCTGTGATCGTCGATTGCCTGCGCACCGCCGTGGGGAAGGCCACGCGCGGAGCGCTGCGCCACACGCGGCCGGACGATATGGCCGCGGCCGTGATCCGCGCGCTGCTGGACAAATATCCGCAAGTGCCTGCGGACGAGATTGACGACGTCATTCTCGGTTGCGCGATGCCCGAGGGAGAACAGGGGATGAACATGGCGCGCGTGGCCGCGCTGCGCGCGGGGCTACCGAACATTGTGCCGGGCCTGACCATCAACCGGTTCTGCTCTTCGGGGCTGCAATCGATTGCGATGGCGGCCGACCGGATTCGCGCGGGCAGCGCGAGCATGATCCTCGCCGGCGGCGCTGAATCTATGAGTATGATTCCGATGTCGGGCGGAAAGTTCGCGCCGAACCCCTGGATGGTGGATCACCAGCCGGAGATCTACATCAACATGGGCCTGACGGCCGAGAACCTGCAGAAGAAGTACGCGATCTCGCGCGAGGAACAAGACCGGTTTGCGCTGCGCAGCCACCGGAACGCAATCCGCGCGCAGGCCGAAGGCAACTTCAATGAGGAGATTGTGCCTCTCCGGGTAGAGGCCGTAGCGCTGCAGGACGGCAAGCCGGCGGCGAGCGGCACCACATTCGATAAAGACGAAGGGCCGCGCGCCGATACTTCGCCCGAAGCACTGGCGAAGCTGCGGCCGGTCTTTCATGCGGCTGGTTCGGTGACGGCGGGCAACTCGTCGCAAACGAGCGATGGCGCCGCGATGGCGCTGGTGATGTCGGACCGGCGCGCACGTGAGTTGGGGTTGACGCCCAAGGCGCGGTTTGCAAGTTTTGCCGTGGGCGGAGTGCCGCCGGAGATTATGGGTATCGGTCCGGTGGTGGCGATTCCGAAGGCGCTGGCGCTGGCCGGATTGAAGCTGAGCGACATCGATGTGATTGAGTTGAACGAGGCTTTTGCGGTGCAAGCGCTGGCGGTGATGAAGCAGGGCGGCATCGACGAAAGCAAAGTGAACGTGAATGGCGGCGCGATTGCGCTGGGGCACCCGTTGGGCTGCACCGGCGCCAAGCTCACCGCTACGATTTTGCGTGAGATGGACCGGCGCCAGTCGCGTTACGGTATGGTAACCATGTGCATCGGCGGCGGCCAAGGCGCCGCGGGCATTTTCGAACGGATGTAAGGAGAGAACCTCAAATGGGCGCTATTGCCACCGCGACCAGAACGAAGATGATCGGCGGCGGATTCCTGTTGCGCGAATCCAGTCCGCAGGACGTGTTCACGCCCGAGGATTTCACCGCGGAGCACGTTGCCATCGGCAAGGCGACGGCGGACTTCTTCAACAAGGAAGTGGTGCCGCGGCTGGAGGCGATTCAGCATCATGAGCCCGGCGTAGCGGTGGAAGTGTTGCGCAAGTCGGCCGAATTGGGTTTGACGGCGGTAGTGGTGCCGGAGAAGTTCGGCGGCATGGAGCTGGACCTGGTGTCGGCGATGGTAGTTTCTGAGAACCTGGCGCGCGACGGTTCGTACGCGGGCTGGCATGGCGGCCACAGCGGCATCGGCACGCTGCCGGTGTTGTTGTTCGGAACGGAGGAGCAGAAGGCGCGGTATCTGCCGCGGCTGGCTTCTGGCGAGTTGGTGGGTGCGTATTGCTTGTCTGAGCCTTCGTGCGGATCCGATGCCCTGGCAGCCAAGACACGCGCCGATCTATCCGAAGACGGCACGCACTATGTAATCAATGGCCAGAAAATGTGGATCACCAACGGCGGTGCGGCGGATCTGTTCACCGTGTTTGCCAAGGTTAACGGCGAACACTTTTCGGCGTTTCTGGTGGAACGCGCGTTTGGTGGTGTGAGCTCCGGCGCGGAAGAAAAGAAGATGGGGATCAAGGGCAGCTCCACCACGGCGGTGTATCTCGACAACGTGAAGGTGCCGAGGGAAAACCTGCTTGGCGAGGTGGGGCGCGGGCACATCATCGCGTTCAACATCTTGAACCTGGGGCGGCTGAAGCTGGGGCCGGGCACGGTGGGCGGCTGCAAGCATCTGATTCAGGTGTCGGCCAAGTATGCCAAGGACCGTAAGGCGTTCGGGCAGCCGATTGCCAACTTCGGGATGATCCAGCACAAGCTGGCCGAAATGGCGATTCGTACGTTTGTGTCCGAGACGATCAGCTACCGTGTGACAGGGATGATCGAGTCGCAGTTGGAAGATTTTCACTGGCAGATGGACGACGCGGCCGGCGTGATGATGAAGGCCGTGGAGGAGTTTGCGGCCGAGTGTTCGTATGTGAAGGTGTTTGCGAGCGAGGCCATCGACTACGTGGCCGATGAGGGCGTGCAGACTCACGGCGGCTACGGCTACCATCAGGACTACGCGGTGGAGCGGGCGTATCGCGACGCGCGCATCAATCGCATTTTCGAAGGCACCAGCGAGATCAATCGCATGCTGGCCGCGGGCATGCTGATCAAGCGGGCGCAGCGCGGGCGGCTGGGGCTGGTACAGGCAGTACAAGCGTTGCAGGGCGAGATCATGAGCGGTCCGTCGCTACGCGCACCGGCAGCGTCGAGTGAAGCACTCGCGGCCGAGAGCGCGCTGGTGGCAAGCGCAAAGAAGATCGCGTTGTTTGTGCTGGGCGTGGCGTATCAGAAGTTTTTGACGCAACTGGACGAGCAGCAGGAAGTGCTGGCCGGATTGACGGATCTGGCGATGGGCGCGTTCACGATGGAGTCTGCGGTGTTGCGCGCGCGGAAGATGACGGCAGCGGGCAAGGGCGAGTTGGCGGCGGCCATGACGGCGGTGTATGCGCGCGAGACGATGGATGCGATGGAGTCCGCCGCACGTGTGTTGCTGGCCGCGGCAAGCGAGGGCGATGCGCTGCGGATGAATCTGGCGGTGCTGCGACGCTTTGCCAAGTACGAGCCCGTGAACGCGATTGCGCTGCGGCGGCAGATTGCGGCGCGGGTGCTGGAGGCCGAGCGCTACGTTGTCTAAGCGGGCGCCGCCGCGCGTGCCGGTGCTGGTGGGTTTGCCGGTGTTGTCGAGCGATGCAATCCGCGGGCTGCTGGCGGACGACGTGACGAACCAGACGATCCACGCGCGCGTGTTTGCCACGCTGCGGTATCTGCTGCGGCAGCGGATTGCGCTGGGCCGGCCGGTGACGTGTGTGGACGCCACGCACCAGACGCCCAAAGAGCGGCGGCCGCACCTACAAATGCCGGGCTGCCGCGTAGAAGCAGTGTTTTTCGCAACGCCGTTTGCCGTGTGCCTCGCGCGGAACGCTGCGCGGGAGCACGTGGTGCCGCCGGAGGCGATCGCTCGGATGGCGGCGCGAATGGTGCGGCCGACGCGGGGCGAGGGGTTTGCGCGCGTACGCGTGGTGCGGACGAAATAGCGATGGTAGAGGAGTGATGAAAGCTTTGTCTATGATTCCGATGTTGCTCCTCGCGCTAGCCGCTGCGCCGGTTGAACAAGTAGACCTTTTGCACCAAGGGGACGGCGGCGTTCATACGTACCGGATTCCCGCCTTGGTGGAGACGAAGAAAGGCACGCTCATCGCGGTGGCCGATGCGCGCTTTGAGAACCCGCGCGACTTGCCCGGGCGCATTGCGCTGGTGGTGCGGCGGAGTTTCGACCGCGGGCGTACGTGGTCTCCGCAGCGCACGATTCGACAGGTGGCCGAGGGCGGCGCGGGGGATGCCTCGCTCCTGCTCGATCGCGATACGGGCCGCGTGTGGTGCTTCTTCGCGTACGGGCCGCCCGGCATTGGATGGCCCACGGCGAAACCCGGCGAACGCACGGGCGCGAACACGCTGCAGATTCACGCGATGTGGAGCGGTGACGATGGCGCGACGTGGTCAGAGCCGGTGGATCTGACTCCGCAAATCAAGGACCCGGTTTGGGTGGCTATGTTTGCGACGTCGGGCACGGCGATACAGACCAGCACGGGGCGGTTCCTGGTGCCGCTGGTGGTGCGCGGACCGGATGGAGTGGTGTCGTCGCGTAACACCTATAGTGACGATCACGGTAAGACGTGGAAGGCGGGCGCGGCGATCGGCCCGGGAACGGACGAGAGCCACAATGTGGAACTCGCCGGCGGCGTGATTGTGCAGAACATGCGCAACGGGCCGCGCCGCGCGATTGCCGTCTCGCGCGATGGCGGCGTCACGTTTGGCCCGGTGATGCATGACGACGCGCTCATCGATCCCAGTTGCAACGCGGGCATTGTGCGGTACAAACGCAAGGGGCGCGATCTGCTGGTGTTCACCAACGCGGCGAGCGCCAAGCGCGAGAATCTGACGGTGAAGACCAGCGCCGACGGCGGCCAGACATGGCGGACGCTGCGGACGCTGCATGCAGGGCCGGCGGCGTACTCGACGGTGATTGTGCTGCGCGACGGGACGCTGGGCGTGCTGTACGAGTGCGGCGAGAGTCCGCGGTGGAGCGGATCAAGTTTGCGCGGTTTGCGTTGGAGCCGGCAGGGCAGTGAGCCGGCTGAGGCGGTGCGGGTACGCGCACGGCACGGCGCCAGACTTTGGACGCCTTTGACTTAAGCATGGCGCGGCAATTCGACGTTGTGATTGAGCGGGATGAAGAAGGGGTTTACGTTGCCTCGGTTCCGCAACTGCCGGGATGTCACACGGACAGCACCTCCCTTGATGACCTCATGGTGGAAATCCGCGAGGCCATCGAGCTCTGCCTCGACGCGCAAGGCAAGAAGCCCTGCGCCCTGGACTTTGTTGGCATTCAACGAATCACCGTCGCCACATGAGCACGTTCCTCATTGCTCACCAAGGCCGGGCGATGCGGCCGCGCTTCAATGGTCAGCCGTTCGATCATGCAGGAAGCGATCGCCATGGAGCAGAGGGACAGCGGAGCTCACATCGTATTGCGCGGCCAGCCCGACGTCCGCGCCAAAACCCGCTTCGATCAACTCTCGTCCTGAAGAGTAACTTCGAAGGACGGCCTCCAGATTCATCCGCGCGGCCATGAACGCCGCGATGGCTACTTCGGCCTCGGGAGACTTCGTTCCGGGAAGCTCCGAGAGCACTGCACCGGCTCCAATCAGGTCCTCCACACACGGCCGGATCGTCTCATCTTGCCAACGCTCGCCCGCTGGTATGACGGCGATTCTCCGGCCACGGGTTGCCGCGCACCGTGCCACATGCCGAGCATTCCGCAGGCAGGCTGCAAAAGTAGGAATGCCATCGGTCTCCAGAGACAGCGTGCCGCCGTTCGGGGAAGGCAACACCAATTCCACACCCGCCGGTAGCGTGAGGAGGGAGTTGGGAGAAAGGGAAAAACCAACCTCGGTCCGCCTAGACGCGAGCAACGCTCCTTTTTCATGGGTGAATCGCTGAGCCGAGTCGTCCCTCCAGCGGTAAGGAAAGACAGAGGCGCCCCCTGAGATAATGACGTCCACAGCGGTTGAGAACGACAGCACGTCGACTACGATGACCGCGTCTATTGAGGCCCGAATTGCTCGTAGGCCATGGAGCCCCCACTCGCAACGGACGTGGAAGCTTGACTGATCAAAGTACACCTTTGCAGGTTACCGGATCCAATTACTCGCAGAAGCGGCCGAGCTCAGCCTTGAACTCCATCAGGAACCGGCGGTAGAACTCGGCTGCCTGCACTACCTGCGCGCAGTCCACCCACTCCACGACTGCGTGGGCCTCGGTGACACCGGCTGCGGCGCCATTGAGATGGTGCACGGACCGGACGGCGTGGTGTCGTCACGCAACGCCTATAGCGACGTCACGGCAAGACGTGGAGGGCGGGCGCGGCGATCCGCCCGGGAACGGATGACATCCACAATGTGGAACTCGCCGGCGGCGTGATTGTGACCAGCGCCAGACTCTGGAGTGTCGACTTGCTGCAAAGGGTCACCAGTGTCGTGATCACCCAAAGAATGGCCTCGAATCGTACCGGTAGGCGTACTACCATCGCGACCAGTCTAGTAGCCGATGGGCCGCGGTAAGATCAGGGCATGCGCAACGAATTCACTGCGGTCCTTGAAGAGGAGGGGCCTTGGCGCGTGGCGTGTTGCGCCGAGGTCCCGGGTGCGAATGGGCAGGGCGCTACGCGCGATGAATGCCTCGCCAACCTGCGCCAAGCGATTCAGTTGATCCTCGATCACCGCAGAGAGGAATCGTTGCGCGTGCTGCCGCCTGAAGCAAGACAAGAACTCGTCGTTGTCGGCTAATACTACCGGATGAAGCGGTACGCATTGCTTCGAGACCTCCGCCGCTATGGGAAGCAAGGCCCCGGCACATCGAGATTGCAAACTTGCTAGCCAAACGAATCTGCCGAAGGCTGGCGATCGACTCACTTGCGTGACTTCGACGAACGGACAAATCTCCAGTGCGCGGAGCCCCGAGCTAATTAAGCCTTGAACTCCATCAGGAACCGGCGGTGGAACTCGGCGGCCTGCACCACCTGTGCGCAGTCCACCCACTCCACCGCCGCATGGGCCTGGTCGATGGAGCCAGGGCCGAAGACGATGCACGGCACACCGATGCGCGCGAGCTTGCTGGCGTCGCTGCCGTAGGGGACACCGGCCGCGGCGCCATTGAGACCCATCGCGTCCAGCACGCGGGCCGCGGTGGCGGCGACGGGCGAATCGGCCGGCGTTTCCAGCGCTTCGTCGGCCAGCATCGGTTCCTCCTGCACGGCGTCAAAACCTGGAATGCGCGCGCGGAGTTCATCGAGCACGCGCTCGTGATGCGCGAGGACGTCTGCCACACGTTCGCCGGGTAGCAGGCGGCGGTCGATCTCGATGGCACAACCGTCGGGCACGAAGTTCACCTGCACGCCGCCGCCGATGACACCCACGTTCAGCGTGCCCGGCCCGAGGAGCGGATGCGGCGTCTGCGCGGCGAGTTTGGCGTTCTCTGCCCCGATGGCGAGCACCACCTGCGCCATATGTTCGATCGCGTTCACGCCGAGATGCGGCTTGGAACTATGCGCCGCTTTGCCACGCGTGCGGATGCGCCAGCGCAGTACGCCTTTGGTGGCGACCACATTGCGCAGTTCGGTGGGTTCGGCCACGATCGCCGCGTCGGCCGTGAGGCCCCCCTCGCACAATTTCAAGACGCCGGTGAAGGCGTACTCCTCGTCAGAGACGGTGCTGAGCCACACCTCGCACGGCGGCACTTGGCCGGCTTCGTGCAACGAGGCGACGGCATCCATCATGGCGGCGAGCCCGGCCTTGGTGTCGCATGAGCCGCGCCCGTACATCTTGCCATCGCGGATCTCGGGCTCAAACGGCGGAATGGTCATGCCGTTGATCGAGGCGGTGTCCATGTGCGCCTCCAGAATCACCCGTCCTTTGCCGCGGCCGGGCAGCTTGCCGATGCGGTTCGGACGGCCCGGCGCCACCTCCTGCTCCCACGTTTCAAGACCCACGCTTTCGAAAAACTGCCGCACGTAAGCGGCGATTTCGGCTTCCGGACGCCCGTTGTCATAGGCGAGATTGATGCTGTTGATGCGCACCAGATCAGCAAGAATTGAGAGCACTCTGGGTTGGTTGGTCATGTCTGTTTCCACTTCAGCGGTTTCACTTCCGCCAGCAATGCGGCATAGCATAGCGCGCCGGCCGCGAGCACCGCAATGGCCGCGAAGAAGGCCAGCGCAAACGAGCCTTACCGCGCGACGATCCAGCCGGTGAGCCACGGCGACACCACTCCGCCCAAGTTGCCGATGGCGTTCTGAATACCCGACCATTTGCCCGCCGCGAGCGGCCCGGCCAGCGTCTGCGTGATGGCCCACACGTTGGAGGTGTAGAGCCCCATCCAGAAGCAGGCGACGGCAATGAGGGCAATCGCAACCTGCGGGTCTGGGGTCAAAACGGCGGGCAGCATAAAGACACCGCAGCCGATGAGACCGCCGGCGGCGAACGTCTTGCGCACTTTGGAGGCTGGTGCGCCGCCGCGGATCCAACGGTCTGACCACCATCCGCCCAACGTGGACGACGCCGCCATCACGAAGAACGGCACCGAGCCGAACACGGCCATGGCGTTCATCGTGAGCCCGCGCTCTTTCACCAGATACGTGGGCAGCCAGGACAGTAGGAAGTACCAAACATAGCCGCGACAGAACATGCCGGCCGAAGTGATCCACACCTCGCGCCGCGTGAGGAGTTCGGCGAGCCCGATGGACGGTTCTTCGCGCGCGCTGTCTACTTGTTGTTGCGATGGAACGGCGGTGATCCACGGGATCAGCCAAACGATGCTGCCGAGGCCCAGCGCGATGAACACCGCGCGCCAGCCGAACCCGCCCACGGCGAGCCCGCCGAACAGGGTGCTGAACGCCGGGCCGAGTTTGGACGCCGCATCCACCAGGGCGTTGACGAGGCCGCGCCGCTCTTCCGGAAAATTGCGCACGATGATGCGCGAGCAGGCCGGGTAGGCCACGCTCTCGCCCGCGCCCAAGGCAAGGCGCGCGGCAATCAACATCGGGAATCCGGCCACCAGGCCCGTGAGCGCGGTGGCCGCGGACCACAGCCCGAAGCCGCCCGCGTAGACCCACTTGACGTCGTAGCGATCCACCAGCCAGCCGGCCAGGATTTGAAAGAGCGCGTAGCTCCAGAAGAAGGTGGAAAACAGCATGCCCATCTGCTGCGGCCCGAGCGAGAGTTCGCGCGCGAGCAGGGGCGCGGAGACCGACAGCGCGCCGCGATCGATATAGTTGATCGATACCGACAGAGCGAGGAGCCAAAGCAGGAGCATGGGAGAAGAAGCGACCTTTAGAAAAGGAGTTTAAAGCCGAATTGGATCTGGCGCGCCGACTTCGCGGTTTGGGAGATGACGCCCGCAGTTGGCTGATTGACAACCGCGGCCGGGAAGAGGAACTGCGCCTCATTCAGCAGGTTGAAGAACTCGGCCCGGAAATCCAGGCGCAAGCGTTCGCGCAGGGCGAAGGTGCGGGCGATGGTAGCGTCGGCGTTGACGAGGCCAGGACCGTTGAGGATGAAGTTGCCCGAGTTGCCGAAGCGGAAGGCGGCGGGAACAGCAAAAACCTGGACGTCAAACCAGCGTTCCGGCGTACGCCCCGAGTGAGGCAGATTGCCGTCGCGCAGACGGTCCGGGCGGATGCCGCCGGTGGTATTCGCGGGATTGTCGGTAACAGCAGGCGTGAATGGCAAGCCGGTTTGCAAGGTGACGATGGGCGAGATCTGCCAGCCGCCCAGGATTTGCGCGATCGGCCCACTGGACAGGTGACGCCGCCCGTTGCCGAATGGAAGATCCCATACCGAGGCCATGAAGAAGCGGTGACGGAGGTCCTCCGGAGAGCGGGCTTTTTCAGGCGCCCAGACAGTTTGGTCCTGGCTGATGTCGCCGGCCATCGTCTTGCTCCAGGTGTAGCCGCTGATGACCGAGAGCCAGCGCGTGAAGCGGCGTTCGAACTTGAGTTCCAGCCCCTGATAGTTGTTCGTGCCGATGGGAATGTCCATCGAGATGTCGGAGTAGTTGGGGAACAGCCGCCGCGGATTGAGTGCGCCGGGGCCGGGCTTGGGCTGATTGATGGAGACCGCGCCGAGACGGCGGTGCGCGGTATTGGTGCCCACGTAAGCGCCGGAGACCACGGTGTTGCCGAAGAGATTGCGCTGGAGGTTGATGTTCCATTGATGCGTCATGCCTTCGGGGAATACATAAGACCACACAGCGGCGATGGAGCGGCGCGTGAGGACGCGGGGGTTGAGAGCGTCAGGCGAAAAGCCGTCGCGCACACGAAGGGCGGAAGTAGCCGCGCTATTGGCGGTGGGGATGTCCACCTGGAGGTAGAAAGGCGGATTCTGGATGGGCCGCGATCCGTAGGGCATCTGCGAGACCGCGTCATAGAAGATGCCGTAGCCGCTGCGCAGAACGGTCTTCGGCGTGGCCATCAAGGCGAAGCCGATGCGCGGTGAAAAGTTGTTGCGGTCGCGCCGCTGGAAGGAACGCGCCAGCACACCGTTGCCGCTTACGGGGATGAAGCTGCCGTAGCTGGGACTGCCGGGATCGACACCAAAGTTCTGCACGCGGTTGTTTTGCTCGGTGTAAGGCTGCTGGTACTCGTAGCGCACGCCGAGATTGAGCGTGAGCTTGCGGTTCACCTTGAAGTTATCCTGCAGGTAGGCTTCGTAGCAAGCGACGGCTGGCGCGTATCGAGCGGCGTGGAAAGGCGCGCGGTGTTGGTGAGGCCGATCAGGGCGTCGGCCAGCGGATCGCCCACGCCCGTGCCGGCGCGGGCCGAGGTGAACTGGCCGTTGAAGCTGTATTGGCCACGCGCGAAGTTGGTGATGCCGGTGTATTGAATGAACTGGCGCAGGTTGCCGCCGAAGCGGAGCGAGTGGCGGCCAGCGTTCCAGTTGAACGCTTCGACGAGTTGGCCGATGTCGTTCTTGCGCGGATCGGGCGCGAAGCTCCGGTCGCCAACGCTGGCATAGCCGGTGACGGCGAAGAGCGGGAGCCCGTTGATATCCGGACGGTCAAAGGAGCCGCGGAAGACGAACTCCTTCCAGAGCTGCGTGCCGGTGGGCGTATCGATGCCGCCGGTGAGGCGCGAATAAGAAACGCGCGCTTCGTTGACCATGCGTCCGTTGGCGAAAACGTGGGTCCAATTGAGAACGCCGGTGTGCGCGACGGAGGTGCGCACGGCCGTATCGCCGCCGCTGGCGGGCATGGGCAAGGTGCCCGGCTCGAGCCGGTAGTAGTTGTTGAGTGAGTAGCGGACGAAGAGGCTGTCGCGATCCTTCACGCGCCAGTCGAAGCGGTTGTCGAACTGGCGGTCATTGAGATTGCGCGGAGTGTTGTAGACGAAGTTCTGCACGCCGGAACGGTTGGGCTCGGGATAGAGGCGGAGCATGCGAATGGCCACCGGATCGAAACGCGCGGCAGGGATCGTGTTGCCCGGAAATGCAGTGCTCTGGCCGGCGGCGTCCTGCGTGGCGGGGTCGAAGATGGCCGCGGGCGAGAGGTTTCCAGCAGTGGCGGCCGCGGGCGTTGGGACGCGGCTGAGACGGGTGAGTTTTTCGCGGATGTACGTGCCCTGATAGCTGGCGAAGAAGAACATGCGGTTCTTGATGAGGGGTCCACCGGCGGTGCCGCCGAATTGGTCCTGGCGGAAGGGCGGTTTGGCGCGGCCGCTGTTCAAGAAGTTGTTGGCGTCTAGCCGGTCATTACGGAGAAACTCAAACAGAGTGCCGTGGAATGGGTTGGTTCCGCTCTTGGTGGTGACCTGGATGACTGCGCCGCCGCCACGGCCGAACTCGGCGCTGAAGTTGTGGGTCTCCATCTTGAATTCCTGGATGGCGTCGACGGAAGGCTTGACCACCGGTTGGAAGCGGTGACGACGCCGGTGAATTAGTTGGTGTTGTCAGCGCCGTCGAGCACGAACTAGTTCTGGAACATGTTGGCGCCGTTGACGGAGAAAGAGTCGTCCACGAAGTTGCGAGAACGCGAGGGCAGCACGCCGGGGGAAAGCACGGCCAGGCGCTGGTAATTGCGGCCGTTGAGCGGCATCTGGGTGATCGGGGTGTTTTCGATGACCTGACCGAGCGACGAAGTTTCCGCCTCAAGGACGGGCAGTTCGGATTCCACCTCTACCACCTCGTTGACGGTTCCGACTTTCAAGACCACGTCAAGCTTGGCGCGCGCGCCGGCGCTGACGGCAAGGCCCGGAAAGCGCTGGCCTTGACAGCCCTGGTGGGTCATATCGACGTCGTAGCGGCGGATGGGAAGGGCAGGCACAACGTAGACGCCGGCATCGTTGCTGACGGCCTTGAAGACAAGACCGGTGGCCTGGTTGGTGGCGTTCACCTGTGCGCCCGGAACGGCTGCGCCGGAGCCATCGGTGACAATGCCCGTGATGATGGCAGTGTCGGTCTGCGCGGCGGCCACAGCGGCAAGCGAGAAGCAAAGGAACGCGAGTCGCAGCATTGGCAGGATGATATCGCACTGAGGATGCCGCTACGTTCCCAATCCGGCGCAAAGGCGCTGGATCGCCCGCGCTCCGACGGCGGCAAATAGGCTTTGACACCCACTCCCTTCCCTGGTAGCGTCCTGAGATGGGATTTCGCGTCACGACTCTCGCGGTTCGCTTTGCAGCCGCCTCCTTCGCCCAGAACGTCACGGGCATCATTGCGGGTTCGGTCACCGATCCTAGCGGCGGTGTAGTTCCCAATGGGCCAGCCGTAACGACGGCGCCAAAACTATACGCTAAGGAAAATGAAGACCCGCCACACCGCAGAAAACAATTGCTTTATCAAACTCACCCAGCTTGCTCTCGCCCGGCTTTCACTCCGATTTTCGACCGCCAGCAAGTTGTTGATAACGCAAGGCCGCTTCCGGCTTAGCGTATAAAATGGGCCGAAACGTTACGGCTGGCCGAAGACGGGCGTGCGAATTCAGCGAACAATCTGGCTCCGCGTGGATCTATCGTCACGCTGCTAGGCACCGGGCAGGGCCAAGTTAGTCCGGGCGTGCCAGACGGTACGGCTGCGGGAGCTGAGCCATTGTCGCGCACCGTAACGCTGCTCGCCTCCGATGTGCGGGCCTGTTCCGGGCCGCAGACCATGCGTGTGATCGTGGGCACGGGGTTTGGCGATATCCAGTTTTCCGGACTCGCTCCGAATCTCGTCGGCGTGTGGCAGATCAAGATGCGCCTGCCGCTGACGATCACTTCGGGCGCGGCTGTACCGGTTCGCGTCGTGATCAACGGCCCACCCAGCAATACGGTCACGCTCGCCATCCGTTAGACCGTCGAACACGGACCATACGGGCCCCGCTCGGTTCCGGCGGATGGACTTCGCGCAGGCGGATGCGGCCCACGTCACTGCGGGTGACGTGGATGCATGGCGGCGTGCGGTACGAGGAAACCCGCGCAAAGCTGGTCCAAAGAACCATCCGCAGGTAGCCCGCCCCCGGAAAGGGCACTCCGAACAACTCCGCCGTCGGGAGTGAGGCGTCGAGTGTACACTGTAGAGGTCCGGGAGACCCAAAATGGAATTCCGGGTGGAACTTTACTCATCGATAGAGGGAGCTTGTGGGCCAACTTGCCGTCGGGGGCGCGCGCCGGGAAACGGAGCTGAGCGTCATTCGCCACGGCACAGTGTTCATAACTGCCGGCGAGGACACATAATCGACGCATGCTTACACAAGCCCGTTTTGCCTTGCTCCTGGTAGTGGTGGAAGCCGCGGCGGCGCAATCGCCCGGCCTGGAACACTTCGAACGGAAGGTGCGGCCTGTTCTCGTGCGCAGTTGCCAGGGTTGCCACGGCGCAAAGATCGAACAGGCGGGGTTGCGTCTCGATTCCCGCGCCGCGGTCTTGAAAGGCGGTGTGAGCGGCCCCGCCGTCAGACCGGGAGACCCGCAAGCCAGTCTTGTCGTGAAAGCGATCCGGCACCTTGGTCCGAGGATGCCGATTGGGGGCGCCCGGCTCCACCCGGACGAGATCGAAGCGATCGAGCAGTGGGTGAAGAACGGTGCGCCGTGGACCGATGAGCCCACCGCGCCGCCGGCTGGTTCCAAAACAATACAAGAGCGCACGAAAGAATATTGGGCGCTGCAGCCGGTCACCAAGCCTGCCGTGCCATCCGTAACCAGGCAGGATTGGGACCGCACTCCCGTCGACGCGTTTATACTCGCCGCCCTAGAGAAATCAAAGCTCGCTCCCGCTCCTCGGGCGGACCGCGCTACGCTGCTCCGGCGCCTCACACTCGACCTCACCGGGCTGCCGCCGAAACCCGAAGAGCTTGGCGCCTTCCAAAACGACAAATCACCTAACGCCTATCGCCACGTGGTTGACCGGCTGCTTGAGTCGCCTCGCTTCGGCGAAAATTGGGCGAGGCACTGGATGGACCTGGTGCGCTACTCCGAGTCTCACGGCAGTCAGGGAGATTTCGATCTGCCCTACGCCTGGCGCTACCGCGACTACCTGATCCGGGCATTCAATCAGGATGTGCCGTACGATCAACTGATCCGCGAGCATCTTGCCGGAGACTTGCTAGCCGCTCCTCGAATCAACCGCGAAGACCAAATCAACGAATCGATGCTGGGCACGGCGCACCTTCGCATGGTCGAGTATGGTTACATCCCCGTCGATGCGCTGGACGACCAGCTCAAAGTCGTCGACAACCAGATCGACGTCATCTCCAAGGCCTTTCAAGGCCTCACAGTTTCCTGCGCCCGTTGTCACGATCACAAATTCGATCCGATCACTCAGAACGATTTCTACTCTCTCTACGGCGTACTTGCCAGTTCCCGGCACGGCCAGGTGGTGATCGACACGCCGGGCCGTCTCAGCCGTCATCGCGACGAACTCGCGCGCCTGCGAGTCAGCCTCCGCGGTGAACTCGCCCGCCTTTGGCTGGCGGCCAAGCCCGACCTCTCAACCGAACTGCAACCTCCAAGTCCGCCGGCTGCGCCGCCCGCCGCGGATAAGAAGCCGCCGGAACCGCTGAAGCCAGACTATGGTCCCCTGACGCTCTGGCGCGAGTTGAAGCACACGACTGCCGGCGATGCTTTCCGCGCCGCCTGGGATCGCGCGGCTGCCGGGGTTCGCAAGCAAATCGCCGATCGCAGTGAGTTCAACGCCCGGGGCGGTTTCCGGAGCGTCTGGAATCTCGAGCGGCCCTCCGACTACAATGCCTGGTTCCGCACCGGTAACGGCCTCGCCGCCGAGCCATCCAAGGCAGGCCAATTCTTCGTTCTCACGGAAGGCGACCGTGCCGTCAACGGCATCTATCCTGCCGGCGTGTACTCGCACTTGCTCTCGCGTAAGCACAGCGGCGTTCTGCAGTCTCCCCGCTTCCAGATTGAATCGGACTCGATTAGCGTCCGAGCGCTCGGCGGCAACCTTGCCTGGGCCCGGGTGGTGGTTGAGAACTACGCACTCGGCAACGGAGGCATCTTCCCGGCCACTAACTTCAGCGACGACACGATGAGGTGGATTCGCTTCGATACCAAGTACCGCCGCGGGTCGCACGCCTACATCGAATTCGTGACGATGGACGACCGCGCGCGGACGCCTGGCGCCGCACCGGCCGATGGCAGATCGCATTTCGGAGCAGCCGAAGTAGTATTCCACGATAGTGATGCGCCGCCCCAGGAAGAAGCTGTCGCTGCCGCGCTGTTGCTTGAGGGTCCCGCCATCGAGTCGCTGGCCCAGCTCTCGGACCGCTATTTGGTCACGCTGCGCCGCTGCGTCGAGGCGTGGAACGCGGGCACGCTCACGCCGGCGGAAGCCGCGTTCCTCGACTTCTTCGTTCGCAACGGTTTAGTACCGAACAGCCTCAAGCAAATGCCCGCCGCGGCCGCTGCACTCATCGCCCGCTACCGGGCTCTTGAGGCCGAGGTTCCGGTTCCACTCCGCGCCCCGGGCGTACTGATCGGTACCGCGTTTGACCAGCCGCTGTTCGTACGCGGCAATCACCTGCGCCCCGGGCCACCAGTGCCACGGCGCTACCTGGAGGTGTTCGGAAGCCAACCCTGCAGCAGCCCGGAGAGCGGACGCCTGGAACTTGCCGAGGCCATCGCCAGCCCTGCCAACCCACTGACGGCGCGCGTCATGGTCAATCGCATCTGGCACCACCTGTTTGGCCGGGGCATCGTCCGCACGGTGGATAACTTCGGCCGAAATGGCGACAGGCCGTCGCATCCGGAGTTGCTCGATTACCTGGCGGCCCGGTTCGTCGAAGAGGGTTGGTCGATCAAGTCGATGATCCGCCTGCTGGTCACTTCGAGCGTCTATCAGCTCAGCTCCCTACCGTCAGCGGCCGCCGCTCGAGCCGACACAGCGAATGTTCTGCTGCAGCATGCGCGCTGGCGAAGACTCACCGCCGAATCGATCCGCGATTCCATCCTAGCGGTAACCGGGGACCTTGACACCACACTCTACGGCCCCGGTATCGACGTCTACTACACCGGGAAAACTGAGAGCGGCGGTAAGATCGGTCCCCTCGATGGCGCACGGCGCCGAAGCGTATATCAACGCATCAAACGCAATGCCCAGAATCCGTTTCTGGAGGTGTTCGACTCGCCGAAACCAACCAGTACCCGAGGGCAACGCGACTCCACCAACGTGCCCGCGCAGTCGCTCGCCATGCTCAACGATCGATTCGTGATCGAGCAGGCCTCCCGCTGGGCCGGCCGTGTCATTGCCGACGGCGGCACCAGCGTCCGCGACCGCGTCGAACGCATGTTCCGGCGCGCGCTCGGCCGCCCGGCCACCGCGGCCGAGGTTTCAGCCAGTCTCGGCTTCCTGGCCCGGCCCGGTGTCACCGGCACCGAACTACTCTCGCACCACCAGGCTTGGCAGGATTTGGCACACTCCATCTTCAACTTCAAGGAATTCCTGTATGTTCGATGAGAGACTCATGCTGAACCGACGTCAACTCTCCCGGCGCGACATGCTCCTCGGCACCTCGACCGGTTTCGGCCTCACGGCATTTGCGGGCCTTGCCGCCGAGTCCCCGGCCAGGAAGCCGCATTTTGAACCCAAAATCAAAAGCGTCATCTTCTGTTTCATGTCGGGTGGCGTCTCCCACGTCGACAGCTTCGACCCGAAACCTCGGCTGGCGCGCGATGCGGGCAAACCAATGCCGATGCCGGTCAAGCCCACCATGTTCAACGACGTCAAGGGGATCATGCCGAGCCCGTGGAGTTTCAAGAATTACGGCCAATGCGGCATGCCCGTCAGCGAGCTCTTTCCGCATATGGGTTCCCGCGCCGACGACCTCTGCCTGATCCGGTCGATGACCAGCACCGCCAACGAGCATGCGCAAGGTAATTTCGTCATCCACACCGGCCAGCCGTTTCTCGGCTTTCCGAACGCCGGCGCCTGGATCAACTATGGATTGGGCAGCGAGAACCGCAACCTGCCAGGCTTTGTGGTGCTGGCGAGCGGCGGAGTCCCGCTCGGCGGCATCGGGATGTATGGAAGCGGCTTTCTCCCGGCTGAGCATCAAGCGTCGCTGCTGTATCCCGAAGCGCTGGAGGCTCTGAGCAACATCAGGCCCAACGAGGAGGACCGCGAACAGCAGCGCCGCCTCGCCTTCATTTCTTCCATGGATCGCCAGTTCATGGGTCATGCCGGCGGCGGCGACCCGCAAATCGAGACGGCAATTCGTAATTACGAAACCGCCTATCGTATGCAAACCGCCGTCCCAGAACTGATGGAGCTGAGCGGCGAGAGCGAAGCGACCAAGCGGCTTTACGGCATGGATTCGCCCAACGCCAATACCGCGGCCTACGGCAAGCAGTGCCTGCTTGCCCGCCGGCTGGTGGAGCGCGGCGTCCGCTTTATCGAACTGACCTGCCTGATGAGGCCCTCCGATCCCGGCCAGATTGGCAATCCCTGGGACCAGCACACCGCGCTCAAAGAGGGTCACGCCGAGATGGCGCTGCAAGTTGACCAGCCCATCGCCGGCCTTGTCGCTGACCTCAAGGCGCGCGGCCTCCTCGATCAGACCCTGGTCATCTGGGCCGGGGAGTTCGGGCGCACACCGTTTGCACAGGGCGCCAATGGCCGCGATCACAATCCATCCGGCTTCAGCATCTGGCTGGCGGGCGGTGGCGTGAAACGGGGCTTCACTTACGGCCAGACCGACGAGTTCGGCTACTATGCGGTTGAGAACAACATGACCGTCTATGACCTTTGGGCCACGGTGCTGCACCTTTTGGGCGTTGACCACGAACGCCTCACCTACCGCTTTGGTGGCCGCGATTATCGCCTCTCCGATGTGCATGGCCGCGTGATTCGCGACTTACTGGCATAATCGGCGGCGCTTTTCCGAGGCGGCTGGTCCGATCGCTGACTGTTTCAAGCGGTTAGAGTGGAGTGAGATTTTCCATCGCGACAGCCGGGCATGTCGCGCGGCTTGGCCGCCGCCCGAAGAGCGTGCGATGTCTGCTACTGGCTTCGAGTGTCTCATTTGCGGACCTCGGGGTAGATGAGTGGGAGTGGGCCGGGGCCGTTGAGGGTGAGGGGCTGGCCACCGGCTTTCCAGGCGGCGAGGGCGACGGCGAAGACGAGGTCGTCGTGGGCGGAGCGGTTTCCCCAGCGGAGTAACTCGGAGCGGAGCGTTTCGACGTGCGGTACCGAGGCGGCGACGGTGAGCATGCGCTTTTGGAGGAGGACGCGGACGTTCGCGAGTAAGTCATGCCGGGGGATGTCATAGACGTTGTGCGCGACGAGGACCCGTTCGCCGGCCGTGATGGTGATGCCGGTAATGGGGACGCCGAGGCCGGCGCGCTTCAGCATATCGCGCACGACCGCGCCGACGCCGGTAGCGTCGAGGAGGATTTCGAGGTGGCGCTTCTGGCGGCTCCGGTCTTCCACTAGCGCGCGAATGCGCTCGACCACGTCCGGGTACTGCGTGCGGAGCGGAATGCACTCGATGTGGTTCACGATGATGCGCGTGCGCTCGTGGCGGGCGAAGGTGACCGGGTCGTGCGTGCCGAGGGGCTCGATACGGCGTTCGAGGATGGCGACGCCGGAGTAGTCGCGGGCCTGGCCGAGGTAGTGGCGCGACTGCGCGTAGGGATGCGGGGCGTCGCTCACGGAACGGCCTCGATAGAAGGCGGCGTCGATGGTGGCCGGGTCGGAGTACGAGAAGTCAGCGGCGACGAATTCGCAGAGATACTCGCGCCGGAAGTCCATGTCGGTCATCGCGGCGCGCTCTTCTTGGAGATACTCGGCCGGGATGCGCGGGCAGGCGGTGGCAGGGGCTTCGATGCGGGTCCACTGGGGGCCGCCTTCGTGCCACTCGCGGTAGAAGAAGCCCTGGCGGCCGTCGGGAGTTGAGAGTAACCAGATGGTGGCGCCGGGATGGGTGGCGACCATCGGGCGGAGGCAGAGATAGAGCTCGTCGGAGACGCGCGAGGCCTCGTCAATGAGTAACAGTGAGACGTGGGAGAAGCCGCGGATGTGATGGGTGCCCGGCCGGGATGATTGTTGACACTTTAGACCGGCGTGATTGTTGACACTTTTCAGGTGCCGGTACGTCGCTCATTTGACCTTACCCTGCCGGCGCGAGAACGGAAAAGGGCTGGGCGGAACGGAGCCCGTCGCCGCCGTCAGGCGGCGGCCCGCAGGGCAGGGCGCAGTG
>VFZP01000034.1 GCA_016871115.1 Acidobacteriota bacterium
GCCAATCAGGGATTATGCCACCGGTACGCGGAAAACCCAAACTGATGACCGGACCGATGACTGGCGCCTTCGGCGCCGATGATGTCGTCGTCGCCGGCGTAATGATCAGAAAACTACGTTTTCAGATGATCGCCGACATGCTGAGGGCCTGCGCAAAACCAAAACGCACGCCCGCGTCAGGATGGAATTCGTGACTCAGCTCACGGACCGACTGGAAAACGGCTTCCAATTGGTTATGAATATCGCTCACCCGCGCGGCCAATTCCGGCGGCAGGTCCAGCGAAAGCAGATCGAGACCGAGGCCGGCGGCGGTGAGTCCGCCGGCCACTTCATCGTGCAGGATGCGCGACAGCCGCTCCCGTTCGCGTTGCCTCGCCGCCCAGCCAAACCGCCGCGTTCGCGTTTTTCTCAGCCACGCTTGCGAGCCAACAGGCGTCGCGCCGCGGCCGTTACGTCGCGCGCGACCAAGCCATACTTGTCGAGCACCGCTTCCGGCGAGCCAGACTCGGCGTAGGTGTTCTGAATGCCCACGTAGTCCATCAGGCAGGGATGGCTCTTGGTCACCGACTGCGCGACGCGCACGCCCAGGCCGCCGTCCACCAGATGTTCCTCGGCCACGAGAATCGCACCGGTCTCGCGCGCGGCCTTGGCGATCGCCGCCTCGTCAAGCGGCTTGATCGTATGCATGTCGATTACCCGCACGCCGACACCCTCCGCGCCGAGCGCCATGGAGGTGCGCAGCGCTTCGGCCACCAGCAGCCCGTGCGCGATGATCGTGAGATCGTTGCCCGCCGTCAACCCAATCGCCTTGCCGATCTCAAACGTGTGCTCAGCGCCGTAGATGACAGGCGCGTTGGCGCGGCCCGCGCGAATGAAGACCGAGCCCGGCAGCGCCGCGGCCGATTTCACCAGCGACTTCATTGACACTTCATCGGCTGGGTCAATCACCGCGAAACCGGGCAACGAGCAGGCGAGCGCAATGTCCTCAATGCTCATCTGCGACGGGCCGTCTTCGCCGATCGAGATGCCGCTGTGCGTGCCCACCACCTTGATGGGCACCTGCGGATACGCCGCGGTGACGCGCAGTTGCTCAAAACCTTTGTTCAACACAAAGCAGGAAAAGCTGGAGACAAACGCCACTTTACCCGCCGATGCTAGGCCCGCGCCAATCGCCACCATATTGGCTTCGGCAATGCCGCAGGAGAAAAACCGTTCCGGAAACTCCTTGGCAAAACCGGCGGTATTGGTGGACTTCGACAAGTCCGCGTCGCACACCACCACGTTCGAATTCTCGCGGCCCAGTTCCACCAGCGCCTTGCCGAAAGCGGCCCGCGTGGCGCCGCCCATTTTCAATTCGAATTTGGTCTGCGTCATCTACGCCAACTCCTTCAGCGCCGCAGCGATCTCGTCCGCATTCGGCGCTACGCCGTGCCATTTCGGGTTGTTCTCCATGAAGCTCACGCCCTTGCCCTTGACTGTGTGGGCCAACAGGCAGGTGGGCTTGCCCTTGGTATTGCGCGCCTCGTTGAAGGCCGCGTCCACTTTGGCGAGGTCATGCCCGTCGAACTCCACCACGTGCCAGCCGAAGGCGCGCCACTTGTCGCCCAGCGGTTCAAGCCCCATGATGTCTTTCACCCAGCCATCAAGCTGGATCTTGTTGTAGTCCACAATCGCGCACACGTTATCCAGCTTGTGGTAGGCGCCAAACATCGCCGCTTCCCAGATCTGGCCTTCCTGAATTTCGCCATCGCCCAGCACCACGTAGGCGCGTGAGGGCGACTTGTCGAGCCGCGCGGCGAAGCCCATGCCCAGCGCCACCGACAGGCCCTGGCCCAGCGAACCGGTGGAGGCTTCGAGCGAAGGCAGGAAGCGGCGGTCTGGATGGCCTTGATAGATCGAGCCAAGCTGCCTCAGCGTGTTCAGCTTGTCTACCGGGCAGTAGCCGGCCTCCGCCATCACCGCATAGAGGACCGGGCAGGCATGCCCTTTGGAGAGAATGAACCGGTCGCGATCTTTCCACTCCGGGTTTTTCGGATCGTGCTTCAACTGGCCGCCGAAATAAAGAGAAACGAGTAGCTCGACGGCCGAGAGCGAGCCGCCGGGGTGGCCGGATTTCGCCGCGCCCACCATATTGATGATGTGCCGGCGGATGGTCTTGCAAACTGCGGCGAGTTGCTCGGCCGACTGGGGTTGCGTCAATGTCGCCATGCACTACATAGGATAGCAGTCTTGTTTTTTCCGGCCAAATCCGGGCAGCGGCCATCCTGGACAGTTTCGATCCCTGGCTAGATTTGCACGTTGTAGGTGAGCTTGATGAAGAACACGTGACGTTGGCGGTTCCACCCCGCGAACCTCTCCTCAAAGTCGTTGGTACGATTGCCGAAGCTGAGCGGGCTGGCTAGAAGGTTGTTGTAGCTAACATAGACGGCGGTATTTGGCGACGGCAAATACGTCACCAGTTGGCTGAGGCCAAGCCGCCGCCTGCCGCCGCCGTTGTTGTTGTATTCGGTGACGGAACGAACCGACCAGAAGCGGTTGAACTGGAGTGTAGTGCGTTCGCGCCCTATGTTCTGCTTGAAAAGCGCGTTCGATACCTTCGGGCCGCAACCGAATTTCACCCGCCTGGATCGGGCACCCCGGCAGGTTCCGGTCAATCTGGACCCCGCTTGTTTTCTCATTCCTGCGTGGCACGATGCGCTCAATATGCAGCCCCCAGACAAGCTCGTCGGCGCCTGGCCGAAATCGGAGCGTGCGGAATGGAATGGCGAGTTCCACCGCGTAGCCCTTCGCCGTCTTCCGGCCGCCGCTGGCAAAGATGCCATTCCATGAAAAGTCGTCCCCGGCTCCTTCTGTGAAGATCCCGTCGGCTTGGACGCCCGCGGGATTGACGACGAACATGTAAGCGCGGCGGCGATCGTGAAAGGTATTGATGGTGACCCAGATGGTGTCTTCGTCATCGATCTCATCGCGCGCGCGAATTCGGCCTCGGATCGATCCGGGTTCGCGGTCCTCCGCTTCGGCGGCCACGCAGAGATGCGTACTATCCATCGCGATCCAAACCCGGGTTGCCTCGCTTGGCGCGACGTTGTTGCCAGGCTGAGTTTGATAGCTCAGCCGCACCTCAGCGGCGCCATTCCATTCGGAAGGCGAAAGGACAGCTATCGATTTTCGGGAGCTGTGCAAGGCGCGGGATGGAAAGGGACGGGATGGCCGAGGCAGCAGGTGGAGTAGGCTGCGCCTGCATCATCGCTACGAAGGACAGTAGAACAACAGATGCCAAGCCGTTGGCGAACGCCGAGGAGTGCGGGAAAGCGCGATTCATCTCGTTTGGCCCTGACGGCTGCGTTTTGGAAGCTCCGCGCCAATGGGCTACTAGCGCCACCTTCGATTAGTTTATCCCGCCTCTGGCCAAGACGATCCCGGTCTCCGCGACACTATGAGCTTGACAAGAGGTTCCGTTTGGGTCCATTGCTGCTCGACTGGTACGACAGCAAGCGGCGGTTTGATGGGCTCTACCCTTTGCGACCTTTGCTGCCGCGCTTCGCCGGGCACAGGCCCGAGTTGCCCCAGCGGGCGAAAACCTTCCTCTCCTCAATGCTTCGGCAGTCTTTTGACTGACTAGTCTATAACTGTCATGCTGGAGGCGTGCGGGAAGTGGAATTCACCGACGAGTTCGAAGGTTGGTGGGTCGGCCTCGACGCCGGAGAACAAGACAGTGTCGATTTTGTCGTCCAGTTGTTGATCCGGGAAGGGCCTGTGCTGCCACGTTCGAGAGTTGCGCATTCAACATCAAGGTCGCTCCTATCGCGTGCTCTATGTTTCTGATCCGCGCCGCCACGCCATTCTGCTCATCGGGGGCGACAAGACGGGCCAAGATCGCTGGTATGAGGAGCACGTACCACTCGCCGAAAAGATCTATTCGAAGTACTTACAAGAATTGAACCGGGAGGGTCTAATCCCATGAAGAAGTGGAACGAGTTGCGAGCCAAGATTCCGGCCGAACGGCGCCAGATCACCGACGCGCGGGTAGCCGCTGCCTTGAAGGAGATGCCGCTTCACCGCTTACGGGAAGCCCGCCGCCTCACGCAGAAGCAAATCGCGGAAGCCATGCGGATCGATCAGAGCCGCGTTTCAAAGATCGAACGCCGGACCGACGTGTACGTGAGTACCCTGCGCAATTTCGTATCCGCCCTCGGCGGCGAACTCGAACTGGTCGCGCGTTTCCCCGACGGAAGAGTGAGGATTTCGAGCCTCTCAGATGAGCAGCACGTTGGCACAGTGGAGGAATAACCACGGAGCCTTCAAGGCCGCATTAGACGCAAAGAATCGCGGCGCCAGACTCCGTTTGGCTCCGCCAGGCCAACAACCGAGCAATGTAACGCGAAAGCGCCAAGGGCGTAAGTCAGCTCGGTAGGCTCGTACCAATGTCGTGTTCCTCGTCGCCGATTCTAGACGTCAAGCTTTCCAGAAACCCAGCGGACGAGGCCTTATGCAGCGTCAACGGGTGGGCTTGGAGGGGCCATCGTAGGAACTGCTGGTGGCGGGAGCATTGCGGCGGAGAAGTTTGCGCCGGTCGAACGAATGCGGGACAGCGATGTGGGTGAAGACCACCATCATCTCGTCGGTGGTCTGGTCGCCAAAGATCACTTCGGCTTTCGGGTCGGGATTCCAGGGGTTGTTCGGCGAGTTGTCGAACCAGGCCGACGCCTCGAGGCGTGTGCCTTCGGGTAAAGCGACTTCGCCGGTCTCGTAGGTGGTTTGCCAGTTGAAGTCGTAACGCGGGACGTTGAGCAGGCGCTGCGTGGTGTTGTCGGGCAGGGTGGCCCGCACGGTGAACGATTTGCCGCGGAGGTGCATGTGCGGGTTCAACGCGAGCAACTTGACCGGCTTGTTGAAGGTGACGGCAGCGTCGACGCGATGATGCGGGTCGCCGGGTGGAATGCGGATGCGGCCGTTGACGACCGCGAGATTGAGGACCGCTTCGGCGGGCGGCTCCTTGGCAAAAATCAGCCCGACTTTGGAGCGGTCCTTCACGGCCTTGCCGGTTGGGGTGTAGTGGATCTGCAGGAGGATGTCGGCGCCGGCAGGCAGCAACATCGCTTTGCCGGCAGGGAAGATGAGTCCGGGCATGCCGGGAACATAGTCGGCGAGGAGCCCGTCCGACATTCCGAGTTCGCCGGCTCCGGGTCCCTTGGCGGCAAAAGTGCCTTGGGCGAGACCCTTCATCGACGGCGAATCGGGCCGGCGCCACACGGCGGCGATGTGATGTACCATCGGACGCGCGGAGTCGGCGGGGCGGCACTCGACGGCCTGGACCCACTTGTCCTCCGTGAAGCCGGTGGGGAGCTTCACCCATTGATAGCCGATGATGCCGGTGGCGGGGACGTCGTAGCCGGGCATTTCAAAGACCGCGTCGGGTTGGCCGATGGTCCAGCCTTGCGGCCAAACGGCGGGCTTGGGGGCGTCCTGCGCGTCTCCACGCGGCGCGCCGCCATCCACCCAAGCGATGAGCGCTTTGGACTCGGCTTCACTAAGTGAGCGGTCGTTCACGAATTTGCCGACGTGCGGGTCAGCATGCCACGGCGGCATTTTGCGCTGGATCACCGAGTTGCGGATTGCCTTCGCCCACGGACGTGCCTGATCGTAGCTGACGAGCGCGAAGGGCGCGGCTTCGCCTGGCCGGTGGCAGCTTTGGCACTTGCGTTGGAGGATGGGTTCGACGTCGCGATGGAACGTTGGTGAGGGTTCGGCCGCGAACAGGAAACCGGTGATGAAGAAGAAGAAAAGAAAGTAGGTGGTGCGCATGGATCCCCCGTGCTCTTGAGTTTACCGAAACGGCAACGCCGCCCGGGGTGGTTCCCCGGGCGGCGCTTTGCGGCCTTGGCTGCGACGCGGTGCGTTACGACCGGTCGACGCGCAGGTTATTCTTCACCGAGAAGACCCCGAACACGCCGTTGGCGACGAGGTTGGCGAAGTTGCGCTCGCCCTCGTTGAGCACCACGCCTTCGAGTGTGACATCGCCGTTCTTCACGATGATGCGGATCGAAGGGTTGGCGCCGAGGCCGTTGCGGAACAGCATGTTCGAGCCGAAGATGGCGCGAGCCACGCGGAGCCGCACGTCGTCATCGAAGCGCGACAGCGGGAGCACCTCGATGCGGTTGTCCACGCTGGTGACGCCTTCGAGGCGCTTCACCACGTTCTCGGCGCTGGAGCGCAGCGTGGGCCGGATGGTGTGGCCCAGGAGCGTGACCTTGCCGTTCTCCACGTATAACGAGAAGTTGTCGAAGGCGGTGATGAAAGGCAGCATCACCACTTCGTGCCGGACGCGCTTGGCGAGGGCGGCATCGGAGGCCGCCATTTCCGCGGGCGTCGTAGCAAATCCGGGCGCTGCCACCATCAAGGCACCGGTCAGCGCCAAAGTCGTCGTCGTCATCAGGTTCGAGAATTTCATTTGTTCCCGTGCTCCTTCGACTAGTGATACGGGGCCCCGGATGGCGCGGTTTCGAGGTGCGGTCGCATTTACAAAACCTTTGCAAATTCCTCAACTATCAGCGGGGCAACGCCATCATGCCGGTCCAGAACAGGCCGCGCGTGTTGCCGCGATCCAGGGGGTACTTCTGCGCGAACGACAGCTTGCCATCGGCGCCGATGCGAAACACCGAGAGTAAGGGCGGTTCGTCACCTGCGCGCTGGAGGTTCGCCACAACCAGCATGGTTCCGCCAGGATCGATGGTGAAGGTCCGGGGGTGAACGCCCGCCGTGTCCGCGCTTTGGATCAACTTGGGCTCGCCGGTTTTCCGGTTGATCGCGAACACGGCAATCGAATTTTCTCCGCCAGCCGCCGGGCCGCGATTGCCGAGGTCGACGAATCGGCTGTTGGGATGCACGTGGATGGCGCTGGTGGCCTGTCCGGCATCGCCGCGGGCCGGGTTCGCGAGCGTCTTGCGCGAGAACAGCGGCGCGGGGCCGAGCGAGGGTCCGTTCATGACACGGTAGACGTGCAGTTCGTTCTGCGCCTCGATGGTGGCAAACAGGAATGGGCTCCCCGGGTGAAAGTCGACGTGCCGGGGCGAGAAGCCGCGGCCTCCGTTGGGCGCGACCGACAGGCGATTGGAGAGAACGCCGCCGCGGTAGCCGTAGATTTTCAAGGCGCCAGGATCCTCGGGCTTTCCGTTCGCGGCGACGTTGCCGCGCGTGGGGATGACGACCATCTGCCCGGACGGGTGTGCTCGCACCTGATTAGCATAAATGCCAAAGTCGAGCCCGGGAGGCTGGCTCACCTCCTCGCCCAGCGTGCCGTCCGGCTGGATGCGGTGGACAGACGCGCTGCTAGGTAGATTGTAGGCAACGATCACGTGTTGTCCGGCAGCATCCACGGCGAGGAAGACGGGCCTTGCCCGTCGCGCGAGGGGCTGGCAGTGCGGCGTGAGTGCACCGTTGGCGCGATCCAGGGAGAACGCGGTCAATCCGTGATGGCCCTGGGCGCCGGCCGCGTTGTTACTCCAGCCCACTTAGAGCCACTGGCGCGATGGATGGGGCCAGGCTTCCTGTACGTTTTCGGGCAACGCTACCGAGGCTTGTTTGTCGAGCGTGGCCGCGCCGGGGTTGGCGAGGTAAGTGATGAGCTCCGGGCCGGCGGCGGCGTGCAGCACGGTTTTGACCGTTTGAGCCGATGTAGCAGCGGCGGCCATCAGGGTAAGGGCAGTCAACATGAGCCGCGCGGGCGAGCTGGAGATTGCCATTCGTAGACTATGGCGCGTATCAACCTGATAGTTGTGATACGTTAACGCTCTATGAAACGCCGTCAACTGCTTTCTCTTCCACTGGCTGCGTTGCCGCTCCCGGCGGCCGCCAAACGTTATCGTGTGGCAGTGATCGGCCATACGGGCCGTGGCAACTACGGTCATGGGATCGACACGGTCTGGCGCGCTTTCGAAAACATGGAACTCGCCGCTGTCGCAGATCCGGACGAAGCGGGCCGGGCCGCCGCGGTAAAACGTCTGGGCGCCGCCAACACCTACGTCGACTACCGCGAGATGCTCCGCAAGGAGAAGCCGGAGATCGTGGGCATTGCGCCGCGATGGATGGACCAGCGCGCCGCCATGGTGATTGCGGCAGCCGAGGTGGGTGCGCACATCTACATGGAGAAGCCGTTCGCGCTGACGCTTGCCGACGCAGACCGCATGGTGGCCGCGGTACAGCGCAACAAAGTGAAACTCCAGATCGCGCATCAAATGCGAACGTCACCGTACGCCATCAAAGCAAAGGCAATGATCGACGCGGGTGAGATCGGTGAGATTCAGGAAGTACGGTCGCGCGGCAAAGAGGACCGGCGCGCGGGCGGCGAGGACATGATGGTGCTTGGCTCGCACCTCTTTGACATGCAACGCTACTTCCTCGGCAATCCCCAATGGGTGGTGGCGCATGTGACGAACGAAGGCCGGGAGATCTCGGCCGGTGACGTGCGGCTGCCCTCTGAACCGATCGGGCTGATCGCGGGCAAGCAGATCAGCGCGATGTTCGCGTATGCGAACGGCGTGCATGGGTTCTTTTCTTCGCGTGGAGTGGCGCAGACGGACCCGCTGCGTTTCGGCACCTGGATCTATGGCAGCAAGGGCGTGATCTTTCTGCCGAACGGGATTTACCCCAATGGTGGGCTCAGCCTCTTGCGGGCGCCGGGCTGGCTGCCGTCGGCGAAGGCGCAGTGGGAGTCCGTTGATGCTCCGCTCGACCTGGGTGCGCAAGGGATGGCAATCCGGCCGGGGCCGGAGATGGCGAATGCATTGATGGTGGCGGATCTGGTACGAGCGATCGAGCGCGGCGGAAAGCCCTGCTGCAACGAGGAAGACGGCCGCTGGATCATCGAGATGGTTCACGGCGTCTACCAGGCGCAGAAGGTCAAGAACCGCGTGCCGCTGCCGATGCAGCAACGAACTCATCCGCTCGAATCGATGTAGAGCGGTGGGCTTCCCGCCCAACGCCAAGCGCCAGCTTGTGACAAAATCTACCTTAATGCACCGCCGATACTTTCTTCCCGCTGCGTTCGCCGCAGCCACCGCGCGTGCTGCGTCCACCGATCGCATCACCATCGCGCTCATGGGCGTGCGCGGACGCGGCCGCAAACTCACCGAAGCGTTCTGCGCCCAACCCGACGTCGACGTGGCCTACGTCTGCGATGTGGATGAGACCGTCGTCGAAGCCGCCTACAAAACCATCGAAGCCTCCGGCCGCCGGCGCCCGCCGCTGGTGTCGGACATCCGCCGCTGCCTCGACGACAAGCGCGTTGACGCCATCGTCATGGGAACGCCACTCCACTGGCACGCGCCCGGCACGATTCTTGCGTGTGCTGCCGGCAAAGACGTCTACGTTGAAAAACCCGTCTCGCACAACTTGCGCGAAGGGCGCCTCATGGTGGAAGCCGCGCGCCGCCACCAGCGCATCGTACAGGTCGGTTCGCAACTTCCCAGTCTTCAAGTAACGCAGGCTTTTCAACACTATGTGCAATCCGGCCAACTCGGCCGCGTGCTAATGGCCAAGGTATGGAACGCGCAACTGCGCCGCAACATCGGCAAGCGCGCCGATGAGCCCGTGCCCACGGGCGTCGACTACGACACGTGGACCGGCCCGCTTCCCAAGCTCCCCTTCAACCGGAACCGTTTCCACTCCACCGTGAACTGGCACTGGCACTACGGTGCGGGCGACATCGGCAATGACGGCGTGCATCGGCTCGACATCGCGCGCCGCGCGCTCGGCGTCCAGCTACCCGTCGCCGTTTCCGGCTTCGGGCGCAAGTTGTACTTCGACGACGACCAGCAAACGCCCGACACGATGAACCTCACCTACGAGTTCGACGGCGGACGCCTCATGCACTATGAGCAGCGCCTCTGGAATCCCTATGGACTCGAAGACTGCGACAACGGCGTCGCGGTGTACGGCGACCGCGCTGTCGCACAGTACGGCAAGTTCCGCGGCCGCAATTGGGGCTTCCGCGTGCTCGACGAAAAGGGCGTGGAAGTTCACTCTGCCGAACATGGCCCCTCATCCATCGATACGCCGCACGCCCGCGACTTCCTCAATGCGGTGCGTTCGCGCCAGCGTCCGCGCGTCGACATTGAAGAAGGCCACTGGGCCAGCGCGCTCGCCCATCTCGGCAACATCGTTGCGCGCACCGGCCGCAACATTCGCTTCGATCTGAAAACGGAAACGATCCCAGGTGACGCCGCGGCCGCGGCGCTCCTCAACCGCCGGTATCGTTCGCATTGGTCCACACCCGGAGACAACCGCCATGCTTGATCGCCGCACCTTCGCCGCCACTGCGCTTTCCGCAGCCGCCGCCAACGCAGCTACTACGCCGCAGCCACTCGAGGCCGCGCTCATCACGCACGCCGACGGGCCTCACTTGAGCGCCTACATCGAAGCCATCGCACAGACGCCGGAGATCGGCACTGTGTCTCTGTGCGATCCATCCGGCAAGACCGAGGCCGCGGTGCGCAAGGGCGCCGGCGCAAAATTTCTCGCGGCGTACGCCACGCCCGCCGCGCTGTTTGCCGCGCGCAAGCCCTCGTTCGCGCTCATCACCATGGAAGCGAAACTCGCGCCGCCGGTCATATCCGCCGCGCTGAAGGCCGGCTGCCACGTGATGGCGGAAAAACCCGCCTGCGTGCGCGCGGCGGATTTCGCTCCATTGGCGGCGCAGGCGGAAGCGGGCCAGCGCAATCTGATGCTGGCGCTCGCAAATCGCAAAGACCCCTATCAGATCGAAGCGCGACGCATCGTGCAGTCCGGCCTGATTGGACGCGTCTACGGCGTGGACCTGCAGGTCATCGCCGATCAGACACGCCTCACGCGCCCCGCTTACCATCAAACCTGGACTGCGCAACGCGCCCGATCCGGCGGCGGCCATCTCATCTGGCTCGGCATTCACTGGCTCGATCTCGCCATGTACATCACCGGCTCACCCATTACGCAAGTCGCGGGATTTGCGGGCAACGTCGGCGGTCAGCCCATCGATACGGAAGACTCGGCAGCGCTCACCCTGCGCTTTGCCAACGGCTCTTTCGGTAATCTCACCTCGGGCTACTACATCGATCGCGGCAAGCAACTATCGATCAAGATCTGGGGTGCGAACGGTTGGCTCGAATTCCGCAACGACGATGCCCCGTCGCTGGTGTGGTCCGCCGGGAAGGGCCTGCAACGGTATGAAGCCCCGGCCGGCGCGCCCTTGCTCTACACGGCATTTGTACAGCACGCCGCCCGCGCCGCTGCTGGCCTGGAACCGCCAATTCTGTCGCCCGCCGAGTCGCTGCGGGTGTTGCGCGTGGTGTTCGCCGGCTATCAGGCCGCGGCAACCGGTATCACGCAGAGCGTGTAGAGCTGAATGAACGCCTACCTGACGTGGCTCGAACAATCCGTCACCGCGCGCCTCACCGAAGTAGCGCCTGTCGTCTTTGTCCGCGCGCATCTGCAATGGACCGCCGACGCCGGGCGCCTCGAAGCCATCTCCGAGGCCGGCTGCGCGATGGCGGGCCGCTGGGTGAACGCCAAGCCCGCGCGGCGCGACGCAATGCGTGGCGGCGGCCTGCAAGTGCTGCTCGAATTCGAACAAGGGCAAACCGCCGTGGTCTCGAGTGAACTTGCACTGAACGTCGAGCCGCAAACGCAGATCCTCATCGTGGGCCAGCATGGCACCGTCCGTTTTGACGATTTTCCCGAACCGGAGTGGCTGGCGAAATGAGCTACGGAGTGTTGATCGTTACCGGCGGCATGACGCATCAGGAGAACTACGCGCGCGGCTTCCAGGCCGACCCGCGCTGCCGCCTCATCGCCGTCACCGACGAACGCGGCGTGGACGCCCGGCGCGCGCAACTCAACCGCTCGCTTGCTGCCGAGTTGAAAATCCCGTATATCGAGGATCTCAACGACGCCCTTGCGCGGCCCGGCGTCGACCTCGCCTCCATCTGCACCGAGCATGACCGCCAGGGCCGCGTCACGCTGCGCTGCGCCGAAGCGGGCAAGCATCTCTACATGGACAAGCCCCTCGCCGGCAGCCTCGCCGAAGCTCGCGCCCTGGAGACGGTGGTGCGGCAGAAGAACCTGCGCACGCAGATGTTCACTCAGGTCACCACGCCCTTTTCAAAGCGGCTGCGCCGCGCCGCTGCGCCGCTGGGCGAGTTGCGCGCCTTTCATCAGGACCTCTACTTTGCCAAGGGCTACGCCCCCGCGGACGGCTTGCCGCTCGCGCCGCGCCAGGAGGCTGCGCAGCCAGACCTGTTCCTTGTGCCCGATGCCAAGCGCGAAATGTTCAATATCGCCGTCTATTCGCTCGCCCTCGTGCGCTGGCTCAGCGGGCGCCGTGCCTTCCTCACGGTGCGCGCGATCACGGGCAACTATTTCCTCGCAGCCAACGCGCGCCGAGGCTTTGAAGACTTCGGTGTCCTGTCGCTCACCATGGAGGGCGGCCTCACCGCGACGATTTCCGCCGGACGCACCGGTTGGCGCAGCCACGGCGGGCCGGGGCATAATCTGGTCAAATTATCTGGAACAAAAAGCAGCATTTTTGTCGATGCCTATCAGGGCCGCGGCGAAGTCTGCGCAGACCGCCAGCCCCAATGGCAGTCGCCGCCGGCCAATCCCGCCGATCCCGTGGCGTTCTGGGCCAGTTCGGATCAGCGCAAATCGGGCGGTCCCATCTGGTTCACACCTCCGCCGCCCGCGCAGTCAGACCAGGCTGCTTTTGTTGAGACGCTCGAACGCCAGCGCGCCGCGGAGGTAACCGTAACCGACGGCGTACGTGTGCTCGAAGCACTGTTTGCCGCGTACCGCTCGGCAGCCGAACACCGCACCGTGAAACTCAGCGAAGTGTAACCAGCTTCGCCCGCTGCTGACCGCGCTCATCGAAGTTCGCCGGATCGAGCCATGCTTCGTAGGCGGACTTCAAGCGTGGCCAATCGCCATCGGTCATCGCAAACCACGCTGTGTCGCGATTGGCGCCCTTCAACACCATGTGCTGGCGAAACAGACCTTCTTACTGAAAGCCGAATCGCAACGCCGCGCGGCGTGAAGGATGGTTCTCGGCGTTGCATTTCCATTCAAACCGCCGGTATCCCAGCGTGTCGAACGTATGCTGCGCCATCAGATAAAGCGCCTCCGTGCAAACCCGCGTCCGCGCAATCGCCGGCCCCCAGAGGATCCCGCCGATTTCGATCACCCCATGTTCGGGCGTCATGCGCATGAAGGTCTGCCGCCCCTCGGCGCGGCGGCTCACCGGATCGATCACCGCAAAGTACAACGGATCCTCGGAGGCGATGCACCGAACCAGCCACGCCTCGAACGCTACGCGATCGCAGGGAGACTCAAACAGGTAACGAAACCGATCCTCAGCGCCCGGCGCCATCGATGCTTCGAAAAGCTGATCGCCGTGATGCAGCGCCAGCGGTTCCAGCCGGCAATACCGGCCTTCGCGAATCTCGCGTTCCAGCCGTGGACGGGGCTTCCAATCGGTCAGCTGCGTCATGGCAGCGTCACGTCCCACACTTTAGACATGCGCGCTTCACCGGCCGGGCCTTTCACTGTCAGCACCACGACAAACTCGCCGGCCTTCTGATACCGGTGCACCGGGTTCCGCTCGCTCGACGCTGTGCCGTCACCGAAGTCCCACTGCCACGAAACGATCTCGCCCTGCGAACGGTCCGCAAACGCTACCGTGCGCTCGGCATCGCTCAGGATCTGAAAGCTCCAGTTCGCGCTGATCTTTGGCCGTTGCGCCGCTTCGAGCGGCATCAGGCGAAACGCGACGAGGTCCGAAGCGTTGCCGTACATCGTCGTCTTGTGCGAGAGATTCCAGAAACCACGATAGGTCTTGCCGGCCTCGTCGTCATAGTCGAGAATCGCCCACGACAGCCCGATCACTTTGTTCTCTTCGAGCTTCGATTCCACCGCGCGCGACGGACCTTCATACGGCGCATAGTCAAACGGCGTGATGTAGAACTCAAGCGTCAGCTTGCCGCTCTCGGTGTGCTTGAAGTTGTACGTGTACGCCGCATTCGCCCACGGCAGTTCACGAATCCACGGCTGCGTGCCCCACACCATCGTCCAGTCCTTGCCCTCGGCCGGCGTAAAGATGTGATAGTTCTGCGCGTGCACGCCATGGAACGCGCGGTGCGTCAGCAGCGACTCGCGGCGCGGCTCGTCCGGATGCATCTGGCGAATGAACGGCCCGCCCGAGAGATCGCCATCCACCACCACCTCGAAGATGTCGTTGTGCAGATCGGGCGCTTTGAAGTCCCAATAGTTGTCATAGGCTTCGTACAAGAAGTAGAGCCGGTTGAGCCCCTTCACCCAACCCACTTTCACCGACACGTCGAGGTCCTTCGGGTCGCGCGGCGTCTGCTTCACCGTGTCCTTGAGTTGATCGGACCCGATCACGTAGGACGCTGGCACCATCGCCCAATCAGCCGTATCGCCATCGATGCGCGGAATCGCATGCGCCGGAAACTGAAAGATCTTGAACTCAACGCCAGGCCGCTCCAGCGCGCTCGCCGCCGCAGCCGCCAACATCAACACCCACACCGCGCGCAACATTACATCATCCCCCTTCCCCGCAACCAATCGAGCAGCCGGGCGGGCCACGAACTCAACGCCGCGTCGAGCGAGCCGAGTCCAAAGCCATGCGGACCCTTTTCATATATGTGCATCTCCGCCGGCACGCCCGCCTTGCGCAGCGCGAGATAGAACAGCACGGAGTTCTCCGGCGGCACGCCCGTATCTTCGCTGGTGTGCACCAGGAACGTGGGTGGCGTCTGCTTGCTCACCTGCAGTTCGTTCGACATCAGCCGCACCTCATCGGGCTTGGGCGTTGCGCCCAGCAGGTTGGTGCGAGAGCCCTTGTGGACAAACTCTTCCGCCGTGAAGCTGATCACTGGATACGTCAGCACCGCAAAACTGGGCCGCGAGGAAACGCGGTCAATCGGGTCTGCCGCCTCGGGCTGCGCGCGGGCAATGTGCGTGGCCGCGGTGGACGCAAGATGCCCGCCCGCCGAGAAACCCCACACGCCGATGCGGTCCGGCGACACGCCGAACTCCGCCGCGCGCGAACGCACGGTGCGGATGGCGCGCTGCACATCGTACATCTGCGCAGGGTGATGATATTTGGGCCCGAGCCGGTACTTCAGCACAAACGCCGAGATCCCCACCGAGTTCAACCACGCGGCCACTTGGTAGCCTTCATGATCCACGGCGAGGTTCCGGTAGCCGCCGCCGGGACACACTACGATGGCCGTATTGATTTTGCCGCGTTTGGCCGGAAAGTGCGTGAGCGTGGGCACGTCTTCGTCCGCGGAGCCCTGTGCGCCGGGCGCGCCGGCGGCCCACAGCGGTTCCACCTTCATGCCGGTGGGCGTGCGGCCAGGAATCACAAGTTGCGCAACAAGCGGCGCAACCAGACTCAAGAAAAGGGCCAGGGGAAGCAGGCGCATCCCCGATAGCTTAGCGCGAGCCAAGTCCGCATATCTCACGGGGTTTCGTCGCGAGACACGTGAGAAGGCTGTGGATACGAGGCGCGCGCCGCTCAGCGCGCGGAGGCATACTTGACAGTCTGTCGAGCACGGTGAGCAAGCGCAACGAAGTAAACACGGCCTTATCGCGTGTCGCAGCAGAAAGCCGGTGAGTTATGCGGACTAGGGCTTGCGTTCGTACACAGACGCTCCGCTCAGCACCGTGAGGAGCACCTTCGCATTGCGGATCTCGGCGGGCGCGATCTTTAAGATGTCGCGATCGAGCATCACAAAGTCAGCCAGCATGCCCGTCTTGAGCGTTCCCTTGTATGACTCTTCCATTGCCGCATAAGCACCACCGTATGTATAGGCCTTCAGGGCTTCGTACACCGTGATCTTCTGCTCGGGCACCCATCCGTTTGGGTGTCTGCCGTCCAGCGTCTGGCGTGTCACCGCGGCGTGAATGCCTTCCATCACGTTCGGAGGCGCCACAAACCAATCGCTGCCAAACGCCAGCGTCACCCCGCCATCGATCAGCGAGCGGAACTGGCAGCTATTCTTCGCGCGTTCGGTCCCCAGCGCCTTTTCGGCCCAGCGGCCGTCGTCAGCGAGGTGATATGGCTGCATGGAAGCAATGATGCCGTAGCGCGGGAAGCGCTCAATATCGGCGGGCTTGAGGTGCTGTGCGTGTTCAATGCGAGCGCGCTGCGCCCCGGGACCCACCACTTGCCCGGCGCGCGCATACACGTCGAGCAGCAACGAATTCGCGCGGTCGCCGATGGCATGGATTGCCACCTGCAAACCCCAGCTATAGGAAGTGATGATGCCTTCGGTCAACTGCTCGGGCGGCGTCACGATCAGGCCGCGCGCGCCGGGCGCATGGGCATAGTCTGCTTCAATGGCCGCGGTGCGCGAGCCGAGCGAACCATCAACAAATCCCTTCAACAATCCAATGCGCACCCACCGGTCGCCCCGGCCTTCACGCCCCACCATGTTGTTGAGGTTCCGCCGGTTCGCCAGAGACATCGCGGCATACACGCGCACCTGCGCTTGCCGCGCTGACGCGTGACTCTTGATGATGTCGATATCGTCATTGGCGCTCATGTCGTGCACGCTCGTAACGCCGAATTGCGACAGGTACGCGCCCGCGGTACGCAGGGCTTCAGCCTTCGCTTCGGGCTTCGGCGCCGGCACCACCGACTCGACAAACTCCATGGCGTTGTCTTTTAGGATTCCCGTCGGCTCGCCCTGTGCGTCGTGCACAATGGTGCCTCCGGGCAACTCGCGCGTATTGCGCCCGAGGCCTACTTCCTTCAGGGCCAGCGTGTTGGCCAGCGCCAGGTGGCCATCCAGGCGATTGATCCAGACAGGATTCTTCGGCGTGGCCGCATCGATCCATTGCCGGGTGGGCAACTCGCCGCCCCAGTTTTCGTGATCCCAGTCGCCGCCCGTGATCCAGGCGCCGGCGGGCTGCTTGGCGGCAAAGGAGCGGAGACGCTCAATGAAAGCCTGCTTGGTCTTGACGTCGCGCAGTTGCACGCTCGCCAGGCGCATTCCACCGGCGATGAGATAGATGCACGTGGCTATCGATGAAGCCCGGCGTGATCAACCGGCCGCCGGCGTCGATGACGCACTTGGCTTCGGCATTGCCCGCGCCGCCCACCTTGGCCAGGATGTCGCCCTGCACCGCCAGAGAGTCCGCCCACGGATTCTTGGCATCGCCCGTCCACACGCGGGCATTCTTCACGATCAGATCAAAGGACTGCGCGGCCACCAGAGCGGCCGCCGCGGCGAAAACACAAAAGAGGCGCATTGTCCGGATGCGCGGCTACTTCATCGGCGAGTACGGGACGGCGTCCATGTACACCGACTCGACGCGCTCCACAATTTTGCCGTCTTTCTCGGAGGCATCGCGCGCCGCCATCCATACCGGGTCTTTGCGGAAGGCATCCCACGAAGCTTTCGCGGCGTCGCGGCTCTTGTGTTTGATGACGTAGATTAGCGTGTTGCTCTTCTTGGGACCCTTTTCCGGTTCATCCTGGGGCACCCAGTAGCCCACGTTTACCATGCCGTGCTTTTCAAACAGCTTCATGGTGTGGTTCTTGAAGCGCGCGTTGAGCGCGTCCAAGCGGCCAGGCAGGCAGTAGTAGGTTCGTAGTTCGTAGACTTCAGCACTCATAAGGCTCACAGCAACCAGGGCCAAAGCGGCCAGTCGGGGAATCATCCTCTTACTATAGCGTCGAGCGCCGCGGCATACGCAAGAAGGTCCGTGTCGCGTCCGGGCGCGGCGGCCAGTTGCAGGCCGAGCGGCAATGCTCCCTTCGCGACGGGCAGCGGAATCGAAATGGCGGGAGAGCCGAGCCCCGTCCACGGCGCGTTCATCTTGGGATGGCCAGTGGATGTGGCGAGGGTGGCCGGCGCGGGTCCGAGGGCCGAGGGCGAGAGAATCACGTCGTACTGCGCGAACAGCGCCGCCATGTCGTGCCGGGCCCGCATGAGTTGATCGATCGCGGCACGGTAGTCAGCCTCCGAAGTGGCCAGCCCATTCGCGATGAGGATGCTGAGCTGTTTGCCGATCTGGTCACGATGACGGAGGTAGGAGTCTTCGTGCGTGCGAGCGCCCTCAAACTCCTGGATCAGCCTCACTGCCTGCCACAGCGTGGGGAACGATACCGGTGGCGCTATGACCGGCGCACCGAGCTTGGCGGCAGCGGCGAGAACGGCTTCGCGCATGGGCTGCTCTACGTCATCCGGAACTGTGAAGGCGGCCAGACGAGGCGCGGCGGTGCTTGACGCGGCGCCGTAGTGCATGCGGCGCCACAACTCCGCCATGTCCGCGGCGGTGGCGGTGAAGAAGCCCGCGGTGTCGAGCATGGGCGCAAACGGCATCACACCCGTCATGTCGATGAGACCGTGCGTAGGCTTGAAACCAGCCACTCCGCAAAACGACGCGGGCCGCAACACGGAGCCTTGCGTCTGCGATCCGATGGCCATCGGCACCATGCCCGCCGCCACGGCCGCCGCCGCGCCCGATGAACTCCCGCCCGGCGTATGGCCCGCGCGATGCGGATTGCGCGTGGGCGCGGGGTCGAAATAGGCGAATGACGTGGTGTGCGTCTTGCCGACGACTGTGCCGCCGAGTTTACGCAAGCGGCGCACCAGTGAGCAGTCTTGCGTGGCGCGGCGCCCTGCAAACACCGGCGAGCCGCATTCAAAGCGCAGTCCTTCGACGGCGAAGATATCTTTCACGCCGAAGCAGAGCCCGGACAGCGAGCCTTCGCCGAGCGGCGCGAGCGGCGAGACTTCCACCCAGCATTCGAGTTCAGCTTCGCGCTCGCGGATGCGTGAGAGGCAAGTTTCGAGAGATTGATCAAGCATCGAGTCGTTTCAGGATACGCGAAATGCCCTCGCGAAAGACGTCGGGCCGCGTCAGCAGACTCACCACGGCGAAGGCTTCGGTCGCGAAGTCATAGAAGTAGCCGGGCTGGACCAGCACGCCGTCGTGCTCAAGCAATTCGATGGCCCACTCCTCCTCCCCGCGCGTGCGCGGCATGCGGAGAATCGCGTACCAGCCGCCTTCCACGCGCAGCGCCCGGTTGCCGAGCAACGCGAGGTTGCCGCGCAAGCGGTCCTGCATAAACGAGAGGAACGCGTGGCGATGCAAGGCGAGCCAGTGCGCGGCGGCATGCTGCACGGGCGCGCTGACGGAGAGGAAGGTATCGGCGATGAGTTCAAGACGCGTGCGCGCTTCGGCATCGCGTGTGACGATCCAGCCGAGCTTCATTTGCGGCAGACCGAGGAGCTTCGAAAATCCATTGAGCGTGAACTTCGCCGAGCAGGGCGGCGCGCGCAGAGGGTCCGGCGGATCTTCGAGCGAGAACGCGGCGAACACTTCGTCGGAGATCAAAGCAAGTCCGTGCGTGGCGCAGAGTGCTTCGAGCGCGGCAAGTTCAGCGCGCTTCACGTAGGAGCCGGTGGGATTGTTGGGGCTCACCACCACGATGGCCTTCGTGCGCGGGGTGATCAGCGCTTCGAGCGCGCGGATATCGATCCACCAGCCCTCCTGGTGGTGCAGCGGATACTGGCCCACGGTGACGGCTTCCACGGCGGCGAGGAATTCAAATAAGGGGTACGACGGGCGCGGTACGAGGATCTCGTCGCCCGGATTGCAAAGCAGCTTCAACAGGAACGCGTACGCTTCACTCGTCGACGCCGTCAGCAGCAAGTGCTCGGGCTGGACGCCGTGATACGAAGCGATGGCGGCTCGTGCCGAAGCGAGCCCTTCGGCGGTGGGCTCGTACGTGAGCGCGGCGGGGTCAGCAAGAGCGCGCAGCAAGTCATCGCCGGGATAGGGGATGCCGGCGCGCGTGGGGTTTGACTCGGTGAGATCGAGCACAGGTAACCCGGCGGCACGGTGTGCGGCGAGCCGCCGGGTCAACTCGTTTTGCGGAGCCGCCCAGGGGAGCCTCGATGAGTAGCGCACTAGAGCGGCAGGAACCGGATGCAGACCGGAGAGCCGACTTCATGTGTCTGCCCGGTGGGCGTGAGTTTGCCGGTCTTCGGATCGATCTTGAAAACCACGATCGTATCGGACGCCTGATTCTCGGCAAGCAGGACCTGGCCGCCCGGCGCGATGGCGAAGTTGCGAGGCGTTTTGCCTTGCGTGGGCGCGTTCTCCACATGCTGTAGTTTGTCGCCTTTCACCCGGTAGACCACAATCGTGTTGTGGCCGCGGTTGGAGCCGTAGACAAACTTTCCGGATGGATGCACCAGAATCTCGGCCGTCGAAAGACCTTCGCGCGAGGCGTTGAAATCAGGCGGGAGCGTGGAGATTGTCTGCGTCTCGGTGAGCGTGCCCTTCTTGGCGTTGTACTTGAACGCGGTGGTGGTGAGGCTGATCTCATTGATGACATAGGCGCGCTTGCCGCTCGGATGGAATGAGAAGTGACGGGGCCCGGAGCCCGGCGCAACTTTGGCGAACGGCGGCTCGTTCGGCGCGATGGTGCCTGCAGCGGCGTCGAACCGGTAGACGATCAGTTGATCGAGCCCGAGGTCGGCCACGATGGCATGGCGATTGTCCGGTGCGAAGTTCACCGAGTGCGCGTGCGGACCGCCTTGGCGTTTCTCCAGATGCACGGTGCCTTTGTGTTGGATGGCCCCTGCCGCTTCCTTGAGCGAACCATCCGCGTTGATGGAGAGGAGCGTGGTGCTGCCGCTGCCGTAGTTGACCACAATGAGGCTGCGCCCCGTCTTGTCGACATTCAGATGGCACGGTCCGTTGCCCTTGGCAGACACAGTGTTGATGAGCGCCAGTTTGCCCGATGCCTTATCGATGCTGAACGCGTGCACAGCGCCGCCTTGCGACTCACCCACGGCGTAGAGGTTCTTGCCGTTTGGATGAATGGCCACGAACGACGGATTCGCAACCTCGGCGGCCACCCCGAGCGGCGTGGCCTGCCCGGTGGCCGAGTCAAAGCGAAACGCGTAGATGCCCTTGCTCTTGCCGTTGCCCGTATAAGTGCCCACGTACATCAGGTAGTTGGCGCCGAAGGCGAACTGCGCGGCAGCGAGAGCAGCGATGGAGAAGCGAGTTGCGGTCATCCATTTCATGAGACTCTATTCGCGGGGGCGGTTGCAAGTTGGATCTGGTGCAGATTGACACGGCGATGAGTGAGGCGGTGCGGCGAAGCGTCGAGTGGATCGCCTGCCGGCCGGGGTGTGCGGAGTGTTGCTTGGGTGAGTTTGAGATCAGTGCAGCCGAGGCGGCGTTGCTGCGCGACGGGCTGCGGGCTATCGGCGCGGAGCGCGCGGAGCGCGTCCGGGCGCGGGCGCGGCAGGTGAATGGCGATGATGACAATGCACCGTGCCCGGCGCTCGATCCAGAGACGCGCGAGTGTGACTTGTACGCGTGGCGTCCGGTGACGTGCCGCGTGTTTGGCCCGGCCACGCGGAGTGCGGAAGACCCGTCGGCCATCGGCGCGTGCGAGCTTTGCTACGTGGGCGCGAGCGACGCCGAGATCGAGGCTTGCGCGGTGACGGTCCCTGCGGCGGAGCCAGGTGTAACTACGGTTGCCATCGCGCTGTTGCAGGAGGACTGATATCCTCGTTCGCATATGCAACGGCGGCTTGTACTGGCAACGGCGGCTCTCTCTCTGGCAGGAATGGCGCAACCCGCCCGCAAGCCGCTCATTGCGGTGGGCGGCATCGTGCATGAGACCAACACTTTCAACCCGAAGAAGACTACGCTCGCGGACTTTGAAGCAGGCATCGGTGGCGCGGCGGGTATTCTACGCGGGCAAGCGATTATCACTGAATCCCGCAACGCCAACAACACCATCGCGGGCTTCATTGCGGGCGCCGAAGCGGCGGGGCTTGAGTTGTATCCCACCATCGTAGCCGGTCCGCAGACGATCGGTGAAGTGACCGCATCCACGTTCAACACGTTGATGACTGAGTTGATGGAACGTATGCAGCAACCCGGCGGGGCGGGCCGGAAGCTCGACGGCATTCTGCTATTTCTGCACGGCACGATGGTGGCCGAAGGCCATCGGCACGCGGACGCCGAAGTGGTTCGGCGCGTGCGCAAGGCTTTTGGCGACACGATCCCGGTGATTGTGGTGCATGACTTCCACGCGAACGTGTCCGAAGAGATCGTGAAAATGACGACGGCGCTTATCACCTACAAAGAGTGTCCGCACCTCGATGCGCGGGATCGCGGCGAGCAGGCTTCGCGTTTGATGGCTGATGTAGTGGCGGGCCGCGTGAAGCCGACGCAGGCGTTGGTGAAGCCGCCGCTGCTCTACAACATTCTTTTCCATAACACCTTTGCCGCGCCGATGAAAGCGGTGACCGATGCGAGCAAGGCAGCGGAAAAGCAGCCGAAAGTGCTGGTGGCGTCGGTGCCGGGCGGGTATCAGTATGCCGATATTCCAGCGATGGGGCCCAGCGCGATTGTGGTGACGGACAACGATCCGGCGCTGGCGCGGCGCGAGGCGGACAAGCTCGCGGCCATGCTGTACGGGCTGCGTGAGCAGTTGGTGCTGAAGATCCCCGCCCCGGCCGAAGCGGTGCGCGCGGCGATGAGCGCGGAAAAGTTTCCGGTGGTCTTCATGGATACGGGCGACAACATCGGTGGCGGCTCATCGGGCGACGGCACCTTTATTCTGGAGCAATTGGTGGGGCAGAAGGCGATGGGATGGGTGATGACGATTGCCGATATCGAGGCCGTGAACGGGGCGTACAAGGCGGGCGTGGGCGGCGAGTTCGACATGCTGGTGGGCGGCAAGACCGACAAGCTCCACGGTGCGCCGGTGCGGATTCGCGGGCGCGTAAAGACCCTGACCGACGGCAAGTTTGTGGAGCCGCAAGTGCGGCACGGCGGCGGCCGGTATTGGGACATGGGCAACTCGGCGGTGATTGAAGTGGAGGGGTCGACGCGCGACCTGCAGAATTTGTTATTGCTGACGCCGAAGCGCGTGATTCCGTTCAGCCTGCATCAGTTGATCAGCGTGGGGATCTATCCGGAGCGGCAACGGATTCTGGTAGCCAAGGGCACGGTGGCGCCACGCGCGGCGTATGAGCCGGTGGCCGCGAAGATTGTGGAGGTGGACTCGGGCGGGGTGACGGCGGTGAATCCGGCGCACTTCACGTTTAAACAAATCCGGCGGGATTTGTGGGGCGTGAAATAGGCGGGATGTTTCGTCGGGCCACCCCGCACCCTTCCCCGCAACGCGCTATCCTGAAAAGGAACCCCAATGCTCCGCCGCACCTTCACCACCTCGCTCGCTGCGTTCGTGGGCCAGGCCTACGCCACCAACGGTTCCCAAAGCATCCGCGGCAAACTCGCCCCCGGCCCCAAGCCCACGCTCCTCACCCCCGCCGGCCCCATCACGCTCACCGGCGACGCGGGCACGCTCTTCGTCCTCGGTGACCTGCGCCTCAAAGACCTTGACGTCGAACTCCTCGGCCAACCTGCCTCCGCCGAACCCGGCGCCCCGTTCCAGATCCAGCCGCTCCACAAACGCGCTGTCTTCGTCTACAAAGCCGGCAAGCGCCTCATGGTCACCTACTGGTGCGAGGTCTGCTCCATTCGCACTTTCACTCCTGGCGTCTGCATGTGCTGCCAGGACGAAACCGCCGTCGACTTCAAAGAGCGCCTCGAATCCGACGACCTCAGTACCGCCAAGTAGCCGCCGCGCTCGCTATAATACCCGCGATGAACCGGAAGCTCGCCGTCGCGCTGCTGTTCACGCTTTTCTGCATGATCACCCAAGCCGCCACCAACTACATCGCTGAACGAATCACCGTCGAAGGCTTCGACGTGATCCGTCTGGCTGACGCCGCCACGCAAACCGAAGTCCGCATCGCACCGGGTATGGGCAACAACGCCTACTCGATGAAAGTCAAAGGGCACGACGTGATGTGGTCGTCCTACCAAACCCTCGCACAGTGGAAGGCCAAGCCCGCGCTGCTCGGCAACCCGTTTCTCGCGCCGTTTGCCAACCGCATCGATCAGGACGCGTTCTACGCGAACGGCAAGAAGTATCTGCTCAACGCCGAACTCGGCAACATCCGCCGCGACGGCAACCAGAAGCCCATCCACGGCCTCGTGCTCAATGCCGTGTGGGAGGTGAAGTCCGTGCGCGCCACCGATGACGGCGCCGAAGTCACCAGCCGCCTCGAGTTCTGGCGTCACCCGGATTGGATGGCGCAGTTCCCCTTCGCGCACACGCTGGAGATGACGTACCGCCTCGTGGGCGGAGTGCTGGAAGTCGAAACCATCATCGACAACCACTCCACCGATCCGCTGCCCGTCTCCGTCGGCTACCATCCGTATTTCCAACTCACCGACGCGCCGCGCGACGATTGGCAGGTCGCCGTCGCCGCGTCGAAGAACGTCACGTTGTCCAACATCCTCACGCCCACCGGCGAAACCTCGCCGCGCGATGCGGCCACCGTCGTCGCGCTCAAGGGCACGCAACTCGACAACGTTTTCACCGAACTCGTCCGCGGCAAAGACGGCCGCGCGGTCTTCACTGTGAAAGGCAAATCGCAAAGCCTCACCGTCGAGTACGGACCGAACTATCCGGTGGCCGTCGTCTACGCGCCGCCTGGCCGCGGCTTCATTTGTTTTGAACCCATGGCCGGCGTCACCAACGTCTTCAATCTCGGCCACGCCGGAAAGTTCCCGCTGCAGTCGGTGTCGCCCGGCGCGCAGTGGCGCGAGAGCTTCTGGATCAAACCAGCCGGGTTCTAAGCGGGGTGCTCCTCACCGTAGTTTTTCTCTTCTGGCAAGCAGCGGCGGCCGATGCACCGAAGCCCGCTCCCGCCGCCGCGGCCGAAGCACACAAAGAAGATACCACCACCGCCGCATCACGTCGCGTGGAACTGAATCTCCTCGGCAAGACAGACACCGCCGCTGGTGAAAGCCGCCGCAACGAGAACATCCAGTTCAACCTCGTCGATAACAACGCGCTCAAGGAACTCAACGTGCGCCTCGGCATCAGCGCCACGCTCGTCTCTGAGTTCCGCGCCGAGCGCAACTACTTCGGCACCGAGTTCGGCAACCCCGCGCCCGGCCCACCGCACGTAGGCGCGTCCATCCGCAACGCCTGGCACGGCGCGTTCAATTGGGCGCATCTCAACAGTGTCTCCAGCGCGCGCAGCTTTTTTCAAGTGGGCGGCGTGCAGCCTGCGCGCGAGAACGACTACGGCTTCTCCGCGGGCGGTCCGCTCAATCGCTCCAAGCGCACCTCGCTCGTCATCGATGGCAGCCAGCAGAAACTCCGCGGCCAGGTGAACGGCAATGTGCTTGTCCCCAAGCCAGACGAACGCACCGCGCTCTCCACGGACCCGGCCACCAACGCCGTCATCACGCGCTTCCTCGCCGCCTACCCACGTATCCTGCCCAACCGCACCGATATCAACGAACGCGCACTCAACACGAACGCGCCGCAGGTGATCGACAACGACAACACCAGCATCCGCCTCGATCACGCGCTCACCGCGGACGGCCGCCACAAGCTCGTCGCCCAATACAACTTCACGGCGCAAGCTGTCGATGCCTTCCAACTCGTAGCGGGCCAAAACCCGGACACCGACACCAAGAACCATCGCGCGCGCCTCAGCTTCACCCGTACCGCTGGCACAACGATTATCGAAGCCACCGCCGGCTTTGACCGCATCGGCTCCGTGCTGCGCCCCGAACCCAACGCCGTCGGCCCCATGATCTCCATCGCCGGCCTCACCACCCTCGGACCCCTCGGCTCCATCCCCATTGATCGCGCGCAAAATCTGTTCCGCTACGCCGCGCAACTCCGCCAAACGCGCGGCGCCCACAACCTCACCGCCGGCTTCAGCATCCTGTGCCGCCAGTTCAACGGCATTGAGACCGACACGCACCGCGGCTTCTTCAGCTTCGGCAACGACTTCGGCCGCGACTCGATCGCCAACTTCCGCCTTGGCTTCCCCACGCAGCACATCGTCTCGGTGGGCGACGTGCATCGCG
>VFZP01000035.1 GCA_016871115.1 Acidobacteriota bacterium
TATGCCACCGGTACGCGGAAAACCCAAACTGATGACCAGACCGATGACTGGCGCCTTCGGCGCCGATGATGTCGTCGCCTCCGGCGCAATGATCAGAAAACTACGTTTTCAGATGATCGCCGATAATAAATGCCCGGTTTTGCGAGAAACGTTGAATAGTTGTGGAAGAAAAGTGCGAGGCCGACCGGTGCGCCTTTCCACTCGGTAATCAGCGTTTCGGCAAACGGGCGAGGGCCGAACAACGTGGCGCGAAGCTGGTCCTCCGTGGCTACGCAGCCGCTGCTCAGCTTTTCATACTCGTCCAGGTCGCGAATGAGGGACAGAATCAGGGGCACGTCACCCGGCGCGGCGCCGCGAATGTGAAGCATGTTTTAGCCTACCGCAGCGGCTGTCCATGCGAACATGAAGCGAATGCCTATTCCAGGACCCGTTTCCGCCGAGCGCGCCCGGATCGAGGAATCCGGGCGCAAGTCCCGCCATTGGCAGCGATGGGGGCCCTTCTTGTCTGATCGCGCCTGGGGCACGGTGCGTGAAGACTACTCGCCTGGGGGGCACCGCCTGGGATTACTTTCCGCATGACCAGGCGCGGTCTCGCGCCTACCGCTGGGGTGATGACGGGCTGCTGGGATGGTGCGACAATCACCAGCGCATCTGCTTTGGCCTCGCGTTGTGGAATGGGCGCGGCGCACTCCTCAAAGAACGCCTGTTCGGCCTGAGCGGCCCCGAAGGCAATCACGGCGAAGACGTGAAAGAGCAGTATTACTATCTGGACGCGACGCCCACGTATTCCTACGCCAAGGCACTCTACAAATATCCGCAGGCCGCGTTTCCCTATGAGCGGCTGGTGCAAGAGAATGCGCGCCGCGGCAAACTGGATCCCGAGTTCGAGTTGATCGACACGGGCGTGTTTGACGACGACCGGTATTGGGACATCACTGTTGAATACGCCAAGGTGGATGTTGACGATACGGTGATCCGCATCACCGCCACCAATCGCGGGCCAGATCCGGCGAACCTGCATCTGATGCCCACGGTGTGGTTCCGCAACAGCTGGTCGTGGGGCCGCGAGGCGGACAAACCGTCGTTGTGGCTGGAAGACGCCGAGCATGTGGTTCTGCAGCACGAAAGCCTGGGCAAGTTTGGGCTCTGGGCGCAGGGCGGGCCGCACTGGCTGTTCACGGAAAACGAAACCAACTTTCAGCGCGTGTTCGGTATGCCCGGCGCGCCTGGCTTTGTGAAGGACTCGTTCCATCGCCGCGTGGTTGAGGGAGATTGCGAAGCCACCAACGCTTCGGACCGCGGCACCAATGCCGCCGCCTGGTACATCTTCACCATCAACGGCGGAGCCAGCCAAACCGTGCATTTGCGCCTGTCGCGCAGCGATGCGCCGGACGTGGGGCTCGACGGTCTGTTTGCGCAGCGCCAAGCAGAGGCCGACGAGTTCTACGCGTTCATGCCGGCGAACCTGCCCGAAGACGGCCGCCGCGTGGAGCGGCAGGCGCTGGCGGGCCTGTTGTGGAGCCGCCAGTATTTTCATTACGTGGTAGAGCAATGGCAGAAGGGCGACCCCGGCCAGCCGCCGCCGCCGGCCTCGCGGCGGGCCGGGCGCAACTCCGGGTGGGCCCACGTGCACGCCGAAGACGTGCTGACCATGCCCGACAAGTGGGAGCACCCGTGGTTTGCCGCGTGGGACACGGCTTTCCACATTATCCCGCTGGCCCTGGTGGACCCGGTGGGCGCTAAGCGTGAACTGGGACGCTTTCTGCGTGAGTGGTACATGCATCCGAACGGGCAGATTCCGGCGTATGAGTGGGCGTTCAATGACGTCAATCCGCCGGTGCATGCCTGGGCGTGCTGGCGCGTATTCAAGATCGATGCGAAGCTCCAGGGCGTGCCGGACCACACGTTCCTGGAGAGCGTCTTTCACAAACTGCTGATGAATTTCACGTGGTGGGTGAACCGGAAGGATTCGGCGGGCGACAACATTTTCGAAGGCGGCTTTCTGGGGCTTGACAACATCGGCGTGTTTGACCGGAGCCGCCCGCTGCCCACCGGCGGCCACATTGAGCAATCGGACGGCACCAGTTGGATGGCGATGTACTGCCTCAACATGCTGGCGATCGCGCTGGAACTGGCGCTCTAAAACCGAGTGTACGAAGACATCGCCAGCAAGTTCTTCGAACATTTTCTCTACATCTCGTCGGCCATGAATTCGATGAGCGGCAAAGGCCTGTGGGACGAAGCCGATGGCTTCTACTATGACCGGCTGCAGTTGCCCCACGGCGACTCGTTTCCCATGCGCGTGCGCAGCATGGTGGGATTGATTCCGCTGTTCGCGGTGGACACCATTGAAGCGTCCACGCTCGCCCGCCTCGGCGGCTTCCGGCGGCGCATGGAGTGGTTCATCCGCAACCGCCCGGATCTTTGTTCGAACATCGCCTCCATTACACGCGAAGGTGTGGCCGAGCGCCGGTTGCTCGCCATCTGCCAGGCAGACCGGTTGCGCCGCGTGCTCGAGCGCATGTTGGACGAAACGGAGTTCCTCTCGCCCTTCGGCGTGCGTTAGCTTTCGCGCTATCACAAAGATTATCCGTACGTGATGCGCGTGGATGACGTGGAGCACCGCGTGTCCTACGACCCCGGCGAATCCACCACGGGCCTGTTCGGCGGCAACTCCAACTGGCGCGGCCCGGTGTGGATGCCGGTGAACTATCTGATCATTGAGTTGCCCCAGCGTTTTGGCCACTACTTCGGCAAGGACTTCCGCGTCGAGTGCCCCCGCGGTTCAGGCCGGATGATGGATCTTGCCGGGGTGGCCGCCGAACTCTCGCGGCGCCTGGCGCACCTGTTCACCCGCGACGAGCATGGACGGCGGCCGATCTACGGGCAGAATCAGAAGCTGCAGAACGATCCGCACTTCCGTGACCACGTTCTGTTTGATGAGTACTTCCACGGCGACACGGGCGCGGGCGTGGGGGCGAGCCATCAAACCGGATGGACGGCGCTGGTGGCCAAGCTCCTGCAGCAGAGTGGGATGTAGCAGGCGCCCGGAGGCGCTCGCGCGGCGCAACGGACGAGCAGCAAATCTATCTGCCCGGCGGCGGGTCGAGGCGCTCGGGCATACTCGGAACGCGATTGGTCAGCTTGTTCGTGCTGCCGCGCTTATTCGCCTTGCGCAACTCGAACGCGTCGTACAGCGCGCCCGTGGCCGTGCGGGCCTCATACTGCAATGTGCCGCCATCGATGCGCACAATCTGGAACAACTGGGTGTTGGCCGCCGCGCGCATCATGCGCGGGTTGCGTTCAAGCACGTACATCTTCGGGCCGGAGACGGATACCACGTAGACCGTGCTGCCCACCAGGTTCGTGCGGGCGTACGTGTGGTCGTGCCCGGTGAGTACCAGGTCAACCTTGTGTTTGTCAAAGAGCGGCTGCCACATCTCGCGGAGCTTCGGGTTGTCGCGGCCCTTGGCGGACGAATAGATGGGGTGATGGAACGTCAACACGACCCAACGGTTCGTGTGACCCGCACCCAGCAATTTGTCGAGCCACGCGGCTTGTTCCTCCTGGCGCTCGTTGGAGTTGAGCGAGATCATCCGCACGCCCTGGATGTCCACGTAGTAGTTGGTTTCTTCCAGGCCCGCCACGCCGTTGCCGGGCAGCGTGAACTGTGGGCGGTAGAGCGGCGCCAAGACGCGCTGGCCGTCGGTCTGTGGATACTCGTGATTGCCCGGCGTGGGAAACGACGCGACGGAACGGTTGATCCAACCCGCGGCCTGATGCCACTCGCCCCACAACTCATCGCTGGTGGACGTGGTGACAAGATCACCCGCATGCACGATGAACTGCATCCGGGGCGCATCGCGCAGGCCCTGGCGGATGAGGCGAGACCACAGGGAGTAGATATCGTTTTGCGCGTCGCCCACGTAGATGAACTCCAGCGGCGCCGTGCCCGCGGCGGCCGTGCGGAACTGGTTCCACTCGCTCCAGTTCTCGCCGTCGCCCACGCGGTAGACGTACGCCGTGCCTGGCTGCAGTCCGGTGAACTCCACGCTGTACGAGCGCGCCTCATTCAGGTCGGTCTTCATTGCTTCGCTGCGTGCTTCCGCGGTGCGCGCCTGCTTCACAAATTCCGGCCCTTCGCTCGCCACCGCAATCTGCGCCACCGCTCGCTCTACCGTGTTACTGGTGCGCCAGGTGACGGCCTGGGTGGTGGACGGGTCGCCTGCCCAAGTCAGAATGATGCGGTCCGGCGTGGCGGTCGGCCGGTGCAATTCACGCGGCGTAACCTTCTCCGTGGTGCGGTTGGCCACCAGCAACAGCGCGGCAAAACAGAGCAAGGCGCACCAACGAAGCAAGCGGATTGACATATTCGTTGAGTATACACGCGATTATTTGAGGCGGCTGACCAGCACTTTGTCGATCCGATTGGCGTCCATATCCAGCACTTCGAAGCGCCAGCCGTCCGCCACGAAGTGATCGCCCGGAGCAGGAATGCGATGCAGGTGCGCCAACACCAGTCCACCCACGGTGTTGAAGCCGTCCACATTGCCCGGAATCTCTTTCAACTCCAGTTCCTCTAGGAACGTTGCGCGAATTCCCTGTTGGTGCGGCGCTCGCCGCGCGCCACCAGCGCCTCTACTTCCGTGAGCGTGCCGATCTTCCCGCGCGCGCCGTACTCGGTGCAATTGAGTGCGGCCATGGCGTTTGAGAACTGCAGCGTCTCCGGCATCGGCATGCCTTGCAGTACGGCGTAGCAGAACGCGCCGTGGAACAAGTCGCCCGCGCCGGTGGTATCGAGGCAGTTCACCACAAACGCCGGCGAGTAGTAGAACCTGCCGTCCATGCGCGCAAGGCAGCCTTGCGCGCCCAGGGTCATTGCCGCCACCTTCATGCCGAATTCCTTTTGAATCGCTTCCAGCGCATCGAACGGGTCCGTACGATTCGTCCAGCGCACGGGGAACTCTGAGCTGGTGACGAGATAATCCACCGACGCGAGCACGCGGTCAAAGCCGTGGTAGATCGTGTCCACGTCCACCGTCACAGGAATGCCGTTGGCGCGCGCGATCTTCGCGGCCTTTTCGACGGCGGGCGTGTCATGCCCGTCGATGTGCAGCAGCCGCGCGCAGGTGATCATTTCCGGCTCGATCTCTTCGGGCCGCAGCGCGAGTTCATCGGGGCGCCGCCAGAAAACTGTTCGTTCGCCGGTGCTCTGATCGATCACAATGTAAGCGCTCTGATTGGCTACGCCAACGCGGGTCTGCACGTGGTCAAGATTGATGCCGGAGCCGCTGAGGCTCTCCATCTGCATCTGTCCGCGCCAATCGTCGCCCACCGTGCCGATGTATTTGGTGCGCAGGCCAAGCTGCGCGCAGGCCACCATGGCGCTGGCCACCTGGCCGCCGGGGCTGGGCCATTCGCCGATAAACGGCTCCTTGCCGGCATGCGCGGGGAAGCGGGGAACGAGGACCATGGTGTCGGTGGCGTTGAGGCCGATGCCGACGACGTCAAACTGGGGCTGCACTATCGATCGAGTGTACCGCGCCTTCCGGGATACAATCAAAGGTTTCCCATGCCTTTTCGTCTAGACAACAAAGTAGCCCTGGTCACGGGCGGCGCCAGCGGGATCGGGGAAGCCACTTGCCGGCTATTTGCCGATGCCGGGGCGGAGGTGATCGTTTGCGACATCAACGCCGAGGGCGCGGCCAAGCTGGCGGCCCAACTGCCGGGCGGGGCGCGTGCCGCGGCCTGCGATATCACGAATGAGCAGGCGGTGAAGGAGTTGTTTCAAACAATTCTCACCCTGGACGTGCTGGTGAACAACGCCGGCATCGGGCTCGTCGGCAGTGTGGAAGAAACCTCGGTGGAGGACTTCGAGCGGCTGATGCGGGTCAACTGCACCGGGCCGTTTTTGATGACCCGCGCGGCGCTGCCGCTGCTGATTGCCTCGCATGGCAACATCGTCAACATCGGATCGGTGGCGGGGTTGGTGGGCGTTAAGAAGCGCTTTGCGTATTGCGCCACCAAGGGCGCCGTGGTGGCGATGACGCGGCAACTCGCGCTCGACTACCCCACGCAGATCCGCGCCAATTGCGTGTGTCCGGGCACGGTGGATTCGCCGTTCGTCGAGTCGTACCTGGAGAAGTACCACAAGCACGAAAAAGAAGAAGTGCGCGCGCAATTGAACCAGCGTCAGCCCATCGGACGGCTGGGCAAGCCCACTGAGATCGCGCACATGGCGCTCTACCTCGCCAGCGACGAGGCGGCGTTCGTGAACGGCAGCGTGCAGACGATCGACGGCGGCTGGACGGCGGCTTAGCTTTTCAGCGCGTTCGTCAGCGCGTCGGTGATCGCCGCAGTGATCTTGCCTTCCATCGGACGCGCCATCCACGGCAGCGTCCCGGCCACCGTGGCGGACGTGTCAGTCACCTGCAGCGAGTAGTCGAGTGAGAAGCCCATCACGGAGCCTGTCACCTGGCAACGGTCACCCTGCCAGTTTTCACGCAGGTCGCCCGCTTGCTCGGGGTAGCGCGACTTGAGGTCCGCGGCGAGCTTCCCGATGCGCTGTTTGGCTTCGGCTGCGCCGAGTTGGTGTTGTACGGTTACTTCCATGTCGTAGTCTCCTATTTTTCTGCGCCGCATGGAGCGTGGCCGGGGCACCTCACTTGCGACTCGATGATCGCCCGATTCGGCCACTGGAACCGGAAGCGTGTCGACGGACGGTCAACAGCGGGTTTGGTAAGGCGAAATTCGAACTAAATCGCCGGATCTTCGCTGCCCTTCTGAGGCGCATTGAACCGCCATAGTTTGGCGGCTTCGGCGGCTCGCAGCGCGAGGAGAGGCGGCCCCTCTAAGACCCGCACCGACTGTACCACCCCATCGGCCGCCAGCCGGCAAGCCACTCGTACCGTGCCTGAGATCCGGGCCGACACGGCCAGCAGCGGGTATTCGGTGATCGCCGTCAATTCCACGAGCTGCGCCGCCGGCAGCGTCGCGGCACCGAACAACAGCACTGCCATCCGCGCCGTCATCGCTACATCTCCCAATCCGCCGGCTTCCGGCCCGCCGGCAACAACTCGCCCTTCTCCAAATACCGCACAATCCCGGCGGACTTCGCCGAGTGCGGGTCATGCGTCACCATCACGATGGTCTTGCCGAACTCGCGGTTCAACCGGCCCAGCAACTTCAGCACATCGCGCGCCGATGCGGCGTCGAGATTGCCCGTCGGTTGGCCCGATGCGCACGAGTTCAAATGTACGTTCGAGCGATGCCACGCGAGCCACGGCGTTATCATGGCGAGACCGCGCGTCGTCCAGCAGTTGCCGTGCGCCCACTTTCTCCGCCACCAGCTTTTCCTGCCGCTCGAGATTGATGCGTGCGTTTACGAGCTCCGCCTGCGCCGCTTCGAGATTTGCCTTGGCCGCCGCGATCTCCTCCGGGCGCGAGCCGTTGCTCAGTTCCAGCAGCCGGGCTTCCAGCGCCGCGAGATTCCCCTTGGCCTGCGTGAGCTGCGCGCGATACTCGTCGTCTTCCAGGCGCACGATCACCTGGCCTTCCTTCACCTTGTCGCCCTTTTCGACGCCGATCCACGCCACCTTTCCCACTACTTTCGACGCCACCTGAATCTTGTGATGCGCCACAATGTAGCCCGTGGCGTTCAGCACCACCGTGCCCGCCGGCGCGCCGGCGCTTTGCGCCGTTTTCACGCGCAGCGTCTGCACTTCCACCTCGCGGTTGGATGCTTCGTTGAAGTAGCGCACGGCGCCCAGCAGCAGAAACAGCACTACGCCGCCGATGATCCAGCGCGCGGCCTAGGACGAGTTGCCTCCGCGCGCCCCGGTCTTCATAGCCCGGTCGATCCTTAAACTATGGAGTTCTTTCTCCATGATTCCTGTTCGATGCCTCGTTCTGTTTCAGCGCAACGAGAATTTCGTTGCGCGCGGCCGAAGCCGCCGGGAACAGCCCGCCGATGGCGCCCATGAAGCGCACAAATGCCATACCCGCCGCCATGATAGACGACGTGACCTGAAAGCTGAACGTGATTTCGCTGAACGTCACGAAACTCCCAATGCCGGTTTGAAAGTTGTTGAGTGGCAGCACTTGCAAGCAACCGAGCAGGCCGCCGAGCAGACTGAGCAGCAGGTACTCCAGTAGAAAACTCGTAAAACTGTCGAGCTTGGAAAGGACGAGCACCCGGAGCGTGCCGATCTCGGCCGACCGCCGCCGCGTTCTCGGTGGTGCCGTATTCGATCCCCAAATGTGCTTTTTACCCGTTGCATCCACGCCGACCGCGCCGAGAATGTGATGCTCACCGAAGCGCTGCCCGTCGATGTAGAGGATCAGAATCTGGGCATTGTCCCAGCGCCTTTCGGCCAACTCCCGCAGCTTCTTTTCGCTGGCTTCGATCATCTGGCGGCTCACCGTACTGCGCGACACCCCCACCGCCTCAGCGGCCTTGGGCAGCACTTGCTGGTACTCGCGGGTGGAGACGCCGTGCAGGATGGTCCCCAGCATCTGGGCGGCTTGGGCGGGGTTCTTCCGCATTGCCTCGTAGGCCGGCACCGGCTCCTCGCCACCCTGCTTGCGCCGCAGGCGCGGCCGCTTCACCGGCACGTCCCGGTCGGCCAGCTTCACGCTGCCTGGCTGCGATCCGTACAAGCGAATCTCCCCCTTGGCCTTGCCGGGGGTCCGGCCTCCGGCCACCTGTTCGGCCCTCAGCCGCAGCACCGTTTCGATGGTCTGACGACTGATCTGCTGAATCACCTCATCCATGGCGATGCGCGATTCCTCCACCAGTTCGACCATCGGCAGAAGAAACTGCCCGTTCGCCTCGGCGAAGCGGGCCACGGCGTTCGCCGCCCCTTTGGAATCGCGCTTACGGATCTGGTATGTTTTCTTCACGGCGGTTGGCTCTTTTGGGAATTGAATCTTGGCGACACGATTTTATCGAGCTGCCAGCCGCCGTTTCAGCCTTCAACTATCCGTGGGACATCCTCCTTGATGCGGGGCATGTACGATATCTGCAACGGGTTGGCCAGCGAGACCTTATTGCGCACGATCAGCCGCAGCGATTGTTCCTTGCTCGCTTCCGTGAAGTAGAACGACCAATAGATCGCCATCAGCATCCCCAACAGGCACAGCGAAGCGGCGATACTAAGAAGCGTCAGGATTGTCCGCCGTTTGTTGCGCAGACTATTTTTGAAAACCAGTGGTAGATGTTGCGCCATGAGACGCGCTATACAGTCCGATTGTTCCGACGAAGCGTGGATGCGCGCCGCCCTCGCCGAGGCGCGGAAAGCCGAGGCCGCGGGCGAAGTGCCGGTGGGCGCGGTGATTGTGCGCGGCGGGCAACTGCTGGGCGCGGGGCACAACTCGCCCATCGCCGCGCGGGACCCATCGGCCCACGCTGAAATCAACGCGCTGCGCGCGGCGGCGCAGGCTGCCGGCAACTATCGCCTGGAAGGCGCCACGATCTACGTCACGCTGGAGCCTTGCGTGATGTGCGCCGGAGCACTAGTGCATGCGCGCCTGGCCAGACTCGTGTTCGGCGCACGCGATCTGCGTTTCGGTGGAGCGGGGAGCAAGTTCCAGGTGGCGGATTCAGAATTGCTGAATCACCGGATCGCTCTGACGGAGGGCGTACTGGGCGCCGAGTGCCGGGACTTAATTCAGTCCTTTTTTACGCTCCGCCGGTGAAAAATAGCCGCGGGATTTTCCGCGCCGGCGCCCTTGACTCAGCGTCCCGATGAGTGTACCGTGAAGTACAACTAGGAGGACTTCTCTCGCGCCGGTTGATGAGCCACGCGGCAACGCGCTGGCCGACAAGCTACCTCCTCCGAAGTGCAGGCACCGTCGCGCTCATTCCCTCTAGCGCGGCAGTGCCACTTTCGGCGGCTACCACAACTGGCATTGCGTTTCGCGTACCATCGCATCCCCGCGCTTGCATTGGAAGGCCTGGTGAAACTCCGGCATGTTCTTCAGCGTGGCATTGGCGCGATACTTACCGAGCGGATGGGGGTCGGTATTGAGGCGCAACCGCATCGCCGCGGGCCGCACTTGCGTGCTCCACACGCGCGCAAAGGCGATGAAGAAGCGTTGCGCCGGCGTGTAGCCCTCCATCACCGGTGCGGGTTTGCCTTTGAGCGAACGTTGGTAGGCTTTGAGAGCCAGCGTCAATCCGCCCAGGTCGCCCAGCGCTTCGCCCACCACCAGCTTGCCGTTGTGACGCAGGCCATCGCCCACATCAATGGAGTTGAATTGATCCACCACGCACTGAGCGCGTTTTTCAAACTGCTCACGGTCCTGCGGCGTCCACCAGTTTTTCAGGTTGCCGGCGGCGTCGAATTTCGAGCCCTGATCGTCAAAACCGTGGCCCATTTCGTGGCCGATCACCGCGCCAATAGCGCCGTAGTTCGCCGCGTCGTCCGCGGCGAGGTCGAACATGGGCGGCTGCAGAATGCCCGCCGGAAAAGCGATTTCGTTTTTCGGCGGATTGTAGTAGGCGTTCACGGTCGGCGGCGTCATGCCCCAATCGTTGCGGTCGAGCGGCTTGCCGATCTTGCCGAGGAAGTAGGCGCGTCCGTTGGCCGCGGCCGAACGGATGTTGGCCAGATATCCCTTTCGCGAAATGGACACTTTCGAATAGTCGCGCCAACGGTCTGCATATCCGATCTTGGCCTCAAACGACGACAGCTTGGCTGCGGCATTCTTGCGCGTCTCCGGCGCCATCCAGGGCGAGTTCTCGATTTCTTCCTTCAGCGTCGCGCGAAGATTCTCCACCAGTTCCAGCATGCGGCGCTTGGCCTCGGGCGGAAAGTGCTTGCGCACGTACGCTTCGCCGAGCGCGTCGCCGAGCGCGGCATCGGTGGCCGCGGTGCAGCGCTGCCAGCGCGGCAGTTGCTCGGTGACGCCCGTCAGCACCTTTTCAAACTCGAAGTCTTCGTCTTCAAACGGTTTGGCCAGGTTCGATGCGGCAGAGCGCAACAGGCGCCAGCGCAGCCACACCTTCCAGTCCTCGATCGGCGATGCTTCCAGCATCGATTGCACGCGCGTCAGAAACGCCGGCTCCATCACGTTCACCGGTTGCGACGCCGGCACGCCCAGTTGCTTCAATAGCGCTGGCCAATCCATCGCTGGCGCCAGCGCCGCCGCTTGCTCCCACGTCATTTTCTTGTAGCGCTTGCTCGGATCGCGGCGCTCCACGTTGGTCATGGTGGCTTCGGCGAGTGAGGTTTCGAGCTTGAGGATCGTCTCAGCGGCGGATGCGGCGGCGGCGGGTTCGGTGCCCTCCAGCGTCAGCATTTTCGCGACGTGCTTCAGGAACGCGTCGCGGATCGACTTCGACTTGTCGTCCGTCTTGAAATAGTAATCACGGTCGGGCAGCGACAGGCCGCCTCCGCCGAGCATGGCAATGGTCTCGCTGGAGTTCTTGAAGTCCTGCGTCGCGCCCACGCCAAACGGCCCGATGCCGCCAAAGCCACGAACTTGCAGCCCAGCGGTGTGCAACGCGGCGATGGCGCGGGCGACATCGGCCCGCGCGCGGATGGCGGCAATGCGGTTCAGTTCCGGTTGGATAGGTTTCAATCCCGCGGCGTCGATCGCGGCGGTGTCCATGCAACTGGTGTAGAAGTCCCCAATCTTACGGTCGTTGCTGCCTGCCGGCGCGCTGCTGGCTGCGGCCGATTCGAGAATCGTGCGCAGACGCTCAGAGTTGGCTTCGCGCATGACAAACATGGAGCCCCAGGAGGCAAGCCGAGCCGGGATGGGGTTCTTATCCAGCCATGTCCCGTTGACGTGACGCCAGAAATCGTCACAGGGCTTGCAGGTCTTGTCAAACGCTTCGAGGTCGATGCCGCTCTTGGGTTCGGGTGGCGGCGCAGCCAGGGCCAACGTAGCTGCGCCGGTGAGCGCCGCCGCGATGGCGATGTAAAAAGGCTTCATGGCGTCACGTTATCACAACGGTTCCGGTTTACCGCACGTTGTTGATCGCGGCAAACTCAGAGGCGAGGTAGGAGCTCTCCACTTCGCTGCTCCGTACCAACCTGCGCAGGATGGGTGCGGTGATGTAGGTGGTGAATACCGCCATGAACACCAGCATGAAAAACACGCTTTTCGGAATAATGCCGAGGTCGTAGCCGATATTGATGACGATCAGTTCCATCAGCGCGCGCGTGTTCATCATCACACCGACCATGGCCGATTCGCGCCACGGCATGCCGTTGACGCGGGCCGCCAGGGTGCAGCCGCCGAACTTGCCGATGGTGGCCGCCGCCAGCACCAGGAAACAGAAGAACCACAGTTGCCCGCCCGACATGGAGCCAATGTCGGTGCGGAGGCCGGTGTAGGTGAAAAAGATCGGCAGGAAAAACACCGAGACAAAGTCATTCAGGCGGCGGCGTACGGCGGCCACCAGATCCATTTGGTCATAGAGGATCGCGCCGAAGAAGAACGCCCCGAAGATGGAAAAGATCCCAATCAGGTTGGTGGTGATGGCCGACGCGAAAATCAGCAGCAGCAGAATCGCCAGCGCATTCAGGGAAAGCTCGCCGCCCCCCTTGGCCAGCGTGTTGCGCGCCCAGCGAATCAACCGTGGCCGCACCAGGTAAATCATCACGCCAGCAAAGGTCAGCACCCCTCCGACCATGACAACCAGCTTATTCGCATCGAACGAGGAGCGTACGATGGCCGTCACCAGCGCGAGAATGATCCAGCCCATGGCGTCGTCAATGGCGGCCGACGAGATGGTGAGCGCCCCCAACCTGGTGCGGTTGATGCCGAGTTCGATCATAATGCGCCCCAGAATCGGGATTGCCGTAATCGACATCGCCGCGCCCACAAACAGCGCAAAGCCCATGGCATTGGAGGTGAGCGCCAGTTGCGCATGCATGAAGTGGCCCAGCGCGTAGCCGAGGCTGAACGGCAGCAAGATGCCCGTCAGCGAGATCGACAGCGCCATCCGGCGGTTCTCTTCCAGGTGCCCGAAGTCAAACTCGAGGCCGATGAGAAACATTAGCAGCACCAGCCCAAGCTGGCTGAGGATGCTGAAAATCTGGCCGACCGAAGCATCGAAGATGAAGTGAAACGCGCCGGGGAGGATGCCGCCCAGCAGCGAAGGCCCAAGAATCAAGCCGGCGGCGATCTCACCGCACACGAGCGGTTGGCCCAGACGCCGGAGCAGTTGGCCGAAGATACGCGCCGAGGCGATGATGACGATCAATTGCACAAAGACGAGCAGCAAGACGTTTTCGATATGGGCGTTCAGCGGCGAGGCGTTGTTCACGTACGGGCGGCGCCCTCCTGTCGGACCCAGCGGCGCGCCTTAAGTTCAAACCGCGGCAACGATCCGGCGGGCGCAGTCATTACCGGAATGCGCAACGTGAGCGTATTGCGCAACTCCTCGGCCACGCGTTGCGCCAGCGCTGCGTCGCCCTCCAGTTCCACCGTCAACTCGGTAAGCGATTCGCGCTCACCCACCAGCACGCGGAACTCGCCCGCATGGCCGCAGCCGCGCACGATCTCTTCCACGGCCGCCGGAAACACGTTCACGCCCCGCACCACCACCATGTCATCCGCGCGGCCCAGAATGCCGCCGGCCAACGCCATCTCACCGGGCGCGGCCTCGAGCGCCTCGCGCACCAGATCGCCCGTGCGGTAGCGGACCAGCGGCGATGCCAGGCGGCCGAAATTCGTCAGCACCAATTCGCCGGTTTCGCCGCGCGGCACGGCGCGCCCGGAGGCTGGGTCAATCACTTCGGCCAGATACGCATCTCCCATCACGCGCAACACTTCGGGTTCGCCCACGCGGCTGTAAGTCACCGGCCCCACCTCGGTCATGCCATGATGATCCATCACCACGGCGCCGGGCCACAACGCCTCCACCCTTGCGCGCACGGCCGGCACGCTGCCACCGGGCTCTCCGGCCACCATGATCCGGCGTATTTTGCTGCGCGCCAAGTCAACGCCTTCGGTGGCGGCGGCTTGACCCAGGTGAATCGCGTAAGTGGGCGTAGCGCAAAGCACCGTGGCTTCGAGGTCCAGCAGCATCTGCAGGCGTGCGCCGCTCGCCATTCCGCCGCCCGGCAGCACCAGGCATCCCATCTGCGCGGCCGCTTCAAACGCGGTCCAGAAGCCGAGAAACGGGCCGAAGGAAAACGCGCAGAATACGCGATCCGCACTGGTGACGCCGGCTTCGGAAAACACGCGCGTCCAATTGCGCAGCAGCCACTGCCAGCTTTCCGGCGTGTCTAGCCAACGGAGTGGCTTGCGGCCGCTCGTGGCGCTGGTCTGGCAAAAACGCGTGTAGGCGGAGAGGGGGAAAGTGAGGTTGGACCCGAACGGCGGATGGAGTTCCTGATCGGCCAGCAACTCCGCCTTGGTGGTGAAGGGCACGCGCGCGGCAAACTCTTCGAGCGAGGCAGGCGCGGTCATCCCGGCCAGTTTGGCGGCATAGAAACGGTTGCCCGGTAGAACCTGCTGGAATAAAGCCCGCAGGCGCTCAAGTGGCGTCAACGCCCCGCCTCGGCCGGCACACGCTCGAGCGGCGCGCCATGGGGCAGCGGCGCCGGGATGTCGGCGAATTTCGTCATCGCGTTGAACATCGGGTCGAAATCGCGGAAGAGATTCCCGATGAGGCACTCGGTAAGGTCGCCCTTCATGTGCGGGAACTCCATGAGGAAATCCTTGAAGCTGAAGCGCTCGTTGTAGAACGAGTAAACCAGCTTGCGCATCGCCTCAATCGCCTCACACACCTTCGCGCCGTACTCGGTAAACTGCCCGGCGGACACATCTCCCGCCGCCAGCGCCGCTTCCACCGCATCGCCCGCCATTTCGCCGCTCTTCAGCGCCAGGAACACGCCGGAAGAGAACACGGGATCGAGAAACGCAAACGCATCGCCGGTGAGCACCAAACCGTCTTCAGCGCAATGGCGCGAGCGGTAGGAGAACTCGCCGGTCACCCAGTATTCGCCCGTCTGCTTGCCCGCGCCGGTGTGCCCGGCAATCCAGGGGTTCTTCGCCACTTCGCGCGCGAAGATTTCAGAAAGCTCGCGCATTCCGCCGCCGTACAGGTAGTCTTTCTCGGCCACGATACCCACGCTCACCATGTTGTTGGGCAGCGGAATGTACCAGAACCAGCCCTTGTCCTGAACAAACGCTACAGTGGTGGCGCCTTCGTCCAACCCTTCGTCGCGCTTGGCGCCTTCAAAGTAGGTCCAGATGGCGATCTTGTTGAGGTACGGGTCACGCACCTTCCAGCCGTTGCGCGACACGGCGAACGCGTCGCGGCCCGTGGCGTCAATCGTGATCGTGGCGCGGAACTCGCGCGCATCGCCCGCCGCATCCACTGCCTTCACGCCGGTGACCACACCCTCGGCGGACCGCAACAGTTCACGCGCCGTAGTCTGCTGTAAGATCTCCACGCTCCGCTCGCGCGCATTGTCCAGCAGCATGCGGTCAAAGTCAGACCGCAGCACTTGCCACGTCATGGCAGCTTCGTGGTCCCAATGCTGGAAGAAGTAGAACGGCACGCTGAGCTTGCCCTCGGTGCTGACAAACTGCACGCTGTACTTCTTGGGGAAGTGCGACTGCTTCATCTTCTCGATGAGCCCCAACCGGTCGAGCGTGAAGTAGCAGTAGGGCAGTAGCGACTCGCCGATGTGATACCGCGGAAACGGCTCGCGCTCCACCAGCGCCACGCGGCGTCCGTGCATCGCTAGTACGGTGGCCGCGGTAGACCCAGCCGGCCCGCCTCCGATCACGAGTGCGTCATAGTTCGCCGTTGTGGTGGTGGTCATCACGTAGAACTCCCAGTCATACGACGCGCGCCGCCCGGTGTTCGGGTGGAAAAAATTCCGGCAGCAGCCCGTCCACCTGCAGGAGTCCCTCGCGGCTCAGCCGCACGGTGCCGTTCTCCGCCTTCAAAAAACCAGCGGCTGCCAGTTTGGCCATCGGCTCGGAAAAGCGCTGATCCAGCGCCACGCCGAACTTGCCCGCAAAGTAGTCTTTGCTCACCGCGCCCAGCTTTATCTGCAAAATCAGTTCGCGGATCAGGCGCTGGTCGTTCGAAAGCGGCAAGGCGCGCAGAATGGGCCGCTCGCCCGCCGCCACTCGCTTTTGGTAGATCTCCAGGCTGTGCTCGTTCTGCATGTGCGTGCCCTGGATGTGGCCGAACGAGGCAACGCCGAGGCCCAACAGGTCCGCGCCGCGCCACAGCAGGTCGCGATACAGGAATTTGTTGCGCTGCGGTTCGCGCACGGCGGTGTAGGCGCTGCCGATGGTGTAGCCGGCCTTCTCCATCTCAGCGAACGCATAGCCCACCCATTCGCGCTTGGTTTCCCAGCCCGCCACCGGCGCTACATTCTGGCCGTGCACCTTAAACAGCGTGGTGTTGTAGGGCACTTCCATCTGATAGATGGTGACGCTTTCCGGGTTGAGCGCGATGGTCCGGCGCACGCATTCGCGCCAGTTCTCGGGCGTTTCGCCCACCATACCTGAAATCAAGTCGATATTGATCTGCTTGAAGCCCAGGGCGCGGGCGGTTTCGTAGGCGCGGTCGATCTCGCGTGAGCGGTGCGCGCGGCCGTTGGCTTCGAGAATCGCGTCGTCGAAGTTTTCAATGCCCAGGCTCAGGCGCGTGATGCCGAGATCCTTGATCACACGTAGTTTCCCTTCAGTGATCGTGCCGGGCTCACACTCGAAGGCGATCTCTTCGGCGGCGTCCCACGGCAGGATGCTCCGCATGGACTCCACCAGTCGTTTCAACTGCGTCGACGAGATGTAGGACGGCGTGCCGCCGCCAAAGTAGATGAACTTGGGTTTCCGCCCGCCCAGGAACGCGTTGTCGGCGTACAGACGCATCTCCGCAATCAACGTGTCGAGGTAGGCTTCCACCTCGGCCGCGGGCTTGTCCGTGTAGACCTTGAAGTAGCAGAAGTGGCAGCGCTTGCGGCAGAACGGAATGTGGAGGTAGAGGCCCAGGGGCGCGGCGGCGTCGGCCGGCGGATGGTCAAGCACGGCCAATGCATCGGGCACGGCCGCGGCGTTCCACAGCGAGTACGGCGGATAGTTTGAGACGAAGTAGTTGCCGGCTTGGGTCGAGTTGCTGGTAGTCGATTCGCTCATACGTGTCACGTCTCCCTAGTCAACCCTTTATGAGCCTCAGTATAGCGGTTCAGCGCCAGCTACTGAAGAGCGTGGCACTGTTTGCAGGCCGCTTCGCGAGCGAGTTTTAAGTGCGCGGGTACGGCGGTGGTGGATCCGTGCGGGTTGTGGCAAAGCTGGCAGTCGGTGAGCACCGGCATTTCGTGCGTGTGCTTGGCCTGGAACGTCTCCTTCGAATGGCACTGCGAACAGACGCTGGCAAGCGACACGCGTTGAAAACGCCAGCGGCCATTGCGTACGGCGTGGCAGGTCTCGCACTGGTTGGAGGGTGGATGCGCGCGGAACGCCTTGAACTCCCCGTCCGGATTGGCGCCGGTGAAGAAGCGCAACGTCTGGCCTTCAAACTCCAGGGTGTGTGCGCCTTCCGAGGCGGGCTTCAACTCGGCGGCTTGCACGCCTGCGTGCGGAGATACTGTTTCCACCGGCTTGCCGTCCATCTTCAAGGCGCCTGTACCGCGTCCAATGAAACGCACCGTTCCTGCGCCCGCATGCGCCGATAGCGTCGGCGGCGCCAGAATCGCGCCTGGTTCTTCAGCCGCGCAAACCAAGGCAGCCGCGAGTAGCACTAGCCGTTTCATCATCCCTTGTGCTCGTGCCGCCAGCGCACCAGGCTCCGGTCAATCGCGGCCAGATTCGGCACGCCCGCAAGCCCCATGTTCAACGCCAGTTCGGTATGCAGCAGTTCCATCACACGCGCCACGCCGCGCTGACCGAAGCACGCGAGGCCGTAGAGATACGGCCGCGCCACGCACACCGCCTTGGCGCCTAGCGCCAGCGCCTTTAAAACGTCAGTGCCGCGCCGGAAGCCGCCGTCGCACAGCACCGGAATTTTGCCGTTCACCGCGCGCACCACTTCGGGCAACGCCTCGATCGTCGCGCCCACATGGTCCTGCTGGCGCGCGCCGTGGTTTGATACGACGACGCCCTTGGCTCCATACTTCACGCAACGCTCGCCGTCCTCAGCCGTCATGATGCCCTTCACCACCACGGGCAGCTTCGTCTCGGAACACAACTCCGCCAGCGTCTCCCAGGTGGCCGTGGGCGACTGGCGCTCCGGATACAGCCCTGCGCGCCACGGGTTCTTCGCTTTCGGCATCTTGCCCAGCGCATCGCGCGGCGGGAGCCCCGATTCGCACCACGCGCGCTCCAGTTTATTGTGCATGTCGCGCTCGCGATGCGACACGTGCATGATGTCCACGGTGAAGCAGATCGCCGAGCAGCCAAGGTCTTCAATCCGCTGCGTGAAGGCCTTGCGCGACTGCTTGGTCATGATGTTGCCGCCCGTCGTGAGTTGCCACCACGCATCGGTCGCCTTGCCGGTTTCGATGAACTCATCGATGCCGCCGTTGGTGATGTGCAGCGCCTTGGCGGCCGCGGCGCCTTTGGCGGTTTCCAGTTCGCCGCCCTTGAAGAAGCAGTTCTTGCCGCCCGTGGGATCGAGGAAAATCGGGTAGGCCACCTTCTTGCCGAAGATTTCGACGCTCGTATCGATCTTTGAAACATCCACCAGCATGCGCGGCCGGATGATCAGATCGTCAAACGCGCGGCGGTTGTCGCGTAGCGACATTTCGTCCTCGGAGCCGCCGTCGAGATAATCCCACGCCATCGGGTCCAGCTTCTTTTTGGCCAGCCCGGCGAAATCGAAGACGTTGATGGGGCCGTAGAGCGGATCGTCGTAGTCGATGTCCGCGGCGTTGAGCCAGGGCGCGGCGCCGAACATGGCGATCAATTCAAGGAGCGCGGCGCGGCGGTCAACGGAAGTAGGATGCGGCAGCATATACGGCCACATCATATAACCAAAGCCGCCTTAGCGTTGCTCGCTCGCCGAGCGTTCCGCGATTTCGCCCACGATCGGCAGGTGGTAATTGTCGTTCTGGCTTGTCTTCACGATCATGAAGACCCACGCGCAAAGGATCGCCGCCTTCAGCAGTCCGCCTATGTGCATACGCATGCCGCTGAACAGTGGGCCGATTACCCAATCGGCAAGCAGCCACGCCACAAATAAATAGAGTCCCTGAAAGGCGTGGAAGCGCACCGTGCGGTCGTTCTGAAAACGCGACGAGGCCAGCACAATGATCGACGGAATCCAGCCCACCACCGGGATGTAGCAAAGCAGCGAAGCCTTGTGCGGGGTGAGGCTGTCGAAAATGCCTTTGGTTTTGGACGATCCGCCGCCAACGCCGCCGCCACCGGGCGCGGCCTGCGGAGTGCCGCAGCCGGCGCAGAAGCGGTCCGCCGTGCCAACCTGGTTTCCGCAATGTGTGCAGTAGGGCACGTTCCCTCGTCCGTTCCTAATTCAGAATACCTCAGGCTGGCCTGAGTTGTTCCATGGGTTGTGGTAGGATTCGCCAGTGATGAAACGGTTCATGCTAATCATGGCTGCCGCGGCCTCGCTGCTTTCGGCGGCCACTCCGGGTCTAGAGATATTCTTTGTCGACGTCGAAGGTGGCCAGGCGACACTCCTAGTGACGCCGAAAAAGCAGTCGCTACTGATTGACGCAGGCTGGCCGGGCTTCAACGGCCGCGATGCCGATCGCATCATCGCCGCCGCCAAAAAAGGCAGCGTCGAGCGCATCGATTATCTGATGATCACCCACTACCACCTCGATCACGTGGGCGGCGTGGAGCAGTTGGCGGGTAAGTTCCCGATCGGCACATTTGTCGATCACGGCCCCAATACCGAAACCGGCGACCGCGCCGCGCAACTTTCGGCTTCCTATCAAAAGGCGATGGAGACAGCGAAAGCCAAGCACCTCGTGCTGAAGCCCGGCGACAGGATTCCGCTCGCGAACGTGGAGGTGACGGCCGTCACCGCGCGCGGCGAAGCGATCGGCAAAGCGCTCCCGGGCGGCGGCAAACCGAATCCGCATTGCGCTGGTGCGCCCCAGAAGGCTGTTGACCACACCGAGAATAACCGCTCGCTCGGCGTGTTCGTCCGCTACGGCAAGTTCCGCTTCGTCGACCTCGGCGACCTTACCTGGAACAAAGAGCTGGAACTCGTCTGCCCGGCCAACCGCCTCGGCGCGGTGGACCTCTACCTCACCACCCACCACGGCATGGACGCCTCGGGTCCCGCCGCGATCGTGCACGCGCTACAGCCGCGCGTGGCTATCATGAACAACGGTGCGAAGAAAGGCGGCGCGCCTCCGGCGTGGCAGGCCGTGAAGGCTTCACCCGGTTTGGAGGATCTGTGGCAGGTGCACTTTGCGCTCGCCGGCGGCAAGGAGAACAACGTGGGCGAGGCGCAGATTGCGAATGTGGAAGAGCAATGCCAGGGCTTCGGGTTGCGCGTTTCGGCGGATAAGAGCGGCGCGTTTTCGGTGACGAACGAGCGCAACGGGCAGTCTAAGCAGTACGCGGCGAAGCGCTAGAGAGGCCGCTGGCGTCCTGGCATCGTAGCACCCACGGCCAAGCCCTCTGCTGCGATGATGTGAATCTTGCCGAGACTGTGGACGCTCATCGTGATATGGCAAAGCGCCCCATCCTCAGTGCTCAGCGCGTCGAGAGTCTCATTGCATTGTTGCCACTGGGCGGATAGTGTAGATCTGACATCGGCAAGCGGCCGCGCGCCCGTCAGCTCCATGTGCTCCGGCCGAATCCAGCGGAAGCTGCCGCGTTCGCCGATGTCCGCCATCCGCTGCAAGCCGCTTTAGCCTTTCGGGGATCCGGTCTCCACGCTCCGCACGTTGCAAGGCGATGCGCGCGTGCTTTTCTCAAGCTCCATCCGCCGCTGGATTCCTGGTAACGGCGCAGCAACTCGGGGCGGTCTGTTCGTACCGATATGATGGCTAACGCGGTGCTACGCTCGAAACTGAGCTTACGCCTGACGTGTTGAAGCGCCTCCTCCTAATCTTCGCGCTGCTCCTTGCCGCGGCCGCCGCCGTGGCGGTCTGGGCCGTGCAATCGGGCTGGATCCGCCAGCAAGTACATGCGCGCCTGGTGCGCGAAATCGAGTCCGCCACGGGCGGGCAAGTGGCGCTCGAACGCTTCGACTTCGACTGGCGCACTTGGACCGCCGAACTCCGCGGCTTGCGGATCCGCGGGCTTGAGCCCGACGCCGCCAAGCCCCTGTTCACGGCGCGCCGCCTCGTCGTTGGCCTGCGGCTCGTATCGTTGTGGCGCCGCAAGGTCGACCTGCTGTCGCTCGATGCCGACGCGCCCGAAATCAACGTCACCGTCGACGCGCAAGGCCGCGCCAACATCCCGGAGCCGCGCGTGAAGCGTGCGCCCCGCCGCCCCATCGCTACGTTCCTTGATCTCGGCATCGGCGCCTACCAGGTGCGCCAGGGCGTCTTCTCCTATGGCAATCGCCAGTGGCCGTTCGACATCGCCGGCCGCGATCTTGACTTGCAGCTCAACTACGAAGCTGCCGCGCGAGCCTACGCCGGCCGCGCACAAGCCAGGCAACTCCGCATCGACGCGCCGCTCCGCACCCCGCTCGTCTTCGATGCCGACACTCAGGTGCGAATCGGAACCGGCCCCTTAACGTTCTCCGATGCCCGTCTCCGCACGCCGCAGTCGGCCATCAACGTCAAGACCGGTGAGTTCTCGCTGGAAAAGCAATTCGCGTCCGCGCAACTGGATGGCACCATCTCCATCTCTGAACTCGGCCCCGTGCTCGGCCTGCCCGTCGAGCATCGCGGCTCGGCGGCAGTGCGGGGTTTGTTCCAATGGCTCGGTGGCCACAATTGGACCGCAGCCGGCACCGCGCGTGCCCGCGGCATCTCGTATCGCGCGGGCAATGTGCGCGTAGACGGCGTGGATGCGCGCGCCACGTTCAAGGCCGTGCGTGAACGCCTCGAACTACTCGGCCTGCGTGCCGCGGCGCTAGGCGGCGAGTTCCGCGGCCGGGCCACTGTGCTCGCGCGCCGCCCGCCTGAGTTCACCGTGGAGGGCGAAGTAACGCGGTTTGCGCTCAGCCGCCTCGCCGCGCTGGGAATGAAGAATCCGCTGCCGTGGGAGGCCACGGTGTCGGGTCCGCTGAAGGTGAGTGGACCGAACCTCACGGGCGAAGCGCGGATGCGCCTTGAATCCACCGGCGAAGGCAGGCCGCCGCTGTCCGGCGAAATCGCCGCGACGCTCGCGCCGGGTGGCGTGCTGCAATTTGAGCCATCGGCGCTGCAGCTGGGCGGCGGTACTCGCCTCAATATCGCGGGCGACCTCACCAAACGTGCCGAGTTCGGCTTCAGCACACGCAATCTCGATGAGCTGTTGCCGCTCCTCGCCGCCGCCGGCGTGAAGCTCGACGCCCTGCCCGCCAAGCTCGACCGCGGCCTCCTGCAGGTCGACGGCATCATCTCCGGCGGCCTCGCCGCGCCCGAGATCACAGGCCGCCTGCGCGCCGGGCCGCTCGTCACCATGGGCCGCCGCGCTGAGTCCGTCAATGCCGGCTTTGAAGCCACTTCCGCGCAGCTACGCCTCACTGGCGTGCAGTGGAAAGAGTCGTCGTTCGATCTGCAGGGCTATGGATCGCTCGCGCTCGATCAATGGAAGCCCGCGCCGAACGCCGCCATCGCGGCCAAGCTCACGCTGGTAAACACGCCCATCGAAGCGCTGCTCGAAGCTGCCGGTCTGCGCTATCCCGTGGACGGCGCGCTCGACGCGCAGGTGGATGTACAGGGCACGCTCGCCGCGCCGCGCATTGCCAGTCGCGTCACCGCCGCGCCGTTTGAAGCCTGGCGCGAGCGGTTCGAGCGTCTCGAAGCCGACGCGCGCGCGGGTCCGGGCGGCCGCATTGAAGTGTCGCAGGGGCGTCTACTCAACCAAGGCGGGCAGATCGATTTCACCATCAACGTTGAACCGGGCGGCGCGGCCCGCCTGGAGTTCACGGCCCGCAACTCGCGGCTGTCGCATTGGGAAGCGCCCCAGCGCTTGCAGGCGAAGATCGATGGCGCCATCTCGGCTCGCGGCGTGGTCACCGCGCGATTGCCCGCTGCCCCCAACACGCAGCCGCAACTCACCGCGCTCGACGCCGAAATCAACCTGCAAGGCATCACCTTGCAGGGCCGTCGGCTGGGTGACCTCTCGCTGCTGGCGCGCACGCAAGGGCGACTGCTCACGGCCGACATCGCCGCGCACATTCGTGAGTCGCGCGCGCAAGGGTCCGCGGAGTGGAACCTGGGAGGCAACTCCTACGGCCTCGGGCAAGTCACGATTTCACGCCTCACCTTTGCGGATCTCAACGACCTGTTTGGCGACTCCTCGAAGCCTCTGCCGCTTCGTGGCATCGTGAACATGGAACTCGGATTCTCGGGCCCCATTCTGCGCCCGGAAATCTGGACCGGTTACGCCAAGGCCACTTCGCTCGAAGTGGAGCCCCTCACGCAGCGCACCGAGACGCCCGCCGCCGGACGCGTGCCGCTCGTCCTGCGCAACCGCGAGCCGATTCTCGCTGTGATTGACAGCAAAGGCGTCACGCTGCAACAGGCGCAACTGTATGCCGAGGGCACCGATCTCGAAGCCTCCGGCACCGTGGCGTTCAATTCGAAAAGCCCGTGGAATATGCGCCTGCGCGGCAACTTTAACCTGCCCGTGCTGACAATGTACGAACCCGATCTGATGGCGCGCGGCACCTCCGTGCTCGATGCCACCATCCGCGGCTCGCTTGACAAGCCGAACCTCGTGGGCCGCATGGAGCTGCGCAAGGCTGACCTCAACTTCCGCGGCCTGCCCAACGGCCTTGAAAACGCCAACGGCGTGGTGGTGTTCGATCGCACGCGCGCCAACATCGAAAAACTCACCGCCCAAAGCGGCGGCGGCGACTTGAGCCTCACTGGCTTTGTCGACTTCGGCGGCAATCAGTGGATTTATCGCCTCGCCGCGCAGGCCCAGCGCGTCCGTGTGCGTTACCCCGAAGATGTCTCCACCACGTTCAACGCCGCGCTGAACTGGACCGGCACCACCGCGCAGAGCCTGCTAAACGGCACCGTCACGCTGAATAAAATGGGCATCAACCCGAAGACCGACTTCGGCAGCCTGCTCGAATCCACCGGCCGCTCGTCCGCCTCGCCCGCGACGTCGAGTGCGCTGTTGCGCGGCCTGCAACTCGACGTGCAGGTGGTCACCGCGCCCGACGCCGAACTCCAAACGTCGCTCGCGCGCGACATCGCGCCGCAGGCCGAACTCCGTCTGCGCGGCTCCGGCGTGCGCCCTGTGCTGTTCGGCCGCGTCTCGGTGAACCAGGGTGAGATCCAGTTTTTCGGCAATCAGTACACGATCACGCGCGGCGACATCTCGTTCTTCAATCCCACGCGCATTGAGCCGATCATCGATCTTGACCTCGAAACCAAGGTCCGCGGCATCACTGTCAGCATGAACTTCTCCGGGCCCGTATCGAAGCTTAATGCATCGTATCGTTCCGACCCGCCGCTGCAATCCACCGAGATCATCGCGCTGCTCACCGTGGGCCGCGCGCCCGGTTCCGGCATCACGCGCCACCTGCAGCAGAACCAGTCACTGCAATCGATCGCCGGTGGCAGTAACACGCTGCTCGGCCAAGCCATCTCGGCGCCCATCAACAGCCGCCTGCAGCGGCTGTTTGGCGTCAGCCGCATCAAGATCGACCCGGAATTGACCGGCGTCACCAACACGCCGCAAGCGCGCCTCACCGTCGAACAGCAACTCTCGCGCGACCTCACGGTGACCTACATCACCAACCTCAATCGCACTCAGCAACAGATCGTCCGCGTGCAGTGGGACTTCTCGCGGGATTTCTCCGTGCTCGCGGTGCGCGATGAGAGCGGCATCTTCGGCGTCGACTTTCTGTGGAGAAAACGGTTCTAACGTATGAAGCTGCGCGCGGCCAACAACCGCCTGAAAATCGAGCATTCCATCATTGACGGCCTGCGCCCGGTGCTGGAGCAGCTGCTCGAACAAAACGACGCGATCCGCTCCATCGTCCCCGGCGTCATCCGCCGCGTCCGCGACGCCAATGGCCCGGTGGCGATGCACCTCACCGTGCCGACGACGAACGGCTGGAAGGGCATCGCGCTTGCGTCGGGCTCGCGGCAGGAGCTGTTTATTTCGACAGCGATGGACAAGCCCGCGCTGGAGGCAGCGATGGAGAAGGCGCTGAAGTCGTAGCGGGCCCTGCCTTCGAGATGGCGAGAAAGCGGAGAGATTCACTGAAGCGAGTCAACGAGCGCGCAGCGATGCGGGCGTTGGCGAGAAGAGCTAACTACGGCGTTGTTCTTTACGTGCTCGTAGCGGGTGTCGGGTTGACTGTCATCGTTCCTAGCCTGACTTTCGCAGTTCGGGGGTATTTTCGCCGTCCGAGCGGGAATATTCTGTTTGCTTGCAACGGCGGTGTTCCAAAAACGCGCAGGTGAAGACCTTGCCTCTTTTCTGAGGCTTCATTGTCTGGCATGCTGCTGCGGAGAGAGATGTT
>VFZP01000036.1 GCA_016871115.1 Acidobacteriota bacterium
TACTTGAACAACTTGATCGAGCAAGATCATCGCAGGCTCAAGCAGCGATTGCGGCCGATGCTGGGGCTCAAGAGCTTCCAGACGGCGAAAGCGGTGATCGGCGGGATCGAACTGGCGGAGAAGATCAAGAAGGGGCAATTCAAATTTGGCAAACTAGGCGGGACAGGGACAACGATGCCGGAGATCTGGCGAGTCGCGTTGGCAGCGTGATTGGGGTCGGGATCGATCGAGACCCGCGGACCGAAACGGTATCAAACCAGCGTCAACCCAGATTTTGCACCAGAGCCCGCGCCCGTTCGATCAGGTAGACGAACTCCCAGACTTTGTAATCGGCCAGCCCGACTTCCGCACCCGCGCGACCCATTTTGGCGGAGTCACTGAAAAGTAGCTGTTTTCGTCGACGGGCAGTGCGGTGTTCAAGGCATCCCTCGCTTTTGACGCGCAGGGCAACCTATGGGTAGTCGACCCGGGCAATCACCGCGTGCTGCGCTTTGCCGCTGCTGTAGTTGGAGACAACGCTTCGAGTTTCCCTTCAGCGAATATGGTGCCGGGCCAACCGGATTTCGGACCAGCCGCGCCTTTCCCGCCAGCCTGCTGCCGGAAGAGCGGGCGCGCAAGAACGTTTTGCGTGAGCCGAGCGGCTTGGCATTTGACCAGGCAGGGCGCATGTATGTGATCGATGCGCTCAATCGGGTGATTGTGTATCGTCTGCCGTTTGCGGTCGGCATGGACGCGGCACGCATCATGGGGATTGCCACAGATGTACCGCCGGGGCAGGTCCCGCCTCCGCCGGTGAACGAGTATACGATCGGCATCGTGAACGCAGCCAACGTTATGGTGCCGGCTGAAGCTGTCTTCTGTATCGGCAACGTGGTGTTTGTGGTGGATACCCCCGCGAGCCGCCTGGTGCGTTACGACGCTTTTGACGCTTGGCCCGCCGAGGCCACGCAGTTTTCTCCTGCCGGCCGGGCCGTAATCGGCCAGGACGGGCTCACGCTTACCCAACAACGCTCGAATCGCGGGTTGCCGGAACCGAACAACTCTTCACTGAACGGGCCGTCTGGCGCCGCGTTCGCAAGCGGCGAAACCTTCGTGGTATGTACCGAAAATCATCGTGTGCTCGTGTTTGGTGACATCTCCACGGGGCCCGCAGCCGCCGCTGGCGCGCCTTACAACGGGCGCCGAGTGCTGGGCCAAGACAGCTTTGCTACTCGCTCGGTCAACCTGCTGGAAGGCCGCGAATTTGCTTTCAGCGCACAAGGCGGGCAGGCCGCGGGACTGGTGATCGATTCGCGGTCGAATCCTCCCCGCCTGTATGTGGCCGACACGTTCAATCACTGGGTGCTGGGTTTTACGGATGCGCGCCGCGTACGGAGCGGCGACAAGGCCGACGTCGTGATCGGCCAGCCCGACTTCAGCCGCGCCCTGCTCAACTTTCCGAGTAACGAGACCAATGTTCGAGGTCCGGGCGGTCTGGCGTTCCCTACCGGCGCGGCCGTGGACCGCGCGGGTAACCTCTGGGTGGCTGACAACGGCAACAGCCGGGTGCTGCGCTTCCCGAACCCCTTCGGCGACGGCTTTTCGGGACAGGCCGATCTCGTGTTAGGCCAGTCCAACTTCACCACCAGACTGCAGGACGCCACGGCTCGTACGATGGCGTCTCCGTATGGCTTGGCTTTCAGCGCCGAAGGTTCGCTGTTTGTTTCCGACGCAACGCTCCACCGCGTACTGCAGTTTAATCCGCCGTTTACCAACGGCATGGCGGCTGTCCGCGCTTTCGGGCAACCGGACTTCATCTCCAGCGCTGCAAGCGACGCCACCAACCGCTTGAATGGGCCCCGCCACCTTGCGTTCGATACCGATGACCGCCTGTACGTGACCGACACGCTGAACAGCCGCGTGCAAATCTTCAGCCGGGCGCCGCAAGCAGGCATCGATCCGCGCTCGGCGTTTACGCTGTCGCGCGGCATCGTCCGCCCGCAAGTGGTGCATGTGACTGCGGCCACCGGGGACATCTTCGTGGGCAGTTCCGGTTCCGGAGAGGTTTTCCGCTTCACCAACTTCGATCAGTTGATTACGGTTGGCGACACGCCGAATCTGGCGCTTCCCGCGTTCGGACCGCTTGGTATCACGGCCGATTCGTTTGGAAACCTCTACCTGGCAGACGTGAAGAACCGTGTGGCGATTCACTATCCCCGCGTGAACATCGTGAACGGCGCCAATTACCTGCCGCGAATTGCGCCCGGGATGGTGGCCACGCTCCAGAGCAACACTCTCAACTACTCGTTCAGCGAAGAGACGGCCATCAATTCGACGGTCCCGATGGCGCGCACGCTCGGCGATCTGCGCGTGTTGGTGGCCGGGCAACCCGTGCCGCTTTACTTCACTTCGCCGTTTCAGATCAACTTCCAGATGCCGAATTCGGCGCCAACGTCAGGGACGGTGGAGTTGCAGGTGGAGCAGCCGTCCTCGGGCCGGATTATCGCCGCCACCGAAGTGGCGATGAGCGATGCATCGCCGGGCCTGTTTACTCTGAACGGCTCGGTCACAGGCCAACTGGCTGCCATCAACGCCGAGGACAACAATTCGTTCAACGGCGTGGGCGAGAATCTGAAAGCCGTGGGCCGTGGCAAGATCATTGTCCTCTACGGCACCGGGCAGGGCCGCGTGAACCACGCGCCAGCGGACGGCACACCGCCCGCCGGGGACATTGAGACCGACGGCAAGCCGATCGTCGCGATCGGCGGTTTGCGTCTCACCGATGCCGAGATCCTCTACTCGGGCGTAGCGCCGGGCTTGGTGGGCGTGTGGCAGTTGAATCTCCGTGCACCAGACCGGGTTCCGCCGAATCCGCGGGCGCGGGTGGTGATTGCGTTCAATTCAAGGACGTGCCGAGCAACAACCCTAACCGGCCGCAGGACATTGTGACAACGATCGCGGTTCAGTAAGCTGAATGCAAAAGAAGCGGCGCGGGCCTGCGTGCCCGGGCCGCTTTGGGCTTACTGGCGGGCTTCGTGACAAAAAGTGCAGTCGTTGCTTGCCTTGTTCTGCCGGTGGCAGTCCATGCAGGCGCCCATCGAGATGCTCACCTCGCGCCAAAGTGCGTCGCGCGTCGCCACCGGGCCATGGCACTTCTCGCATTTGGCGCCCGCTTCGGTGTGTGCGCGGTGGCTGAAGAAAACGTACGACGGAATCAGGTAAATGCGCGCCCAGGCTGGCTCGCTCTTGTCCGCGGCATGCTTGGCCAGCTTCTGAATGTGCGGCGAGCCGGGCTTCACGCCCGCATGGCACTCCATGCAAACCTTCACGCCCGGAATTCCCATCACCTCGCCTGGATCAGGGTTGGTGTGGCAGCTTTTGCATTGCAGGCCCATCGCCAAGTGCTTCTTGTGGCTATAGGGCACGGGCTGTGCGACCGGCTTGGGATCCGTGACCGTTTCGGCTGCCCAGGCCATTGCCAGCGCCGCTGCCGCGGCGGCGAGGATGCTCCAACGTCTCACAGCGCGCCCTTCTTCATCTGGTCCGCCAAATACTCAGATGCGCGCATCGACAGCGCCAGAATCGTCAACGTCGGATTCTGCGCGCCGCCGGAGGGGAAGGAGCTCCCGTCAACGACAAACAGATTCTTCACGTCGTGACTCTGGTTGTAGCCGTTGAGCACGCTTTTCTTCGGATCGGCACCCATGCGCACCGTGCCCAATTCGTGGATGCTCTCACCGGGAGGCACCATCTGCGCGTGTCTGCCCAGAATGGTAAAGCCCGCGCCGGTGCACATGGCCTCAGCCATTTCCATGGCGTCCTTCGCCATCGCGTGCTCGTTTGCGCCGTACTTGTGCTCGATGTGCAGCGCCGGGATGCCCCAGGCATCCTTCACGTCTTTATTGATGCGGACGTGGTTCTCGTACTTGGGCAGCACCTCGCCCATCGTGGTCATCGAAAAGCTTGCGCCGCGGAGCCGGTCGAGCTCTTTGTAGAGCGCCTCGCCGTAGTGAGGAATGTAGCGCGCCGGAGGCGTGCCGCCGCAGCCAAAGTCATAGGTGTAACCGCGCAGGAAATTCTTCTCGCGCTTGTCCACGTTGCGAAAGCGCACTACGTAGCCGCCGCCTCTGCCGCGCGGAGAGTTCATCTCGCACATCACGGTGTTCTTCACGTAGAACTGATCGAAAAGGTAGCGGCCCAGCGTGCCGCTGGAGTTGCCGAGGCCCTTCGGGTAGCGCGGCGACGTCGAGTTGAGCAGGATGCGGCAGCTTTCGAGGGCCGACGCGGAAACAATCACCGTGCGTGCCTTCACGTGATAATCGCGCTTGCTGTGGCGGTCCACAAAGCGCACGCCGCTCGCGCGGCCCGTGTTCGGGTCCACCGTAATGTCGCGCACCACGGCGTTGGTCACCAGTTGGAGGTTCCCGGTTTCGATCGCGCCGGGCAACAGCACGTTGGTAGACGACGCCAGCGTGCCGGTGGCCCGGCGTGGCTTCGTCGTTGGCACGCCCAGTTTCTTGCAGGAATCGATGAAGCGCCGCACCGGCGCGCTATCGGCCGAGTCGTCCACCAGAATCTTGCCGTCGGGCAACTGCCGCAAGCCTTCGTTGCGCCCGGTGACGTTGAACATCGGCTCGGCACGGTCGTAGTAAGGAGCGAGATCGGCGAGTCGAATGGGCCAGTTCTCGCCTTCGCCGTCGTGGTCCTTGCAGGCGAATTCAAGGTCGGATAGGCGCCACGAAGCGCGGCCCCAACGCATCGTCTTGCCGCCGACCATCCGTATGCGCACCCAGTAGTAGGGGGCGTCCTTCGGGTATGTGTACGGATTCTGCTGCTCATCCGCCCAAGCCTCGGCGTCGAGTTCGCTGGCCTGCACGACGTGCGGAAAGCGGCCGGGCTGACCGAAGCCGCGATACGGCAGATCCGGAAGGTTGACGAGCGAGCGGTCTTTCTGAAAGTCGAACAGCGGCCCGGCTTCAAGCATCAGGCACTTCACGCCGAGGCGCGTGAGCGTGTGCGCAGCCATGCCGCCGCCGGCGCCAGAGCCGATGATCACCACGTCGTGACTCTGTGAGGTGGGGATTAGTCGACGTGCCTCCAGAAGTAGCCCGTGGGCATGCCGTCGCGGCGGCTCGCGCGTCCCTGCGCGGCGGCCCACTCGCGTGAGTTCATCGTGGCCTGCAGGATGTCATTCTTCGCTTGCTGCAGAAACCTCGCAAATGCGTCTGCCGGGCCCGCGCAGCTCCAGGAGTCTTTGAGCGCGGACAGCGAGGCTCCGGCTACGCCGTCACGCACCAGCCGGTCAAGGCCGTCGCGATAAAGGGCCTTGGTCGCGGCCGGAGACTGGCCAATAAAAAAGTCAAGGAACGCTGGAACGTCCGCGTCTACCGCGCTGGGCCGGTTCGCGCCTGCCGGCGCAATCGCTTCGCACAGACGCGTGAGCGCCAGAAACTGCTCGGACGAAAAGAAGTAAATCACGCCGTCGGTGGCAGCGTCGGCCGCCGTTACCTTGAGGGCGGGGAACTGTTCCGTGGCCGGACTCGCAGCTTGGGGAGCCGGCGGTGGCGTGGCGGCCTGCGCCGCCGCTGCGGCAGCCGGCGAGGCCATCAGGGATTGGAGCAATCTGCGCCGTTTCATTACGCCTTCAGGATATCAAACGAGAAAGGGCTTGCGGAACGGTGAGTCTTAGTGTACAGTACACACTAATAGGATGAATTGAACAACAGACTGGCCGCAACCTATCGTACGGGGCTCGCGCTGCTGACAGACCTGTACCAGCTCACCATGGCGTACGGTTATTGGAAGCTGGGCAAGGCCGATCAACGGGCGGTCTTTCATCTCTACTTCCGCAAGCCCCCGTTCGGTGGCGGCTATACGGTGGCGGCGGGGCTAGCGGACGTGGCGGAGTTCTTCGCTGGGCTCCGTTTCGCTGACGAAGACCTGGCTTACTTGGGTTCGCTCACTGGCAACGACGGGCGTCCGTTGTTTGACCCAGGCTTCCTCACCTACCTGCGCGAGCTCCAATGGACCGTCGATATTGACGCTGTTCCCGAGGGCACCGTTGTGTTTCCGAATGAGCCGCTGGTGCGCGTGACGGGCTCGATTCTGCAGGCGCAGTTGCTTGAAACCACTCTGCTCACGCTGGTGAACTTTCCTACGCTGGTAGCCACGAAGGCAGCGCGGGTGTGCCATGCCGCGGCGGGCCAGCCGGTGCTGGAGTTCGGGCTGCGCCGCGCGCAGGGCCTTGACGGCGCACTGACGGCTTCACGTGCCGCCTATCTCGGCGGCTGCGCGGCCACCAGCAATCTGCTCGCCGGGCGCATGTTCGGCATCCCGGTGAAGGGCACGCACGCGCATAGCTGGGTGATCAGTTTCGATTCCGAGCAAGCTGCGTTTGACGCCTACGCTGCCGTGCAGCCGAACAACTGCACGCTGCTGGTGGATACGTTCGATACGCTCCAGGGCGTGCGCGCAGCTGCCCGCACCGGTCTGCGGATGCGCGCGCAGGGCGGACGGCTCGCGGCCATTCGGCTTGACTCGGGCGACCTTGCTTATCTCAGTGCCGAAGCGCGCCGCATTTTGGATGATGCCGGACTCACGGACACCAAGGTGCTGGTGAGCAACGATCTCGACGAGACGATCATTGAGTCGCTCCGCCAGCAGGGCGGCAAGATCGACCTGTGGGGTGTTGGCACCAAACTGGTGACCGCCTACGATCAGCCCTCGCTCGGTGGCGTCTACAAGTTGAGCGCCGTGCGAGAGACCCCGCGAGACTCATGGCAGCATAAGTTGAAGTTGAGCGAACAGGTGGCCAAAATCAGCTTTCCCGGTGTGCTGCAAGTACGCCGCTACCGCGATGCCGCCGACGGGCGCATGGTGGCCGACGCGATCTGGTCGGAAAGCGAAGGCATCGGCGCCCCCGCGCGCATTGTGGATCCGGCCGATCAGACCCGTTCACGGACGCTGGAGGCCTCGTTGCCGTATGAGGATCTCCTCATACCCGTGGTACGCGGCGGGCGTGTGGTGTATGAGCCTCCGCCGCTTGTTGAATCGAGGGCGCGGGTGGCGTCGCAATTAGAGTCGCTCCATCCGGCTCTCAAGCGGCATCTACACCCACATGAGTACCCGGTAGGCTTGGAAGTGCGTTTGCATGAACTGCGGTTGCGGTTGATTCAGGAAGCACGTGAACTTGCCGGAGCGGTATCGACCGGAGCGGTGTCGAAAGGAGTGGTGGGGGCATGAAACTCGTACGGGTCGGGGCGGCGGCGGTGAACCAGACACCGCTCGATTGGGCCGGGAATCTCCGGCGGATTCTCCGCGCCGTGGAGATCGCGCGGGCGGATAAAGTGTCGGTGCTTTGTCTGCCCGAGTTATGCCTCACGGGCTACGGCTGCGAGGATGCCTTCTTCTCCACGGACGTGACGCGGCGCGCGATTGAGTCGCTCCGGCAAGTGGCCGCAGCCAGCGCGGGTATGATCATCAGTGCGGGCCTGCCGCTGCGCTATCGCAACTCGCTCCTGAACGGCACGGCGATGTTGGCGAACGGGGAGATTCTCGGTTTTGTCGCCAAGCGAAACCTGGCCGGCGACGGTATTCACTACGAGCCGCGGTGGTTCAAGCCCTGGCGCGACACGGGCTCCAACACGATTGAGTTGGCGTGGACGGCGGCGGGCGAAGAAGAGTATCCGGTCGGCAACCTGTTGTTTGAGTTTGGCGACGTGCGCGTGGGCTATGAGATTTGCGAAGACGCCTGGGTGGCGGACCGCCCTGGCACGGCGCTCGCCGCCGATGCCGTGGACGTCATTCTCAATCCCAGCGCCTCGCACTTTGCGTTCGGCAAACTCGCCGTGCGTGAGCGCCTGGTTGTGGAAGGCTCGCGCGCTTTCGCCGCCACGTATGTTTACGCGAACCTCCTCGGCAACGAAGCGGGCCGAATCATTTACGACGGTGGCGCGCTGATTGCTTCCGGCGGTAGGCTGGTGGCGCAAGGGCCGCGCTTCTCGCTTGACGAGGTGGTGGTGACGGCGGCGACCATCGACATCGACGCCACGCGCACCATCCAAACGCGCACGGCCAGCTTTGAACCGAATCTAGGCCATCCCACGCATCGCGTGATTGAAGCCAAGTTTCAGTTTCCGGACGTAGAGCCGCATCTGAACGCGCCGAAGCCTGCGGCATGGGAAAGCGCGGGCCACCTCAAGGAAGAAGAGTTCACGCGCGCGTTGACGCTGGGCCTGTTTGACTACATGCGCAAAAGCCGGTCGCAAGGGTTCGTCGTGAGCCTGAGCGGCGGTGCGGATTCAACGGCCGTCGCGTGTCTGGTGCGCTTGATGGTGCAGCGGGCTGTGAACGAACTCGGGTTCGAAGAAACGCACCGGCGGCTGGATTACATTAAAGATGTTGCCACGCTCGGTTCCGCCGACGCGCTCACGGCCCGGCTTCTCACCACCGCGTATCAGGCGACGCGCAATTCAGGCGAAGTGACGCGGAACGCGGCGGCGGTGGTGGCCGAAGCGATTCATTCACAGCACCTCGAACTCAACGTGGAAGCGCTGCACTCGGGCTACGTGAACCTGATTTCAGAAGCCTTGGGCCGGCCGCTCGATTGGTCAACGGACAACCTGGCGCTGCAGAATATTCAAGCACGCACGCGTGGCCCCAGCGTTTGGCTGCTGGCGAACCTGCGTAACGCACTGCTGGTGTCCACCAGTAACCGCTCCGAGGCCGCCGTCGGCTACGCGACGATGGACGGCGACACGTGCGGCGGGCTATCGCCCATCGCGGGTATTGACAAGAACTTCCTGCGCCGGTGGCTGGTGTGGCTCGAAAAGCAAGGTCCCGAGAGCCTTGGGGCCATCGCGGCGGTGAGCGTGGTGAACGACCAGCAGCCCACGGCTGAACTCCGCCCGGCTGCCATGATGCAGACGGACGAAGCAGACCTGATGCCGTACGACGTGCTCGACGCCGTGGAGCGCGCGGCCATTCGCGACAAACTCGCGCCGCGCGAAATCCTGCGGGTGCTGCGCGGCGAGTTCCCGCGATATGACGCGCGTCAACTCGCGGCCTGGATTGAGCGCTTCTTCCGCCTCTGGTGCCGCAACCAATGGAAGCGCGAACGCTACGCGCCGTCGTTCCATGTGGACGATGAGAATCTCGACCCCAAAAGCTGGTGCCGCTTCCCGATCCTTTCCGGTGGCTACGAAGCCGAACTCGCCGAGTTGCGGGCGGAGGTTTAAAAACAAGTCATGCCGTTTACGTATGAGTACCCGCGGCCGGCGGTCACGGTGGATTGTGTGGTGTTCGGGCTCGACCAAGGCGTGCTGCAACTGCTGCTGATCAAACGCAACTCGCCGCCGTTTGCGGGCTGTTGGGCGTTGCCAGGCGGTTTTGTGGATCAGAACGAAACGCTCGACGCGGCGGCGCGCCGGGAGTTGGAAGAAGAGACCGGATTGCGCGAGGTGTTTCTCGAACAGCTATTCACCTTCGGCGATCCGGGACGCGACCCGCGAGGCCACACCGTCAGCGTGGCCTACTACGCGTTGGTGCGGCAGGACCGGCACGTCCCGCAGGCCGCTACGGACACAAGCGACGCGGTGTGGTATTCGGTCGCCAAGCTTCCCAAACTAGCCTTCGATCACCAGCGCATCATCTCCACCGCTGTGGCGCGGCTGCAAGGCAAGGTGCGCTATCAGCCGATCAACTTTGAATTGCTGCCGCGTAAGTTCACGCTCACCGAACTCCAGGGCGTTTATGAAGCCGTGCTCGAACGCGCGCTGGACAAACGCAACTTCCGGAAAAAGATTCTGGCGATGGGGCTGCTGGCTGAGACCAAAGAGAAGCAGCAGGGCGTGGCGCATCGCGCGCCGCAGCTTTATCAGTTCGATGCCGCGAAATACAAGAAGCTCACCAAACAAGGTTTCAACTTCGAGCTATGACCAATCATGCATTGATCCTCGTCGACCTGCAGAACGACTTTCTGCCCGGCGGCGCGCTGGCCGCATGCGGCGGCGATGAAGTGATCGGGCCGACGAACGCGGCGATCGCCCGCGCCGTGGAGGAAGGATCGCTGATTGTGGCCACGCAAGACTGGCATCCGCCGATGCACGGCAGTTTCGCGGCGAATCACGAAGACAAACAACCGGGTGACGTCGTGGAATTGCACGGCATCCAGCAGGTGTTGTGGCCGGTGCATTGCGTGCAGTACACCGGCGGCGCCCTGTTCGCGCCTGGCCTTCACACGCGACCCATCCATCGCGTGGTGCGCAAGGGCACGGACCCGGCTCTAGACAGCTACAGCGGCTTTTTCGACAACGGCCACCAGCGCTCCACGGAACTCGAATTCTACCTGCGCTCGCATGAAATCGGGCGAATCACCGTGCTGGGCCTGGCCACGGACTACTGCGTGAAGTTCACCGCACTCGATGGCCGCGAACTCGACTTCGAAGTGGAACTGCTCCTGCCCGCCTGCCGCGCCGTTAACCTGAAGCCTGGCGACGAGGCGGCGGCGATTGACGAAATGCGCGCGGCGGGAGTGGTCGTTCGGGAGTAGCTGTTTCGATATATCATCGGTAGTCGTGATGAAAGCCTGGAGGTTTTACGGATTCAACGACATGCTATTGGACGATATCCCCGTCCCCGCGTTGCGCCCCGGCCACGTGCTGGCGCAGATTTTGGTGGTGCAGCCCAGCGTCACCGAGGCGCAACTGGCGTTTGGGATTCCGACGCTCGCCTTCGAACGCATCAAGAAGCGCCTCGAGACCGAAGCACCCGTGCAGCTCTTCGGGCATGAGTACGCAGCGCGGGTTGCGGAAGTGGGGCCGGGCGTCACGCGCTTCAAGCCCGGTGACCGAGTAGCGGCGCGGGCCAAACTCCCGTGCCAGGAATGCCCGCTCTGTCTGAATGGCCGCGCCTATCTATGCCGGAAGGGGCCCATCATCGGGTTTCAACTGCCGGGTTGCTTCTCCGAATATGCGCTCCTGCCGGAGATTGCGCTCACGCTGCTTGACGATCGCATCTCCAACGCTGAGGGAGCATGTCTGCAGTCGTTGAGCGATAGCATTGCTTCGGTGGAGACTGCCAACATTCGCATGGGCGATACGGTGGCGCTGTTGGGGCAGGGGAGTATGGGCCTCGAGTGTATGCAGATCGCGCGGGTGAGTGGCGCCGGCCGCATCATCTCGGTGGACGTGCGCGACGAGGCGTGCGCGATGGCGAAGACCCTGGGCGCAGACATCGTGATCAATGCCGCCAAGGAAGACGCGGTCGAGGCGATCCGCGCGGCCACCGGCGGCAACGGCGCGGACATCACCTTCGAATGCGCGGGCGGCAGTCCCAAGCAGGGCCTCGCCGGCTCGCGCAGTTTGATGCAAGCGATCGATTGCACGCGCAGCGGCGGCACCATTGTGGGAGTGTCGTGGTTTGGCGGCAGCATCGATTTTCCCGTGGATACGCTGCGTGAGCGTAGCTTGCGTTATGTTTTCCCCGATATCAGTACGCTCGAACACCTGGAACATACTGTGCGTCTCGTCGCCGGCGGACGGGTGAATCTGAAGCCCACCATTACGCACCAGTTGCACGGGATCGACAAAGTGCCTGAGGCGTTTGAGATCACGGCGAACAAGGGCCGCTATCAGGCCATTAACCCGGCGCAGGTGATCCTATGCGAGTAACGCCGCAGCGGCTCACCAAGCCCGGCACGGCAGCGTTGTCGGATGCGTTGGGTAAGACCGGCGCCATGCAGCATGACCTGCAGTGCTACTCAGCGAACCCCGTGATGGCAGGGCCGGCGTTCACGCTGCGCGTGCACACGGCGGACATTCTCATGGTGACGCCCGCATTGCGTGAGTGCCCGCGCGGGTATGTGCTGGTGATCGACGGGCGCGGCGAACGCAACACGGCGCTGTGGGGTGAGCTCACCACCTACTGCGCCGAACACAAGACGCTCGCGGGAGTGGTGATCGACGGTGCGATCCGCGATGCGCGTGCCATTGCCGCGAGTAAGCTCCCGGTGTTCGCCCGCGCGAAGGTGCCAAACGCAGGCGGCGGCGAGTATCCGGGCGAGATCGGCGTGGCGGTGAACTGTGCGGGACAAGTGGTGAACCCGGGCGATTGGATTGTGGGCGACCACGACGGCGTGATCGTCATTCAGGCGGCGCGCGCCGAAGCTGCGCTGGCGCGTGCCGAGCAGATCGTTGCCGCGGAGAAAAAGATCGAAAAGGCCGTACGCGCCGGGCGAAGTTTGGCGGACCTGCTGGAGATTGACGCCGTGCTGGCACGCAAGGGCTCCACCGTGGCCATCCCGCAGTTACGAGAGCAGAAGAGATGACTACGCTGCCGCCGTGGGGCCGCGCGGAACTCCCGGCGCCGCTCCCACTCACTGTGCGCAACGCGCTGCGTACAATCGGCCCGGGCGCGATTCTTTTGTCAGCCTCCATCGGCGGCGGCGAATGGCTCGTCGGCCCGGCAATGGCCGTCAAGCACGGCATGGGCATCTTCTGGATCGCTACGCTCGCGATTATTCTGCAGTTGATCATCAACACGGAAGGGGTGCGGTATACGCTCTATACAGGCGAGCCTATTGTGTCGGGCTTCCTGCGGCTGCGCCCGTCGTCCACGTTCTGGGCGGCGATCTACTCGGTGCTCACCGTCGCGCAACTCGGCATGCCGGCGCTCGGCGCGGCGTGCGCGGCGGTGATCTTCTCGGCGTTCGCGGGCCACTTGCCGGGGGCGCCAGATAAGTCGACACTCAACTGGCTGACGTATCTGGTGATGGCCGTCACCACGTTGATTCTCATGGTGGGCGGCACGATTGAGAAGATCCTGGAACGCGCGTCGTGGACGATGATCCTGTTCATCTTCCTGTTCCTCACCGTGGCCAACGTGTTGTTCGTCCCGTTCGATCATTGGATTCGCACGGCGGCGGGCTTCGTGCAGTTCGGCTACTGGCCTGCGAACGTAGACATGTTACTCCTGGCGACGCTCGCCGCCACGGCCGGCTCCGGTGGCGTGGGGAATCTCGTCATCTCGAATTGGATGCGCGACAAGGGCTATGGCATGGGCGCGACGGTGGGCGCGATTCCGAGCGCAATTGGCGGCCGCGAAATCTCGTTGTCGGCCGTGGGCAAGGTGTTCGATCTGACGCCGGAGAATCTGCGGCGTTGGCAGACGTGGCGGCAATACCTGCTGCTCGATCAAGCGGTGCTGTGGGCGGGCGGCTGCTTCATCGGCATGTTCCTCAACGTCAACCTTGCGACCTCCATTGTGCCGGCGGGCGAGAACATGGCAGACCTCGGCGCCGGCGCGTTTCAAGCCAAATACATGGCCGAAAAGCTTTGGCCAGGCTTTCGGTTCCTCGCGCTGTTGAACGGCTTCTGGATTCTGTTTTCGACGCACTTGGGCAACACGGACACGCTGGTGCGGCTTGTCACCGACACGTTATGGAGCGCGGGTTGGAGCCGCCGCAGCGGCGCGAATGTAGGCCGCCTTTATGTTGCCTTGCTGGCGGGCTTCACCGTGTGGGGCGCGATCACTGTGCAGTGGGGTTCGGCGATGAGCCTGTTCAAAGCGCTTGGTGTGGTGGCGGGCCCGGTGTTGTGTCTGGCGGCGATTCAGATTCTCATTGTGAACACACGCCTCCTGCCCGTTGAGCTGCGTCCGTCGTGGCCGCTACGCGCCGGCTTGGCTGCCGCGGCGGTGTTCTACGCCGCCATGTTCATCGCGGTTGTGCTGCGATAAGATCGTGGTCGCGATGCGCCGCGTCTTGCTCCCGTTGCTGCTGCTGCCCGTGTGGGCCGCGGCGGCTGCCGAGGCCGAAGCGCGCGAAGTATTGACCCGCCGCTGCCTGGGCTGCCACTCGGCGGAGCTGAAAACCGGCGGGTTGGACTTATCCACTCGCACTGCGGCGGCGCGTGTGTTGTCAAACGGCACGCTGATCGAGCGCGTCGCCAGCGGGAAGATGCCACCGGCCGCGCCGCTCCCACCGGGCGAAGTGGAAACGCTTCGCGAGTGGATTGCCGCCGGAGCCCCCTGGACCGGAGCGCCACTCGCGCCACGGCGGGCCGGGCTGGACTGGTGGTCTCTGCAGCCCCTGCAGGCGCCCTCGCCCTCGCTCGGGATCGACCATTGGATCGGCGCAAAGCTGCGCGAGGCGGGTTTGTCCGCCGCACCGCCTGCGAGCCGCCGCGCGTTGATTCGCCGCGTCACGCTCGGGCTCACCGGCCTCGCACCGGCGCCCGAAGAAGTGAATGCGTTCCTCGCTGACACGCGCCCCGATGCCTATCAGCGTCTGGTGGATCGGCTTCTCGCTTCGCCCCATTACGGCGAACATTGGGCGCGGCACTGGCTCGACGTGGTGCGCTACGCCGAGAGCGAAGGCTTCGAGCGTGACTGGCTCCGCGACAGCGCGTGGCCGTATCGTGACTATGTCATCCGCAGCTTCAACGCCGACAGGCTCTATCCGCAGTTTGTGCGCGAGCAGATCGCGGGCGACGTGCAGGAAGGCGCGACGCATGACAGCCTTATCGCAACTTCGCTGCTGGCGATGGGTCCGTACGACGCCGTGGGGCTCACTTCCGCCGTGGAGCGCGAGCGTGACCAGGTGCGCGAGGATCAACTCGAAGAGATGCTCGGCGTAGTGTCGCAGACTTTCCTTGGCTTGACGGTGAACTGCGCGCGCTGCCACAACCACAAGTTCGATCCGATTCCGCAGACTGATTACTATCGCCTGAAGGCGGTGTTCGCCGGCGTGTGGCAACCGACGGTGGGTACAGAGTTGAAGGCCGATGGCCGCGAGATTCTCACCGCTGATGAACGGGCCGCGCGCGACCGGCAGATCGCCGCGCTCCACGCCCGCATCGCCGCGCTCAGCAACGAACTCGGCACGCTCGATCGCCGCAACCGCCCTGCGGATCGCGCGCGGGCGGGCCTCGTGGCGCGCTGGACCTTCGATTCTGACGCGCGCGATGACTTCGGCCAACTCCACGGCGATTTCAACGAAGCGGCGGAGTTTCACGCGGGCCGCTTGCGTCCCGCGGCGGGCAAAGATTCGGTCACCCTCACCACTGCGCCGCTCAGTGCATCGATCAAAGAGAAAACCCTCGAAGTCTTCCTCCACGCCGCCAAAGCGCCGGCCAAGGCCGTGACGTTCTTGCAGATCCGCAACCGCAGCGGATTCCGCGGCGCGGCGACCGATGGCATCCGCTTCAACGCGGGCGAAAAGAAGCAGTGGGTCAACGCGAGCACCGTAAACTTCCGCACCGAAGAAGTGGGCGGCCCGAAGGAAGACACGGTGGAAGGCGGCCTCATCCACGTAGCCATCACCTATGCGGCGAGCGGCGAAATTCGCATCTACCGGAACGGCGCGTTGTACGGGCGGGCCTACACGCCGGATCCGAATCTGCCGCAAGGAGCCACGCAAACTTATCTTGAGCACGACGCGGTGCTCAGCCTCACCAGTACGCAGGAACTGGAGCTCGAAGAAGCCCGCTTCTGGGGCCGGGCGCTTTCGGCGGACGAGATCGCCGAGTCGTTCCGCACGCCGATTGTGAATCACGCCGTCCCCGCTACCGAAGAGCGCGGGCAACTCGCAAGGGAACTGGCCGAAACACGCGAGCAACTGCGGAAACTGCCGCAACCGCCCAAGGCGTTCTCTGCGCAGCCCAGCACGCCCGCGTCCACGCATCTGTTGATTCGTGGCGATGTGAGCCGCAAAGGCGATCTCCTCACTCCCGCCGCGCCCTCGTGCCTGCGCGGGCATCCAGGCGACCTCGCGCTCATGCCTGACTCGCCTGACGCCGCGCGCCGCCGTGCGCTCGCCGATTGGATTGCGAACGATGCCAATGCGCTGTTCTGGCGCGTTATGGCGAATCGCGTGTGGCACTATCATTTCGGCGCGGGCTTCGTCGACAGCCCAAACGATTTCGGCTACAACGGCGGGCAGCCCTCGCATCCGGAATTGCTCGATGCCGTTGCCGCCGAGTTCCGGCGTACGGGCGGCAGTCTAAAGAGCCTCCACCGCACAATCCTGCTGTCGGACGCTTATCAACGCTCCACGCGCTTCGACTCTGCCGCCGCCGCGAAGGATGCTTCCGCGCGCCTGCTGTGGCGCTTCCCGCTGCGCCGCCTGAACGGCGAGACCGTGCGCGATGCCATGTTGCAATCCGCGGGCATCATGAACACAGAGATGTACGGGCCCAGCTTCCGCCCATTCCAGATTGTCAAGAACTCGGGCTCTTATCATTCCTACGATCCCGTTGACTCGGCCGCGCCCGAACTCCAGCGCCGCACCGTCTACCGCATGAATGTGAACTCCGGTGGCAACCCCATGCTCGACGCGCTTGATTGCCCGCTGCCTTCCGTGAAGACGCCGAAGCGCTCGATCACTACCACGCCGCTCCAGGCTTTGAGCCTGATGAACAATCCATTTGTGACGCGCATGGCGAAGCAACTCGCCGCGCGGGTGATCGCCGAACGCGATACGACCGCGGGGCGCGTCGAGCGCACTTTCGAACTTGTTCTCAGCCGCCCGCCGCGCGAGGAAGAGGCCGCGTCGAGCGAAGCGCTGGTGAACGCATCCGGCCTGGAAGCGCTCTGCTGGGGCTTGTTCAATACGAGTGAGTTTCTCTATGCGCCGTGATGCGATGACGCGCCGCCGCCTGTTGCTCGACGCTGGGGCCGGCTTCGGCTGGCTCGCCGTTGCGTCGCTCAGCCCAGCCGCGCCGCCTGCGATCGCGCCGCGGGCCAAACGCGTGCTGCAGGTGTTCTGCGTGGGCGGCATGAGCCACGTCGACACCTTCGACTACAAGCCCGAACTCGCGCGCCGCAACGGGACGCCCTTCGACATGCCCACTTTTTTCGGCCAGGGTGGCAATCTTCTCGGCAACGTCTTCGAATTCAAGCAGCGCAGCCAGAGCGGACTGTGGGTGAGCGATCTGTTGCCGAACCTTGCGCAGCATGCCGACAAGCTCACCGTCATACGTACCATGAGTTCGAAGAGCGCCAACCACATGCCCGCCGTGGCGTGCATGAACACGGGCTTCATCCTTACGGGCTTTCCGGCGATGGGTGCCTGGGTGAACTACGCGCTGGGTTCAGAGAGCGAGAATCTGCCGTCATTCGTGGTGCTGCCTGACCCGCGCGCGCATCCGTGGGGCGGCACCGTGCAATGGTCGAATGGCTTTCTGCCTGCGGCGGTGCAAGGCACGATGTTCCGCAGCGGCACGACCGCGGTACCCGATCTGGCGACGCCCGCCGGCACGTCCGCCGATGCGCGGCGCGCGGCGCTCGACTGGACGAACCGCATGAACCGCCGCTTTGCCGACGAGAACCCGGGCGAATCGGCACTCGCCGCGCGTCTGCGCAGCTACGAACTCGCCGCCAGCATGCAACTCAATGTGCCTGGCATTGCCGACATCGCCACCGAGTCTGACGCCACGCGTAAGCTGTACGGGCTCGATAAGAAAGAGACTGAAGGGCTCGGTCGTCAATGCTTGCTCGCGCGCCGGCTCATCGAGAAGGGCGTGCGTTTCGTGCAGGTCTATCACGGCGGGTCCTCGTTTGATTGGGACGCGCACGGCAGCATCATCGAAAATCACACCAAGCGCGCCGCCGAGTACGATCAGCCGGTAGGCGCGCTCCTCGCCGATCTCTCAGCCCGTGGTCTGCTCGCTGACACGCTGGTGATGGGTGTCACTGAATTCGGCCGCACGCCCGTGTCGCAAGGCACGGGCAAGACCGCCGGCCGCGATCATCACCCGGACTGCTTCGCCACGTGGCTGGCGGGCGCTGGTGTGAAGCCCGGGTTTGCCTACGGCGTGTCCGACGATCTCGGCCAGAAGCCCGCGGAGAATCCGGTCACCATTCATGATTTCCACGCCACAGCCCTGCACATCCTCGGGCTCGATCACGAGAAGCTCACCTACTATCACAACGGCATTCAGCGCCGCCTGACAGACGTGCATGGCCATGTGGTGCGCGGTATTCTCGCCTGACGTGCCCAACGTGGCGCCGATGCGGCGTCCGTGTTTGACTATGTAGATGCCGTCGCCGCGCCTGCTTCTCTTCGTCTCGCTGCCCTTGTTTGCAAAAGGAACGCCCGCTGACTATGAACGCTTCGTCAAATTGCGTGAGCGTCTGGCCGCGACCAACTTCGTCGCAGCGGAGCCGGCTTCGGCCCTCGGTGATGCCCCGCGCTTCTGGTACTGCCGCTCGATCGCCGGCGGTGGACACGAGTTCATCGCCGTCGATGCGGCCACCGGCGAAAAGTTTCCGGCGTTCGATGCGGTGAAGGTGGCCGCGGCGTTGTCCAGAACCGCAGGCAAAGAGTACGCACCGCAGAAACTGCCCTTCACCAGCTTCGGGCCGATTGACCGCGTGGCTATCGAGTTCTTTGCTGCCGACGCGCGCTGGCGGGTGAATCTCAATTCGTACATATGCGAACGGCTCCCGTTGCGCCGAAGCGACCCGCAGCCGCTCCGCTCGCTACCCGGCCCGCGCGTGCCCCAAACCGACAAGCCCGTGGAATCGAAGAGCAACGAATGGCGGGCCTTCATCCGCAACTTCAACGTGTGGTTGCAGGCGATGGGCGCGAAGGACGCCGTGCCGCTCAGCTTCGATGGCTCCGAGGGCAACTACTACGTACTGTCGGAAGCCGCATGGGCGCCGGACTCGACCAAACTCGCCGCCTACCGCGTGCGGCCCGGCCAGCGCCGCAAGATCCCATACATCGAATGCTCACCCGCCGCCGAGGTTCAACCGAAACACACGCTGGTGGAATACGCCAAGCCCGGCGACACGCTCGACGTCCCACGGCCCGTGCTCTTTGATATCGCCACTTAGAAGGCCCACGCCATCGACGACGCGCTGTTTGCCAACCCCTACTCGCTCTCGCCCAACCTCTGGCGTAAGGACTCGCGCGCCTTCACCTTCGAATACAATCAGCGCGGCCATCAGGTGTACCGCATCATTGAAGTGGACGCCGCCACGGCGGAGGCGCGCGCGATTGTCGATGAGGCGTCCGCGACGTTCTGCTGCTACTACTCAAAACATTTCCGCCGTGACGTGAACGACGGCCGCGAAGTGGTATGGATGAGCGAGCGCGACGGCTGGAACCACCTTTACCTCTACGATGGCGCGACGGGCCACGTGAAGAATCGAATAACGCGCGGGGAGTGGGTGGTGCGCTCCGTGGCGAAGGTGAATGACCAAGCGCGCCAGATCTGGTTCGCCGCCAGCGGCATGCACGCGGGGCAGGACCCGTACTTCCTGCACTGGTTCCGCGTGAACTTTGACGGCACGGGCCTCACGCCGCTCACGCAAACGCCCGGACGTGAATCACCAGCTCGCGTTCACCAGCGATATGCAGCACTTCATCAACACCTCCTCGCGCCTGGACCTTGCGCCGGTGTCTGAACTCCGCCGCACCACGGACGGCGCGCTGATTTCGACGCTCGAACGCGGCGACACCAAGCCGCTGATCGAGGCCGGCTGGCGCGCGCCCGAAGTGTTCACCGCGCCCGGACGGGATGGCCGCACGCCGGTGTGGGGTGTGATCCACAAGCCCTTCGCCTTCGACGCGTCCAAACGCTATCCGGTGCTGGAGTATATCTACGCCGGGCCCCATGCCTCGTTCGTCCCCAAGACCTTCGCCGCCGCGCACGCCATGCAGGCGATGGCCGAACTGGGCTTCGTCGTGGTGCAGATGGACGGCATGGGCACGTCGAGCCGCTCGAAGGTGTTTCACGATGTCGCCTGGAAAAGCATTGCTGACGCGGGCTTTGCCGATCGCATCGCCTGGCACCGCGCCGCCGCCGCGCGTTTCCCCTGGTACGACGTCACGCGCCTCGGCATCTACGGCCACTCTGCGGGTGGGCAGAACTCGCTCGGGGCGCTGCTGCATCACGGCGACTTCTACAAAGCCGCCGTGTCGTCCGCCGGCTGCCACGACAACCGTATGGACAAAATCTCGTGGAATGAACAGTGGATGGGCTGGCCCGTGGGTCCCGAGTATGAGGCGAGTTCGAACGTGGACCATGCCGCGAAGCTGCGCGGGCGGCTTCTGCTGGCGGTGGGCTCAGCCCGGCAGGGAAGACGTTCGATCTGCTGGTGCTGCCCGGGCGCAACCACGGTAACTGGGGCGACTACTGGGAACGCAAACGCGCCGACTTCTTCGTGCGCGAGTTGCTCGGCGTCGCGCCGCCGGATTGGAATACGGTGAAGCCGCCGGAGTCCGTGGTGGACGGATTGTGAGTCGCTGCGCGCTACTACGGCAACCCGGTGACCGCCAACCGAACGCCGCCCGCGCTTGTCACCGCCTCCTCGCCCGTGCGTAGCCGGATCTCCGGGTTCGCCGGCGTTCCAGGCGGCACGTGCAGGTTGATCTGATACAGCCCGGCGAACCCCGGCGCAAGTCCCGCGTCGAACAGATGCTCCGCCGCCACCGGCTCACCGTTCAACAACACCGTGAACGCACCTGCGGCATCCAGGAGCGCAGCTTGCTGTGCTACCTCGCCAATCCGAGGCAACGGCCCCATCACCGCACCCAACCCCGTGGCAAAGAGAATCAGGACATTGCCCGGCGCGGCTGGCCGCTCATTCGTGACCAGCGAACCGTCCAGCCGCACCGCCAGCGCCCAGCCGGGTTGCGCAAGGAACAAACCCGGCGCGGCCGCGCCGACGTGAATCTCTATGGCTGGCCCAGTGCGCCCGTCCAGCGCCAGTTGCAACCGCCGCAACCCGGGCTTCAGCGAAGCAGGCAGCAATAGATTCACCTGCGTGGGCGAGACGTAGTAGAGCGGCACGGGCTGCCCTTCCACCAGTACGCGCACGCCGGTGCCGGGCAGCTCCGTTGGCAACAACCCATCGCGAATATCCGCGTCCCGCACCGGGCGGCTGACGGAGGCGAGTTCCCGCCCATACAGCGTCACGATGGTGTTTGGTGCAAATGTTCCGGACTGTTGGCTGGCGGCATGCACCACGGTGGATGCGGCGTAGGTGGGAGCAAAACGCCTGGGTTGTTCATCGGCCGCGCCCAGCAGGCGCGATATGAAAACTCCCGCCAGCAGCGCGCGCCACGGCGCTTCTGCAGGCAGAAAAAGGAAGAACCCTGACGTTGAGTGTATCAAGGTCAGGGTTCAAATGCTGTCGTAAATGCTGTGGTACAGCTTTAGACGAACGACTACTGCACGAAGATCATGGTGCCTTCCGGCGAAAGCACCCCGCCCGCACGCACGCGCACGATGTTACCCGCGTTCGGCGTAGCGGTCATGGGTACACGCACATTGATCTGCTGCAGGCCGCTGATGGCGCCCGGCACCGCGCCGGCATAGGAGACATCAGCGGCGCTCAGCACTGTGCCGGCCCATTCGATCTGTGCGGCTTCGCGCACGCGTATGGCGCTGTCCATGATTTCACCCGCTTGGTAAACGGGCTCCAGCAGGCCGAGGCCGGTGGCATAGAGCGCGATGGTCTCGCCCGGCCGCGCGCCGCGTGCGCCGGCCAAGGTGGAGGGATTCGCGATGTACTCACGGGTGGTGGACGTCGCGGCAATCGCGTTGCCGCCGAAGCGGAAGAAGGCCGGCGAAGTCGCCTGGAGCGTGATGTTGGTGGCATCGCTCTTGCGCTCGTTCGGCGTGCCCGGGTTGGCCACCACCACGACGGGCACCGTGCCGCGGTCAGACACGGTGGGCACCTGCGCGTTGATCTGGTTGTCCTGCAGATAGGTGAGCGGCACGCGGCGGCCGGCAATTTCCACCGCCACGCAGCTCAACTCCAAGGGGAAGCGGTTGTTGGTGATGTCGGCGGCAGACACGGTCCGGCGCGAACCGGCGGGCTGGAAGCCGCCGCCGTAGATCGCTACCAGGGTGTTGGCCGATAGCGGACCGGCGGGGGCGGTGGCCGCATTGGCGACGGCAGAGATGGCCGGCTTGGCTAGGTTGCAGTTCTCGGCGCCGATGGTGCGGTTGGCGTTGTAGATGATGTCGCCTTGGTTGGTGCTGGAGTTGTTGGCGGCATTGCCGGCGGCGTAAATGATCAGGCTGCCCGAGGCGTTGGCTGGCGGCGTCCATTCCACTTCCCACTCGGCCCGATTCCGCTGGCCGATGTAAGTCGACGCCAGCACGTGGCTGGCAAACTGCGTCTCGCCAGGATTACACGGTGCATTGGCGCCGCTGGCGGCACAGCGTACGCGAATGGTTGGTGTGACGGTGAAGTCTCCGGCCTGCTGCAACATATCGGCCGCCGAGCGCACCGTCAACTGGAAGCCCCATTTGGTGGCTTCCGGGTGCTCCAGGATCACCTTGATCAACTGCTTCACGCCCGGCTTGTAGTCCCGGGCTTCAATGGTGAGCCGTCCGCGCGTATCGCTGTTTACCGCCGGTCCGTTTGTGTGGCAGGCCGCACAGGTGGCGCCGCCGGCCTCGCCGGGAACTCCGGTCCGCTGCGTGGGCGGACCTCCGGTGGTGGCCAGCATGAGTGTCCCTGCCAGTAACGTGAGAAACGGAAGATAACAGCGATAGCGCACTGGTGACTCTCCTTGATTTTGTGGCTCGGCTTAGTTGCCGATCGTTGTAAATAATGTCTGGCCGGTGGCCACGCCGTTGACGGTGGCGTCAATGGCGATGTCTCCGGCGGCGACGTTTGGAACGGTGACGTTGAACTGGCACAGGCCAATAGCCTGGGGCGCCAGGAACGCTTGCGCGGTGGCCGTGGTCTGGCCGAACCGCACAGTAATGGGGGAAGCGAGGTTGCGCGCGGCGGGCACGATTTCACCGGCGGGTGAAGCCGGGTTCGTCGCGCCGCAACCCACCGCGTAGATGATGATCGTGTCGCCTGCCTTGGCCGGACGGAACGGTACACCGGCGATGAGCCCTTCGCGGCCTACAAACGTTCGGAAGTCAGGGAATAACGCAGCCACATACTGACGCCCGCCGACGTTGAAGGTGGGAGTGGTCAGCAGCGCGGGCGAAACCGCGGCAGCGCTCACCGTGGTGGTGTTCGATCCGGCGGCGTTGGCAAGTTCCACCTGGATGCCGTTGCCGGCGCCGATTCCGTCGGGCACCTGCACGTTCACCTGAGTCGGCGAGATGAAGCGGACGAATGCGTCCTTGCCAGCCACCTTCACGCGCACGCCTTCGAGCGACGTGGGGGCTTTGGCGCCCGTGAAGTCGTTGCTGGACCACTCGCGCGTAGCCGTCGCAAGATTGGCGCCGTAGATTTCCACCCACGTGCCGGGACTGATGCCGGTGCTGCCAGAGAACGCCTGCAGCACGGGCCGGTCCGCGCGGATGGCCGGGGCGTTGGACGTGCCGGCGGCTGGTTTCAGCGTGAAATTCTGCACCGTGATCCGGTCGCCCGAAGTAGACCCGTTGCCGTTGGCTGAGTTCGCCGCAACATAGATCGTCACGTCGCCCACGTTCGTAGCCGGCGGAGTCCATTGAATGGTGATCGCGTTAGACCGCAGAGCGGCGTCGCTGTGCTGCAGATACTCAATCGGCGTGGCGGCGCGGCAACCAGACGCCGGGCGGTCTCCACCATCGGCGCATAATACACCCTGCCCCGTTGCCGGTGTGAACGTGCCTGCTTGAGCGTTGGCGGCGTCCGAAGCCACGCGCGCCGACATCTGGAAGCCGTAGACACTGGCGGTAGGCAGCGTCATCGTAAACGTAACGCGCGGTCCGCCCGGCCTGTAGTTGGCGCCGCCCGAGCCGAAGTTCATCTCAATACCCGTATTGAACGGATTTCCCGTGCCGGTATGACAACCGGCTGCCGCGCATGTGGATTCAAAACCACTGGACCGCGGTGCGCCGGTGCGCCCCGCGGGCGGCCCGCCGCTGTTGCCTTCCATGAGCAGCGGCGTCATCACCACGGCCGCGCTTAGCTTAATCAAGAATGTATTCTGTGAACGAGACATGCAATCGTTAACCCGAATCCTTTGTAGTTTACTCAATCGAATTTGTACCAGTTGTTAAACCTCGCAATCCAAATGGCTTAGGCGAGATTGAGAGCTTTGCGCAGCACTGTGCTGGCGGGTACCGTTTCCAGCTCGGCCCGTTTCATCCAACGGAAACCCTGCGGAACGCGGCGCAACGTCGCGCGGCGGACGCGAATCGTGTAATTCGTTGTTGTGATTGTGTGCCGAAACACCCCGGCTTCCGGCCCTTCCACTGCCCCCTTCACTTGGCCGCGTTCCGGCAGTTCCCAGAATCCGGCCATGCGCCCGGAGTCCGGCGGGCGCTGCCAAAAGAGGATCGATTCACCCTTCTCTATTATTAATAAATGTTTCTCGATTTGAACCTGCCGGTGGCGACGACTTTTCACTGGTAACTCGTGCCGGCGGTTTTGCTGGCGTGCCACGCAATCGTTATGAAACGGGCAGTTTAGGCACAACGGATCGCGCGGCAGGCAGACCGTAGCTCCCAATTCCATCATGGCCTGGTTCCAGTCGCCGGGGCGACGTGGGTCCAGCAGAGCTTGCGCCGCGGCGGTCAACCGTTCGCGCGTGGGTTTGTTTTGGATATCGCCGGGTTCACACGTCAGGCGCGCCGTGACGCGCAGCACGTTGCCGTCGACCGCTGCGTGCGGCAGCCCAAAGGCGATGCTGGCCACCGCCGCCGCCGTATAATCGCCCACGCCCGGCAGCGCGCGGATGGCCTCGTAGGTGCGCGGAAAGCCCGTGCCCGACGCCGCGATCTGCCGCGCGGCCTTGTGCAAATTCCGCGCGCGCGAGTAGTAGCCGAGCCCTGCCCAATGCGTCAGTACATCCGCCTCGGGCGCGGCGGCCAGCGCCTCCACGGTGGGAAAGCGTGCGAGGAACCGCTCGTAATAGGGCTCGGCCGCAGCCACACGTGTTTGCTGCAGCATAATCTCGGAGAGCCAGATGCGGTAGGGATCCTTGGTGCGCCGCCACGCGAGGTCACGCCGGTGGCGTCTGAACCATGCAAGAAGCGGCGAGGATGGCAAATCGCGAGAATAGCATGGGCTCTGGTGGTTGTGTGTAGACACAACCACATCCTCCTGTTGAATCAATGCGTTGCAGGCGCGTCGCTCCATCCTGGGGCGGCGACGTTACGCCATGCTACAAGGGTCAGTTCGTGCCGCAATTCATCCTCTCCCTCCTCGCCGTG
>VFZP01000037.1 GCA_016871115.1 Acidobacteriota bacterium
TCCTCCCACCGTCTCGGAACCCATAGTGTCTTTCTTTTCTTCCATTACGTTCAGTCTCCTTGGATCTCGGTCAATAAGCCAACTTCGTGTCCAAGAAAATCGGGTACCCTATAGGCCCAACTCTTTGTGAATGTGAATGACGCGCCCGTCGACCGCGGCCTTGCGCCGCTTCTGTATATACACGATTGCCGCCGAAAGCGGGTTGCCCGGTGAGCCCGTATACGGCGCGCCCAGTACCACCGCATTGCAGATGGCCTTGGCTTCGGGGTCCGGCACGCGCTTGCCCGCCGCTTTGAAGCCCATCTGCTCCAGATTGACATCATCTGGTTTATTCGGGCACCCGGCCCCACGTGCGCGTCGACGTTCCAAAAGAACTCTTTGTTCTCGGCTTGCCACAATCGGCTTGCCTCGAGTTTCCTCCTGCGACCAACAGAGCGCAATCCGGCCGCCCGATTTTTCACAGCCGGCGTTGAGGGTGTAGCTGAAGCTGCCCTACATCAGATGGCGTGCGGGGGGCGGGAGCACGGAGGTGAGAATCGCCGGGTTACTCAGGTCACCCAGGATGCGCACCATCGGCAGAGGGCGCAGACGGAGGAGTGTGGGAGTGGCCAGCACTTTGAACTGCTCAGCCTGGTCCGCTTGGACCGATACGTCCACTACTTCCAGGCTCACCACGCCTTCGCCTTGATTCTGACGGAAGGCCTCCAAGTGGGCCATGGCGGTGGCCGAACGCGGGCTGCCACCGTGTTTAAAGAGCTTCAACTGGACCAGCAAGTTTTCAGTCTATCTCGGCCTAGAACACCAGGCGCAGGCCATCTCCAGGCGCCGTGGTTGGCGCCAGATTCGGGGCTGAAGATCGCCGTGGCGTAGAAGAACTCGCAGCGGTAGGTCAGTTGCTCACTCAGCGGAAGCGCTTGGATGGCGCGGTGGCACAAGGTGTGTGCGCGACTCGCGGCTTTGCGTGGTGTATCAGATCGACTTCTGAGCGGGCTGTCTAGTCTTCGAAAATGTCGCGTACGGCGATGCGAAAATCAGGGATGACGACAGAATCGATGTGGCCGTTGATTTCGTAGACGCTGGCCCCAGCGCGCGTGGCGACTTCCACCTGGAGCAACTTCGGGTAGACGGTCCAGTACTCCAGGCATCCGGTTCTGAGGTAGAGATGCTTGAGTTCCTGTAACTCGTCAGCGGTGTTGGATGGTGACACCGCCTCGACAACAAACTCGGGTGAGCCGTGGAGGTTGTCGTCCAGATCGGTCTGCCGCCAGCGAACTGGGTTCACCCAAGCAAAACCCGCCACTCGTAGTTCGTGCTCTTGCATGGGCCGGAACGTGAATTCCCTCGCGGCCAAGCCGAGTTTTCTCGCCTGTGGAGACAGCGCGTCATGAATGCCATGCGTGCAATCATAGTGAAGTTTTTTCGGCCGCGTCATCCGGACCACCTCCCCATGATGGAGCTCGACAATATGAGTGTCGGACTCCGGCAGGCGGCGGAACTCCTCGACGGTCATCATCGCGGTGGCGGCGGTGACAGGCATACTCATCCTAATTCTACGCGCGGCGATGATACAGTATGAGGCGATCCGCCATGATGCGTCTTTGTTGTCTCTCGCTCAGTTTCCAGAACCAATTCAAAGCCGGCAAGATGGAAGTCTTCAAGTTCATCGAGCATTGCCGCGCCCTCAACTTCGATGGCGTGGACCCGCACTTTCGCGACCTGCCGCCGTCGCAGGACGGCATGAAGCGCCTGCGCCGCCTGATGCTTGACACTGGGCTTTCGATGGCCAGCATGTGCGTGTCCACCGAGTTCGGCCGCAGCGCCGAGGCCGTGCCCGCCGAGATCGAAAAAGCGCGCAAGGCAATGGAGGCGGGGCTGTTTCTCGGTGCGCCGATTCTGCGCGTGTTTGTCGGCTCGGCGCCATCGCCCGATAAGACCGAAGAGGCGTTCAAGCGGGGCGTCGACGCGCTGCGCAAGTGCGCGGAGATTGGCGCTGAGCTGGGCATGCCCGTGGCGCTGCAGAATCACTCGGGACTTACGTCCACCGGCGACGACATGTTGCGCTTCCGGCGCGAGGTGAATCACCCCAACTTCACGCTGCTGCTCGACACGGGCCATTTCACAGGGCGCGAGGGGCCGAACGGGCCCAAGCAGGCGGGGCACACTTACAAGGATTACTACCACTCGATTGAGCAAGTGGCGCCGCTCACGCAGTTCGTGCGCGCGAAACTCTACGAGGTGGACGCGAGGGGGAAGGAGAAGTACATCGACTACAACCGCGTGTTCAACATCCTGCGCGGCGTGCACTACAACGGCTTTGTGAGTCTGGTGTACGAAGGCAAGGAAGACGAGATGGCCGCCGTGCCGCGCGGGGCGCGCTTCCTGCGGTCGTTTGTATCGGCGTGCTGATCGGGCGGGTCCGTCCTCACATCACGCGCTTGGCGAAGTAGCCGCGGACGGCGCCGGAGCCGAGGATAACCGTCGCGGCGGCGAGCAGAGCGGACGTGGGTACGGCGATCCACCAGCGCACCGATGCGGCAAGGGCGGCAGCGGTAAGGAGCACCGCGCCGGCGATGCCGGCTGCCGCGTTCCACCACCATGCCCCCGCGGCCATGGCGATCCACGCGGCGGCGAAACAGAGCGCGGCGTCGGGGCGTACGGGCATCAGGCGGGCGAACGCGGCGATCACACACACGCAGCCCACTGCGCCTGGCACGGCCAGGCCCGGGCGGCACATTTCCCAATAGATGAGGAGCAGTCCTGCCACGAAGATCAGCCACGCGGCGTTCGGATCGAGCCAGGCGAAGGAGTGGATGCGCACGCTACGCGCCGCCGCCCGCAGTCAGCCGGAAGCTCACTTCCAAGGTGGTGACGATCTCGACGGGTTGGGCGTTCAGCCGGCCTAGCTCGTAACGCCACTGCTTTACGGCGGCTTCGGCGGCGGCGAAGCCGGTATCGGCCGTGCCCGCGATGACCTGCTGCACGTTCAGCGCCGCGCCATCGATGCCGATCACCGCGCGTAGTGCCACGTTGCCTTCGCGGCCTTCGGCGCGCGCGGCTTCGGGATACACGGGGCGGCGCGTTTGTTGCAACAGCTTCACGGGCGTTACGTGGCCGCCCACGCGGACGGGGCGCGGCGCGGCGGGCGGGCGGTGCGCGGTTGGCCCGCGGCAGAGATGTGCAGCGTCTCCATCACCGTGCGGCGGCCCTCGGCGATGTTGCGCCCGCGGCGTTGATAGAGTGCGAAGCCGGGGACGCGGACTTCCAGGTCATACGTGCCCGCGGCGAGAGTGTCGAAGCGGAAGCTGCCGTCGCCCATGCTCCTGGCAATGAAACTCCGGTCAGCGGGGCGGGTATTTGGAATCACCGTGGCGCCGGATATCACCGCTCCGGAGGGACCGTAGACTCCACCGGTCAATTCTGCGGCGAACATCGAATCGGCGAGGAGAAAGAGCAAGAGGAGCAGCATATAAGAAGCGCGGCAGCGCCGCGACGGAGGCGGGCTGAAGCCCGCCGCAAGCTAAAGCTTACCCTACGAAGGCCGGAGGCGCTTCTTCTTCTCGAGACTGCGAGCGGTGAAGCCGAGGCCTGGCCGATCGAGGCGGGCGATGGCTTCAGACTGCTCGGCGCTCAAACCCGCGCGTTGGGCTTCGCCGCGCGGGTCAGCCATGACACGCTCGCGGAAAGCAGCGTCGGTGTAGAGACGCGCCAGGAACGCTTCAAATGGCGGCGTGGTCATGCAGCACCTTCCTTCCCCGCGCCACGGCGGCGCGCGCGAGATCGAGTTCGGCGAGCAGATCGGCGGTGGGCGGAAAGTCGCCGTCGCGCTCGAGAATCACCGTGAGCGGCCGCGGCGCGCGCGCGGCGGTGAAGGCGAGCAGATCGTAGACCGGGCCTGGCACGGGATGGAGATGATCGTCAAGGTAACGGCGGTTCTCGGCGCGGTCTTCAATCCACTTGCCGCCGGCGAGATGAATGGTGTGGACGCGATCAGGCGGGAGCGAAGCGAGGAACTCGCGCGCGTCGAAGCCGAAGTTGATGGCGTTGGCGTAGACGTTATGCAGATCGAACAGCCAGCCGTTGGGGCAAGCCGCAAAGATCGCCGTCAGCCACGCCTGCTCCGTCATGGTGCTGCCCGGCGGCTCGATGAGTGTGGCGATGTTTTCGATCTCCGGCGCGGTGCCGGTGAGGCGGCGAATACGGTCGAGATTTGCAAGCGTGCCGTCCACAGTGGCCGCGTCACGCGGCGGCGCGGCGAGGTGCCCGACTTCGATCCCGCCGGCGCGGACGAAGGCGACGTGTTCCGACCAACTCTCCGGGCGGATGCGGTCCACCAGCCGCGCGAGTTTTTCGATGGGCGCGTCTTCCACGCGCGAGGTAGTGGCCGGGCCGAGGTGGATCGAATGCAGCAGCACGGGCAACTCGCGGCTGAGCGCGACGAGCGCGCGCACGCGCTTGGCGTCCGCGTCGAGATAGTCGTCCGAGATCACCTCGATACAATCCACGCGCCCGCGATTCAGCAGCACGCCGGCGGCGAGTTCGGGCCGCCAACTCAGTCCGAAGCGGTCTTTGTTAGCTTCCACAGCCACCGCACCATCCTCCTCCACAGCCACCGCCGCCTCCGCGGCTTGCGCCGCCGCTCCCGTCTCCGCTGCCGCAACTGGACATGAATGTGCCGCAGCCCGAGGCGATGATCGTGCCGCGCATCGTCTTTGCGGCGGGCGATCCGCCGGCTGGGCACGTCGGCAACGCCATGCACTGCCGCCAGCATGTCCAACTCGTCGGGTGTTTCGCGCGGCAGGATCGACAGCGGCGACTGATACGGGAACAACTCCTGCAACGCCGAGAGCGCCGTTTCGCCATCGACGGTTTGCCGCGGCCACAGGTGCACGAAGCCGACGGCGGCGCAGGCGAGCAGCCACAGCAGCACGAGGAACACGACGCTGAACCGGCCGCGCGAAAGCGCCAGGGAAATCTTGATCCACGCCACAGGCGTGAGGAGCGTACATGACGCCGCGATGAGCCAGCCTCGCTCGTTTCAGCGGGGCAGGAGGCCGGCGCGGCGCAGCGCGGCGGATTGCTCTTGTGTCGCCGCTTGCAGCGTTTCGTTGCGCAGAGCCTGATCGGCATATTCGCGCTGCGAGAAGAACACTAGCAGCTCGTGTTCAATTGCCTTGAGTCCCAGCGGAGGTTCGGCAGCGCGGCTCAGTATACCGGTTTCTTCCTTCAGCAATCCGCGTCCCAGCAGCGAAAACATCGCCACTGCCAACGCGCCGCGCGGGCCGCCGCGCAGGTAAGCGATCTCGTACGGGTCCATCGGCAGACGCCTGGAGAAGGCCGCGCTGCCGAGCCTGTGTCCCCGCGCCCGGCGCACCAGAAACGAAGCACTGACGACGGCGAGCGCGAAGACGAAGTAGAACCAGAGAAACTCGGGGCCGGGCCAGTTGAACGGGTTCATGCCGTTTACCCTCCGCAGCCACCACATCCGCCACCGCAGCCTCCGCCACCGCCGCAACTGCTGCCGCAGGAGGAGCCGCACCCGGAGCCACTGTCGCCCGCCGCCGCCGCGCGCGGGTAGAGATCCGCCGCGTAGGGCACCGCCATCGCCGGGAGCGCCCCCATGCCGAACACGGCCGCCACCATGATCAGGTCGTCCAGCGACGGCCGCAGATGCACGCGATGCTTGACGCCTTCGAAAATCGATTGGATGTCTTCCATCGCCGCGTCCCCCTGCGGGGTCCGCTTGGCGTGGAACACCATCGTGACGGCGAAAATCATCGCCATCACGGTGAGGATCACCAGGAACCAGATGTTGCTCCGGCCCTGCGAAACCGCGAGCGCGATCTTGAGCTCACTGACGGCCGCCAGCGCAGCGCAGCCGATCAACGCCAGCGTCAGGCGCTGGCCCCGCACCTCGACACTCGGCATCAGGCCCGCTTTTTCTAGCGCCGCGCGCCGGGTGTCCAGCACGCTCTCCCATGCCGTGGTGTTCTGCTTTAACGCATCGGGCGCTTGCTTGCGGATACTGAAGAACCGCAGCACCTCGGCTTCCAGCAGATCCGTGCCCGGCGCAATCTTGCGGCCCGTTCCCGTGACCACGAGTTCGATCTTGTCCCGCACCCGCAGCAAGCCGCGCTCGATCAGCCCCACCACCGCGACGCGGATCGCTTCGTTCCGACCGCCGCGCAGATAGGCAATCAGGTACGGGTCTGTCATCGCGAGCCGCCCGCCCGCGCGCCCGGCTTCCACCCACCGCCGCACGTGCCACAACACCAGTAACACCACGGCGGTGAAGCCGGCAAAAAACAGCAGAAACTGCGGACCCCTTAACAGGAAGGTATTCATGCATTTCTCCTTCGCATCCAGGCGATGAGCTCGACGGTTTCCTGCGGCGCCTTGCTGGCAGAACCCGGCTCCGCCGCCTGTTCGCGGAGCCGCGAGTAATACTGTGGGAGATGCGTGAACGAAGCCGCGGCCGGTTCGGCCAGCAGTGCTTCAAGCGCCGCCTTGGGCGATGCCGCCGGGTGCCCGGAGAGCGCGAGTATGCTGTGTGCACAGCCGCGAAGCGGGCCAACCGCGTCAGCGAGCACGCGGCTCAGCACGTCTTGGCGAGACCAGTTGCGCGCCATCTGCTCGCGCAGCTGGATGCCGAGGTTGAGCAGCACCTGCTCCACCTGCCGGCGGTGCGCCTCGGGCGGCACAACGAGCGCGGCGAACGGGTCCGCGCCGTAGATCACCAGGCGGCGCGTGGAGATGTCGTGGAACTTCTGCGCGAAAGCGTCGGCCGCGGCGGCGAGTTCCGAGCGCAGCAGGAACATCACCTTCAGCCGGATGGCGGTTTCAGCGAACCGCAACGGCTGTTCGAGGCGGCTGGCGGCGGTGGCCGCGTCGAACGAAGACAGTACCAGAATGAGGTTGACGTCCGACGTGGCCCGGAGGCGGCCTTCCGCAGCGCTGCCAAACAGCACCGCGGCTTCCAGCGCCGTGCCGCAGGCCTCGCGCGCCGACTCAAGGAATCCCTCCAGCACCTTCTTCACTGCCTCGGGCAGATTCGTCTCAGCCAGCCGGATTGCGTTCATAGTAGGAACCTATTGTATGTTCGGCTCTTCAGTTCCTTTGTCGCAGGGAGGCAGCTTCGATTTGGTGACGGAATTGTTACAGTGCGGTGACGACGATACCTACTTAGTTTCGCCGCCTTCCTGCAATTCCTGCGCGGGCGGCGTGACGGCGATGATGCGGTGGAGGATTTCTTCGGGCGTGGCGGGGAGTCCGGCGAGGAGCGTGGCGAGTTCGGGATCGGCGGCGAGGATGGACGGCGGGTCGTCGAGGTGGGCGGCGAAGGCGACCATACGCTCACGCACTGCCGGAGAGAGTTGAGCGAGCGACGCCTCGATCCGCGCATCGATGCCACGGCAGTGACGCCAGGCGGGAATGCCCGTGGTGAGAGCGAACAGAGCCAAGCCCGCCACCAGGACGGCGGCAAAGGCGCCCAGGGTGCTGAGCGCCGCCCACAGCGAATAGAGAAGTTCGGAGAGCAATTACGCCCAGGGTTGATAGAGCTCGACGAGGCGCTGGATTTCCTTCATCTCTTCGGGCTTCACTTCGCACAGCGGCGCGCGCGACGGTCCGCCGGGGCGGCCCTGCAGTTCCATCATCTTCTTCATGACGGTGACTTCGTAGCCGCGCATCTTGTCCCGCAGCGCATAGAGCGGATGCACGTACTTTTTCAGCAGCGCCGCCAGCTTGTCCATCTCGCGCTTCTGCCCGGCTTCGGCGATGGCGAGCGAGAGCTTGGGCGCGACGTTTGAAATACTCGACGTGTAAGCCTGCACGCCGATGCCGAAGTAGCCGCCCGCGCAATCGTCGCCAATGCCGCCGATCCATGCCAGGCGATCGCCCACGTTGTTCATCAGGCGCTGGAACTTGCGCGTGTCGCCCTGGCCGTCTTTCCAGAAGGCGAGGTTGGGAATGCCGTCAGCGAGGCGCGCGGCGAACTCGGGGCTGAAGGCCGCCCAGTCGCGCGTATAGAGCGACACGGGAATGCCCACTGAGCCTGCGATCTCCTGGTAGTAGCGCACCAGGCCATCGGCCGGAGCGTTGATGTAGTAAGGGGGCATGATGAGCAGCGCCGCCGCGCCGGCCTTTTCCATGCCCTTGGCCATCTGCACGCCGAGCGGCGCGCTGTAGCCCACGCCCGCCACCACTGGCATACGCTTGGCCGTTGCGTCCACCGATACGCGCACCGCTTCCACGGCTTCTTCTACAGTGAGCGAGTAGATTTCGCCCGTGCCGCCGACGGTGACTTGCGCGCAGAACGGATATTGCGTCATCCAGTCCACCAGCTTGGCGAGGCCGTCGTAGTCAACGGAGTGATCCGGCTTCATGGGTGTGATGGGGAAGCCGAAGACGCCCGTGAGTTGCCGGGCAAATTCGCGATGAGCGCTCATTGATGTAGTTCCTTTTTCGATGCCGCTGCTACCAGCGGGGGAGAATGCGTTTCCAATTTGGGTCGACGTGCTGGCGCATTTCCGCCTCGTCGTCCCGTTTGCGGTAGGGGAGTTTGGCGTAGCGTTCGCAGCCGCGCGCCACTTGATCGTAGTCGAGTTCGACGCCGAGGCCCGGCTTGTCGCCGATCTCAACGCAGCCGTTCACGATCGGCACGCGCCCGCCGAGCACCACTTCGTCCACTTCGGTCTGCCACGGATAGTGCGTGTCGCAGGCGTAAGTGAGATGGGGGCACGCGGCCGAGGCGTGGGCCATGATCATCATGCTGACGCCCAGGTGATTGTTTGAGTGCATCGACAGGCCCATGCCCAGCACTTCGCAGAATTTCGAAAGATGCTGCTGGTTGCGGATGCCGCCCCAGTAGTGAGGGTCAGAGAGCACGATCTGCACCGAGTCCAGGCGGCGAGCCACGGGGAGATGCTCAAATGCCGTGGTGGCGACGTTGCTCGCCAGCGGGGTGTCGTTGCCTTCGGCGAGCAGCCGGCGGCGCACTTCGGCCATGCCGTCCAGGCCGGCCGCGGGGTCTTCGAGGTACCCGCCGTCGGAAAGCTCTTCCCTCAACTCTCGGCCCACCTTCACGCTGGTTTCGACGCTCCAGGCGCAGTTGGGATCGATGCGCAACGGGTACGCGGGACCGAACTCGGCTCGCAGTTGCTTGATCGTCTCAATCTCGGCGTCCGGGTCGAGCACGCCTCCCTTGAGCTTGATCTCCTTGAACCCGTAGTTGGCGATCATCTGCTTGCACTGGCGCACCATCGACTGCGGGTCGAGGCACTCGCCGTACTCGTCTTCTCGCGCATCCGCGCCGAGTCCGCCGCCACCACCGTGCTTGTAGAAAAGGTAGGCGGAGAAGGGCGGCGACGAACGCGCGCGCCCGCCGACCACATCGCAGATAGGCTTGCCCACGGCTTTGCCGATGATGTCCAGGCACGCGACTTCGATCGCCGCGAGCGTGCGTGTGTGTACGTCCATCGGGTTCTCGCCGGGTACGAGGTGCGTCTGGCTGCGATCGCCCGTGCCCTGCCGTTCGAACTCGGTGCGCTGGCCGAGGCTCATCCATAGCGAGGTGAGCTGAAACGGATCGCGCCCCACCACAAGCGGACGCACGGCCTCAAGCGCCGCCAGCGGCCCATCGCCGCCGTAAGTTTCGCTGATGCCGGTGAGCCCGTCGGTGGTTTTCAATTCGACGATCGTGCGCAGCGCATACGGGGCATGACGCCCATAGGAGCTGCGCAACGGCCCGTCGGCGACGGCAAGGGAATGTAGCCGAAACTCCGAGATTTTCACGCTGTTGGTTGGACTAGCGGCGGGCGCCGCGTTGCGGGTTCTTCACCTTGGTCTGGCGCTTTTTGTGTTCCTTGCGCTTGGGCTTGCTGATGGTGAACGTGCCGCTGCCGTGGTACACGGCCCGATAAAGCTTATCTTCTGCCAACGGAATTCTCCAGTGGGGTTGAGAGTGTGCACACCGAGGGCGCAGGGGCGCGTCTGGCGGCCACCTCCTATTGTAGCGCGGTTACGGGGCGGGATATGTACTGCGGGGCCCGCCCCTCGGATGCAAATAAGCTACTGGATTCTTTATGCGTCAATGCCGTAGAGTATCGGTAGGGGATCGCCGAAATCGTCAGCCTGCCTCGGTACGAAAAGCAGGCGGCCACGCTGCTCGACGAAGAGGGACTGGAGACCATAGAGTACTTTATTGCCACGGCACCGGACGACCCTACCGTTATTCCCGGCACGGGCGGATTTCGGAAAGCGCGCTGGCGGCAGCGCGGGCAGGGAAAGAGCGGCGGGTTCCGGGTGATCTACTTTTTCATCTCGCCGCCAGGGCGGATTTACATGGCGTCCATCTACGCGAAGGCGCGGCGGAAGAACCTCTCGGAACGGGACCGGAACCATCTAGCCTTTCTCGCAGCGGCGATCAAGAAGGAGACGCGCGCATGAAGACCAAAGCAGCAGCCGAGCGCACAAAGTTCGGCCGGGAACTCGCCGAGAGCGCGCGTGAAATTCTGGCTCACCTCAAGGGTGAGACGAATCTGCCCGTGCTCCGTATCGTGATGCCCGATGAGATTGATGTGGCCGAAGTGCGTGGCGCCACGGGGATGTCGCAAGCCGAGTTTGCGCGGGCTTTCTGCATCAATCCACGGACGCTGCAGGAATGAGAGCAGGGCCGCCGCAAACCGGACGCCACCACGCGCGCCTACCTGGCGGTGATTCGCAAGAACCGCCAAGCCGTCCTGGACGCGCTCGCTTCCTAGACCTAGACTAGGGCAGCCGCCGCACGCGGACGTTTCGATACCAAACCGGCGTGCGGTGATGCGTGATCACAACCGGCGACTCGCGCTTAGCCAGCGCGCGCCACGCAGTTGAGCCTTTGCGCGTGTCGAAAGCGGCTTCGAGTTCGGGCGAGCCGAGGCGCGTGTGCATCACCAACTTGCCGTCCAGGTAGTGCTCAATACGGTCGCCATCCACTACGATGCGGCCGCGATGGAACACACTCGGCGTCGCAGGCGTGTCATTCGTGGACGGCAGCAGTTGGTAGAGCGCCGCGGTCTTGGTCTTCGGTTTACTGCCTTCGGGGTTGGCCGTGTCGTCCAGAATCTGGTACTCCAAACCCAGCGAGCTTTCATTGATAAAATCGCCGGGCTCGGTGGGAGTGTCCGCGGCCGGACCCACGTACTTGCCGTTTCGGCTCCGGCTGAGGCCGCCGCGCTGAATCAGATACTTGATGCCGCCGTTGGCGCCGGGCGCCGTCTTGAACTCAAACTCCAGTTCGAAGCTGCGAAACGTCTCGGCGGTCCAGATGTCGGACTTGCCGCCCACCGTCATCTCCGGCTTGAGCGCGCCGTCTTCCACGCGCCAGCACTCGGCGGGAAACGCGCGCCCGCTGGGCGTGCGCCATCCGGCCGTTGCTTGGCCGTCAAACAGCGAGATCCACGGGCCGGGTTCCGCGGCCAACGCCGCGCACGAAGAAACGACGACGGCCACCACGAAGCGAGCAGACCTACCCGCTATTGCAGACGCCGCGCCTGCTATCGGACGAACCACTTCCTCTCGCCGCCCCTTTCGGATCAAACTTTCTCCAGCACCTCGCGCGTCAACGGCGAGTCCACGCCGCCGGTGTGATGCGTGGACGCTGGTTCAAACAGCAGTATCTCCGTCTCCACGCCGGCCACCGGCCGATGCTCCACCCCGCGGGGCACAATCAGAAACTCGCCGGGCCGCAGCACGATGGGGTCACGCCCGCGCAGTTCCATGCGCATTTCTCCGCGCAGAATGAGGAACAACTCGTCTTCGTCCGCATGGGCATGCCATACGAATTCGCCCCGCACTTTCACCAGCTTCACCTGCTGGCCGTTCAGTTCCCCGGCGATGCGCGGATGCCAGTGGTCTTGAAACAGCGCCAACTTCTCCGCCAGATTCAACTTTTCAATCGTCACCGCAGATCCCCTTCGGCGAACACGGCGTGATTCACCACCTTGCGCCCGTCCGAGGTATAGACGAGATGAATGCGGCCATCGGCGCCCTGCAGCACCACAGGATACGCGAAGGAGTTGTTGCCCGTGGCCAGTTCCAGTGCGCGCGGCCACGTCTTGCCGCCATTGGTGGAGAGCACGGCGCGCAGCGGCGTGCGGTCATGCATGGAGTGGTTGTAGACCAGGAGCAGAGAGCCACTTTGCAGCTTGATCAGATCGATGGCAGAGTTCGGATTCGGAAACTCGCTATCCACGCCGCGCGACCAGGTGCGTCCGCCATCAGTGGACTCGGCGCGCACGATGTAGCCGCGCGTTTCCGGCCCGTAGCCGCCCCCGCGCCGGCACATCGCCAGCAGCCGCCCGGGCGACACCTCCGCCACGCCCGGCTGGATGTTGCCGTTCGCCGAATGGATCGCGCCGCTCCGCGTCCACTCCTTTTTCTTGGGATCGAAGCGCAGGAAACGCGATGTCGACTCGGGCCCTACAATCTCGCGATCCTCGCCCGTCTCGTGATAAACCGGCAGCAGGTATTCGCCCGACGCGAGCACAATGGGCCGGTTGCGCACCATCGTGCCGGGTTCGAACGACACCACCGAAGAGTCGCTCCACGTAGCCGCCCGGTCGCGCGAGACCTTCACATGAATACGCGAAGACGACCATGTTTCGCCGTAGCGCACCACATAGAACAACCACACGAGGCCATCCGGCGCCTGCCAAACGACGGCGTTGCCGAGTGAGCGGAACGGATCGCTGGCGATCTTCACGGGTGTAGACCACGCTTTCGCCCCGCCGCGCCGCTGGCGCGAGCCGAACACCGCCGTGGCATCGGCATACTCGCCGCCGCCGCCGTAGTAAACGAGGTACAGGTCGCCGTTGTCGAGTTCGCTAAGCGAAGCCGGATGCTTGTACGGCCCTGTGGGAGTCTCCGGTCCGAAGACGCGTGTGGCAGCCACGGCGGCCGCCAGCAGAGCTGTTTGCCAGATCATGAAAACACCCTAGCACGAGGCCCCGGCAGGCCCCTGGCGCTCCAGGTTCCTGTTGACGTATGATCTAGGCCAGTTGTCTGGGTAGGGTTTGCCTGGATTGGGTGAACTCAGAAAGAACAAAAAAATGAATGCGAAAAAGCTCCTAATCGCCTTCGTCGACGAACAGGACCGCTGGGGTAACGAGCCGCTCTACCAATCGCTGCTCGACCGCTTTAGCGAACATGAACTGGCCGGTGCGGTGGCTCTCCCCGGCATTGGCGCGTTTGGCTCCGGGAAGATTGTAGAGGGAATCGAAGGCTACGCCCGCTCGCGACCGATCGCGGTACTGGCCATCGACTCGGAGGAGAAGCTGTGCGAAGTCCTTCCCGAGATCCGCCCGATGGTGGCCGGATCGATGATGATCCTTACCGACGTCGAGATGCTCGCTTCGGCTTCGCCGGCTCTGGTGTCCCAGTAGGCACGACGGGCGGAAACGACCCCGGCGGCAACGGATAGTCGAGGCTTTCCGCCAGCCATTTCCCGTTGCGCGTCACGTCGTTCTTGAGGCGCCCGCACAGCTCTTCGCGTTGTTCGAAGAGCCGGTAGCCTTCGCGCGGGCGCAGGTAGCCCCGCGCCTTTGTTTCTTCCTTGAATAACGCTTTCTCGCCGCGCTCGGCAGCCATGCGCTCATAGCGCGCGCGGTTATCGAGGAGCGCTTTCACGACGAACGGCATCACCAGCGAGTAGTCCGATTGCAGGCTCTCGGTGGTTTGCATGTAGGTGTCTTTATCCACCTTGCCCCAGGTGACAGCTTCGGCCGGGAAGCAACTGGAGAGTGACCCGTCCGTCACCGGCGCCGTGACAATCTGCACGTCGAACTGGTAGCCGCGCACGTTGGGCAGCCCGAGAATCTGGCCGAGCGCGGGCTCCGGCTGCAGGTTGTAGTTTTTCGGCACGCCTCCGCCGAGAATGAGCGTGGCGAGCGCTTTGCTGGGCTGATCGAACAACCCCCAGCGATGATAGGCGCAGGCTTCGAACACCTCGGCATGCATGTCGAGCGCGAACCGGTAGTCGCCGATCAACCCCGCTTCGCGCATTGCCCAAAGCTTCATCGAATTGAGGAACACGCTGCCGTCGGCCGGCGCGCCCACGAGCACGGGGATGGACAGGCGGTGGCACGACGACAACAAACCGGGCGTCACGCCGTTCTTCTCTTCCAGCGCTCCGAAGTGCCGGCCCAGGCGATGGCGCATCTCGGTGCCGGTCATCGTGTGCTGGAACTCGGGGAGTTGCAGCAGCGCGCTCAGATAGCGGTCCTGATCGAGCAGCACCTGCTCGGGGAACGCCATGTCGGTAACGCGGATGGTGCCTTCGTCGCGCAGAGCGGCGTCGTTGCCGAAGATCGGCACTTCATGCACGGGGCCGTAGGAGAACGCGTTCAGGCTCCGATGGCCGTCGTGATAGCAGACGGCGTCGGTGGTGCTGAGATACGCTACCCACCCGGATTCGAGCAGCGGCAGCAACCATGTCTGATGCTGGCCAGACACGGTGATGGGCCCCGAGATGGAAAGCGTGAGCGGACAGCCCGCGCCGATCGCTGTATCGAGAATGTTATAGACACGGCGCAGGAACGCCCCGCCGAACGCGGGCAGACAATGCTGGAAAATCTCGTGGAGCGACGAGCATTCGTCCACGCGGCGGACGCGCACCGCGCGCGGATGCGGAGCGTGCTTCGGCTGCTTTTTGGCCATTGTTATCTTTTATTGAAGCACGCACGGGCCATCTGGCAGAGAGCATCCACGCAGCCTGACGGGTTACGCGCCGGTTGGGATGCCACGCCGTGAAAGATGCTCGCGCAAGGCGGCTTCGCCGGTGAATAACTCCGCGTCCAGGCCCGCCGCGCGCGCGGCGTCCACGTAGGCAGGGCCGTCGTCGGTGAAGAAGCACTCGCCCGGCGCGCAGCCGGCGAGGCGCACGGCTTCGTCGTAGATCTCGCGCCCCGGCTTGGCCTGCCCGAAGCGGTGCGAGAGAATCACGTGGCGCATGTGATTCAAGTGGCGATAGCGCGGGCCTACCCAGTTGAAGTGCGTTTCGTTGTTGTTGGAAAGCGCGAGCACCGGATAACGCGCGGCGAGATCGGCAATGAAGCGCTCGGGCAAGATGCCCGCTGTGGCCGCGGGATCGAACAGCGCGTTCCACGAGTCTTGGTACTCGGCGTGCGTCAGCGCGATGCCGAGACGGCGGTTGAGTTCGCCGCGAAACTCAGTTTCGGTGAGGCGGCCGCACTCAAACTCCATCACGAGGTTCGCGTCGGTGAGCCGCGCGCGGATTTCCTCGCGCGTGAGGCCGGAATGGGCTTCAAAGCGCAAGTAGACTTGCGTGAAATCGATGGGGACGATGACGCCGCCGAGGTCAAAAATGAGGGCCTTGATCATAACGTGGAGCCGAGCTTGCGAAGCCGCACGAATTTTTGCATGATTTCCGGCTCTTCCTTGAGTTCGGCCAGCGGGCAGAGTTGCTCTTCGACGTAGCGCCAGTCGAGCGTTTTTTCGCGGCGTACGGAGATGCCTTCGGCGTCGCGGATGTCGATAGCACAGGAGGCGAAGAGCTCCAACCCGCCGATGAAACAAAAATCCCAGCCGCGCTCCTCAAAAAGAGACTGGAGGTCCTTCGCAATGTTCAGCAGGTCAATCATCGGGGCAATTTAGCGAACAGGCGCTGCATCTCCACGGGCCCCGGCGAATCATCGGGAGGGTTGGTCCGCGTCGCGTGATTAAAAAGGGAAGCGAGTTGCTGCAGCGACAGCCGCGTATCCTCGTCCCGCACCTCCCGCAGCCGGATCAACTCCAGTTCCGGCCCGGCGCGCTTCCGGGTCTCCACCCAGCGGCGCATCATCTCCTGCTCGGTCATACCTCAATTATCGCCCCGCGCGCTCTACTTCAGCCCTAACAGATTCTGATCGCGCACCCGCCGAAACGTGAATCGCGCGGGGTTGATCGCCGTCGCGCCCGGGGTGTCCACCGGCACAATCTGCGCTGCCACCGGTTCGTACGCCGCGCGCGGAGCAATGGTGCCTTTGGCCGTCAGAATGCGCATACGTTCCGGGTAGATGCCGACGCTGATCAACTGATGGAGGCTATTCGGGCTCGAACGCCGCGTGGTCACCAGCAGCAGGTTGGGCATGTCGCGCGTGGAGCCGTCGGCTTCGATCACCGCGGCCAAGCCCAGCCCGTGGTACCGCCCGCCGCCGTGGCGCACCGCCGTCTCAATATAGTTGCCGTCGTGCAGCGATTTCACGCGGCCCCGCACCCGCACCGGTTTGCCGTGCATGTTGTCCGTCTTGCCGCCCACGGCCATATCGAACGCGCCGCCGATGCCTGCGCCCGCCGCCGCTTTCACCGCCACGGGGTCGGCAATCACCACCACCCAGCCCGTGGCTTTTTGCTTCATCAGTTCATCCAGCAAGAACGTCGAATCGCCCGCCGACCCGCCGCCGATGTTGTCGCCCGTATCGAACAACGCCACGGGAAACTTGTCGGCCGCCATCGCCTCACGCACGGCGCGCGCCGCGTCGGGTACGTTCAGGCGGATGCGTTCACGCAGGCCCCACAACTGATCCGCCAGGCGCTGCGCTTCGCGTTGCGCGAGTGCCGGGTCGTTATCGGTGGTCACAATCCCGGCCGGCCCCACGTACGGCACGTCGGCATACTGATAGCCGCCTGGCGCGCTGGCCGCCAGAATCTTCGGATTCGTCTTCTCCAGACTGATCGTCTCGTCGGTCACCAGTTTGTACGGCTCCGCATAGGTGTTCTGGAAGATGATGTTGAACAGCATCGGCGGATGCGCCACCGCCTGCACGGGCTTCACCTCCCCGCGCAGGATGCGCCCCATCAGCCGCGCGGCCTGAATGCCGCGGTCTTTCGTATCGAGGTGCGGGTTCTGTTTGTAGGTGATCAACGCCGTCGCCAGCCTCACGATCTCCGGCGAGACGTTGGCGTGATAGTCATGCGTCACCACAATCGGAAAATCTGGCCCGAAGTGTTTGCGCAGCCGCCGCACGGTTTCCTCGTCGCCATGCGGATAGCTCTCCACCACCATCGCCCCGTGCAGCGCCAGCAGGAGTCCGTCGAGCTTGGGGCCGGACTTCAACTTCGCCAGCAGCCGGTTGAAGATCGTGTTGTAGCACTCATCGGTTAGCGGGCCCTTGGGCGTCGCATTCGCCAGTAGCGTGGGATGCACGGTGAAGCCCGCTTCGCGCGCGCCCTGCAGATAGCCGGCCACCTCCGTGCTGGACCGCTCCCAACGCTGCAGCACATCGTTACCCGCCGCGGGTTCTTCAATGCCGTAATCGGCCAGCGTCGTCTTCGACGGATTGAAGGAGTTGGACTCGTGCATGAAGCCGCCGACGGCCACGACGGCGGCGAACGCGAGAGAAGAAGAAAAGAGGCCCATGACGGCCATGAGTATATCCCGCAGGCGAACCGCCACGCTGCAATGGTGCTTCGTGGGCCTCGCGGCGCCCACGCCCTGATCAGCTTGCGTTTATCGTTCTCTATTCGTCTGAACGGTCCACGCCGCGCTGGGCGATCCTCTCAACATGATGGGCCGCCCATTCCAACATCGGGAGCTCCTTCGTGTTTTTGGCGGGGCCGTAGGCGCGCAGGTAGCGATACAAGGAGCGTCCGTGCAGAAGCGAAAGATCATAGAGGCCGCGCTGGTCGACTTTTCAGACCCACAAAGGCGTGACCGGCACTTCGAACTGTATGCCCCGGAGATCGTGCTGCACGGATATGAGGGAGTTGCCCCGGGGATCGAAAGCGTCAGGCGCTACTACATCGCCTTCTGGGAGGCCTTTCCAGACGCCCGCGTGGCGGCAGATGACGTCATCGAGGCCCAAGACAAGGTCGTCGTCAGGTTCACGCTGACCGGTACTCACCGGGGCAAGATCCTTGGAGTCGAAGGGACAGGGAAGGCGATCCAGTTGACGGGAATGACGATCCTGCGATTCAAAGCGCGAAAATGTGTTGAGCGCTGGAGCGTCACAGATTCGCTTTCGCTGGCCGCTCAACTTGCCCCCCCCTCAGAAATGAGGGAACTGGCGAACCCCGAGGAAAACCGCAAGTGCATGGTCGGTCGAGAGTCGCGCAAAGTCGCAATCACGCCCGCAGATTGGGACCGTCTCGGCGAGCGTACTCGCGGCGAACGCCCCGGCCCGCTTCGGTGTCGTCCGAACCTCCTCGCCCTTCGCCGTTGCTCAGGTTCGATGTTGATTTCAGGCAGTCTCGAACAGGGTCTTCGGTAGTGCCGATTGGCGAATGATGCTGAGGAGCGTACCTTTCCGCATTGGGTTGTGAAGCGGGACCGGGACGGTCAATGTGGTGCCGTCGGCACGCTTTTGCATGATCCGGTGACTGCCCTTTTGCCGAACCACAACAAACCCGCACTCCTCGAGAATCTGGCAAATCTCCAAACCCGAAAGAACTCGGAGCCTACCCAACCGGAACCTCGACCTGCGTAACGAAAACCTCGTTTTGGAGCCGTCGTGAAACTTCGGACGGGGAAGCCGTCTCGAAGAACAACGTTAGAGCCTCGATTAGGTTGGCCCGTGCTTCCTCAATCGAGTCGCCTTGGCTGGCGATGTCGAGTTCCGGGCACAGAGCGACGAACCCGTCGTCTTCGCGTTCGATAATTGCCGTCATCCGCCGCGACTCCATGTTTTTCAGCTTATCGCCTTCCGGGAGCCGGGGCCGATGCAGACGGACCTGTTCACACAACTCGCTTTCTCAGAACTGATACTTGAGCGCCAGTTGCATCACGCGCGGCCCACCGCGGCCGCGATCCACCACTGCGGTGATCAAACCGCCGCCCAGCGCATTGAACTGCCGGTCCGGCAGCTGGAAGTTGGGGTGGTTCATGATATTGAACAACTCATACCGCACCTGAATGTTGTGGCCTTCCTTGAAGCGGCAGTTCTTCAGCAGCGCGAGATTGACGAAATGCTGGCTGGGGCCGTCGAGGATATTGCGGCCGGCGTTACCGAACTGGAAGGGCGTGTAGCCGAATGCGCTGGCTTCGCACTGCGTGCGCGAGACGCAACGGGGCACGGCCTCAAAGTCGCTGATCTTGTACCAGGGGTAGTCGACTCCGTGGCGGCCCGCGCCCGGAATCTCTTCCTGAATCCCGGAGCCCACGCGGTTGGGCCGCGGCGATTCGCCGAGGGTGGTATCCACATTTGCCGACGTCACCGTGAGCGCCTGACCGGTGTAGAACGTGGCGCTGCCGGAAAACTGCCAGCCGCCCACGATGCCATTCCGCCACCCGCGCACACCAGATAAGAAGCGCCGGCCTTTGCCGAACGGCACGGGCGTGGCGAAGACCGCAGCGAGCACGTGCCGCCGGTCAAAGTCAGACCGTGCGCGTTCGGCCCTCGGGTCGCGCGCGTTCTGCGCCCCGCAAAGCCGCCGGCGGAGTTGCCGCTGAGCTGCGAAGCATCGTCAATCGACTTGCTGAGCGAATAGTTAAACCGCACGAAAGACCCGCGCATCTGGCGCCGCAACGAAATCTGCCCCGCGTGATAGTTGGAGTTGGCTCCGAACGAAAAGCAGTTGATCGTGTTGATGCCCGTGATCGGCCGGGGGAATGCGACGTTCGCCTGATACGCTTTGAGCGTCCGTAGCGGCTGATTGATATCGTACTGCCGCCCCAATTGCGTTCCCTTCGAACCCACATAACCCGTCTCCAGCGCCCAGCCTGGCGCCAGTTCGCGCTCGATCGTGAAGTTCCAGCTCTGCAGATCGCCGAGTTTGGGCCGCGGGTCGTAGCCGTTGGAGTTCGTCGAGTTGCCTTCGGTGGCGCGAATGTCGGGGAAAGGGTTCGCCAGCGTGACGAGTGACGTATTGGTGGCCAAGCGCGAAAACGTCTGGTTCGCTGAAAACGGATAACCCGTCATCAACGCGGTGCGGATGGGGTTCAGCAGATGCCCGGTAAAGAAGATCCCGTAGCCGCTGCGCACCACGGTGGTTCGGCCGACGCGCGGCACACGCCACGCAAACCCCAAACGCGGCGCGAAGTTGATCCAGTCGGCATTCACCAGCGACCGGGGGCGGCCGGCGTCCTTGGCCAGCACCACGCGATTCTGCAGATTAAATCGCGCCACACGCTCGGCCAGTTGGGGCAGCACGCGGTCGCTGGAAATGACAATCTTGCCCGTGCCGGCGTCGAAATTCGACATCCGGTCATAACGGTCCACCACCGGCAGATCCAGTTCGTAGTGCATGCCCAGGTTGAGCGTCAGCGAATGCGTCACCTTAAAGTCGTCGGTGATGAACGAACCGAAACTGAGCGAACGCAGGTAGTTTCGCGTGGTCTCGGCCGTGCGGGTGGTGGATTGCAGCATGCCTAGCAACAGGTCACCCACGGAGTGATTGGTCCAGTTGCGCTGAAAGTTGAACGTGCCGCGGGCGTTGTCAAAGCATGGTTGATTCAACCGGGTCCGCTCCACATCGAGGCCCCACTTCATGGCGTGCTTGGACTTCACCCAGGTGAACTTGGTGCTGGCCAAAAACGTGGTCACGTGATAATACTGCGGTTGCCCCGCGACGGACCCGATCGGCAGATAATCCGTCATCGTGAAACTCGGAAAGCCGCGCAGTTCAGGATCGCCGGTGGTGCCCTGGAGGCTGAGTTGCTCGGCGATATTCTGCCCCTTGAACTTCTTGTCCTCGTCCGTCGCGTTGCGGTTGAACCCGCCGCGCACTTCCATGATGCGTGGGACTGAACAGGTGCGTCCAGTCGGCGCCGGCCAATTGGTGGGGGTCGTGTACCAGCGTGGGCCACAGCCCGAGGCCGCTGCCGGCAAACGGCGAGGTGTTGCGCGCATAGCGGCCCTGCCAGCGGAACGACAAAGCGTCGTTTGGAGCAAAGCGCTGGTCGATCTTCACCATGTAGCTATTGAAGGTGTCGAAATCCTTGGCTGTATTGATGAAGTTGTTGTTCGGGTCGCCGCGGTTGGGCAGCGGATAGTAGTTGAGAAGCTTCAACGCGATCGGATCGAAGCGGCTGGCCGGAATCCGGTTGCCGGGAAAGCAGGCCGCCGCGCTGGTGCGTTGCAGGCGCCCGTGGCGAGCGGATCGCGCAGATAGAGCTTCGCGCCCGTGCCGGACACCCAGGACCGCGTAAAGTCGCCGCTGCGCTCAAGCGTCGTGGGTACGTTGCCGATGTTGCTCTGCCCCAGCACTTAGCGCGCGGCCTCCCAACTGCACATGAAAAACGTCTTGTCGCGCCGGATGGGCCCGTGCAAGGTCGCGCCGTACTGATTGCGCCTCAGCGGCAGTGTGCTCGCGTCGAAGAACGACCGCGCGTCGAAGATATCGTTGCGGATGAATTCAAAGACCTCACCGTGCAGCTTGTTTGTACTCGAGCGGATCACCATGTTCATCACGCCGCCGGCCATCCGGCCGTTTTCGGCCGAAAAGCCCGAAACCTCCATCTTGAATTCCTGCATGGCGCTCATGTTCGGCCGCACTTGCGACGCGGCGCCGCGCGGGTTGCGGCCGTTAAAGCCGTCCACGGAGTAGTTGGTGGAGTCAGACCGCGCGCCGCTCACATTAAGCCCGGAGCCTTGCACGCCCTGGGCCATGGGGATCACGCCCGGCGCCAGCAGCGCAAGATCAGTAAAGTCGCGCCCATCGAGCGGGATCTCATTGATCTGTTGGTTGGTGATGACGTCGCCCTTGATGGCTCCGGACTCGGTGTTGATCAGCGCGGCTTCAGCCGTGACGCTGATGGACTCAGAAATCGACCCCACCTGCAACGCCATATCCTGCCGCAAGACCTGTCCGATCTCGATCACGATTCCCTTGGCGAGGTACAAGCGAAAGCCCTCTTTGGTGACGCTCAGCTCGTAGGCTCCGGGCGTGAGGTTCGTTACCAGGAAGCTGCCGCCGCCGTCCGCCGCCACTTCGCGCAAAGCATTGGTGCCGGCGTTACGCACCTGCACACGCGCCTCAGGAACAAGCGCGCCCGTCGAATCTGCAACCGTGCCGGTTAATGAACCGGTACCCTGAGCAAGCCCGGCAACAGGGACGATAACGAAGAACAGAAGTATCAGGAGCACGTGTTCACCCAATCAGACCGATAGGAGGAGGTTAACCGATTGGCGCGTGAATCGCAAACGCCCTGAGAAGCTACCGCGTGCGGATTCCAGGCGTTTCCACCGGCAGTTGAAACACGCTCTTGCCGGCAGTGACGTACAGCGTACGGTCACCGGGGCCGCCAAAGGCGCAGTTGGTCACCAGATCCTCGGGGATCGGCAGGAACCGCTGGAGCCGCCCGGCGGGCGAAAAAACATATATGCCCGCTTTTGTATCGAGCGTTTCGTCCGTGGCCCGGCGCTGAACGAGCCCCGCCGCCGCGTACACATTACCCGCCGTGTCGATGCACAAGCCGTCGGCGCTGCGCCCGGGGTAGAAGTCGTGAAATACACGCATATTGGAGGCTGTGCCCTCGGGCGACAGATCGTAGGCGCGGATCATGCGCGCCGGGCGGCTCTTGCGGTCGAACTCAGGCACCCGGTTTGACTCCACCAGATAGAGCGTCTCGTCGTCCGGCGAGATTACCAGGCCGTTCGGCCGCTCAATATCCGGCGCCGCCAGAATGCGCGTGATCGTGTGCCGGCCGCCGCCCGGCGCCGGATCCAGGCGGTACACCGCGCCATTGCGCAACCCGAGCGGCCCCACGTCGGTGAAGTAGATCCGCCCTCGGCCATCGAGCGTGATGTCGTTGGGAGAATCGAATGGCTGGCCGTGATAGTCGCCGGCCAGAATCTCCAGTTGGCCTGACTTGGGATCGAGCCGCGTGATCCGCGCTTGACGCCGCCGCCGGTCGCTTGCCTCGCAAATCACCAGCCGGCCTTGCCCGTCGATCACCATGCCGTTGGCACCGTTACTATCGTTGCGGATCAGCGAGACGATACCGTTCGGCGACAGCACAAGAATCCGCTGGCTCACCAGTTCCGTGAAGTAGACAAAACCGTCGGAATCGGCGGCCGGGCCTTCCGTACCTGCCACCGTGGCCACGGCTTCGGCTTCAGGGTTGGAAGAAGACGCCAAGGAAGCGGCGGGCGGCGGCGGGTTGCCCCCACAGGCGCACATCTCCAGCACCGCCAGGCTCAGTACCGCGGCGGCCGGCACGCGGGGAGGGTTCAGAACAAAAGCCCTCGTGTTACGCCCAGGAAGAAGTGAACCGCGTACAACAGCAACTGCACCAGCAGCCCGGCAAACGTGAACAGCGCGGCCATCGGCCCGCGCGGCAACACGCCATGGCGCGACCGCTTGCGCCCGTACTTGCGAAACCAGCGGGAGAGCATTGCCGTCGAAATCACCAGCACCAAGCCGCTGATCAGAATGAGGCCCGCGTACGTAAGCGGGTTCGACCGGACAAACAGGCCGGTGGCGGCGAGACTGACGCCCAGCAAGCTGAGCAAAAGCCCAAACATCGCCGAAACCCAGGCATGGCTTCCAAGCACTCCCGAAGAGGCGTGAGAGGAACTTATAATTGCGCATTCCACGACTCTGTTAGCGTACACCCGCGCTAGACACGCACGCTCGATGCCATAAAATGGAAGCCCATGGCCGACTCTCCCGCTGCATCGCCGCGTCCCCTGGTGGCCGTCATTATGGGCAGCCGTTCTGACTGGTCCACCATGGAGCATGCCGCCCAGATATTGCGCCGTTTCGACGTGCCGCATTCGTGCCGGATCGTATCCGCGCACCGTACGCCGGATCTGATGTCGGAATTTGCGCGTTCAGCCGAAGACGCGGGCGTTGAAGTAATCATCGCGGCTGCGGGCGGCGCAGCGCATTTGCCCGGCATGACCGCGGCGCACACGGCTCTGCCGGTGCTGGGCGTGCCGATTGAGAGCGCCGTGCTGCGCGGGGTGGATTCGCTGCTGTCGATTGTGCAGATGCCCGGCGGCGTGCCGGTGGCGACACTGGCGATCGGCAAGGCGGGCGCAATCAACGCGGCACTGCTGGCCGTTTCAATTCTGGGCGCGAAATATCCCGTGTACCGCGAGCGGCTCCATACGTTCCGGCGCGAGCAGACTCAGAAAGTGCTGGACGACCAGCTGGAGTAGCTGGCTACGCCAGCCGGAAGTTTACTTCAATCGTCGCGGACACATTCACTGGTTTGTCGCCGCGCATGGCCGGAGCGAAGCGCCACTCGCGCACCGCCGCGACCGCTTGTTCGTCCAAACCCAATCCCAGTCCGCGCACGAGTTTCTATTGGTGCGGCGAACCGCCCACTCCCACCACCACCGACAGAATCGCCGTACCCTGCCAACGGGCGAACAGCGCAAGCGGCCCGTACTGCGGTTCGCGTTTGCTCGTCAGCTTCGGTGAACTCACGCCGTTGCCGACCTTGACCGCCTCAGCGCCGGGCGCCGGCGTGCCGGGGAACAATCGCGCGATGATCGACTGGCGGATTTCGAGGGCCGAGGTCCGCGCAGCCTTTGCCGCGTCCGGTTGCCCCAACAACTGAGCCAGCGAAGCCTCCACCTCCAGCACCGCCGCGCGGTCGGGCGGTTCGGACAGCAACGGGGCCGCGCCTTGCAGAAGCGGCGTCAGCCCGCGCGACAGGTCCGCCGGTTGATTGCGAAGAAACTCCAAGCGCACGATGCAGAGCATCAGCATGGCGGCCCCATCTTTCGGATCCTGGGCGATCGCTTCGCGCAGGATGGCCTCCGCTTCCGGGCGGGGCGTCTTGGACAGGGCCCCCGCGTTTTTCCAGCGGCGTCATCGCCGGCGCTTGTGCAAACGCCCGCCCCGGCATCAACACCAACATCCGGCGCGTCATCGTTCCTAGAGCATACCTCCCGCCACGCTAAAATGATCTTCTCT